>DGTU01000060.1 GCA_002394465.1 Treponema sp. UBA4328 | reverse complement strand
TCCATTCATGGGACGAAAGCTCCGCGGAGAAGCTGACTATGAGTTCATCGCAGTTGAGCCTGCAAGCTGTCCGTCGCTCACCCGGGGAAAATATGTCTACGACTTCTGCGACACGGGTCATGTATGTCCGCTTGCAAAAATGTACACGCTTGGCTCTGAATTCATGCCTTCACCAAACCACGCCGGCGGCTTGCGCTACCACGGAATGAGCTCAATCCTTTCTCAGCTTTACGATGACAAATTGATTGAGGCACGCTCTGTTGAACAGACTTCAGTATTTGCCGCTGCTCAGGAATTTGCCCGCGTTGAGGGAATCCTTCCGGCTCCGGAATCAAGCCACGCAATCCGCGTTGCGATCGACGAGGCTCTCAAATGCAAGGAAACCGGCGAGGAAAAGACAATTCTCTTCGGTCTCACTGGTACCGGATACTTCGATATGTACGCTTACAAGGCTTTCAACGACGGAACGATGAGCGACTATATTCCGACAGACGCTGAGATTGCAGCAAGCCTTGCAAAGACTCCGAAAATCTGAGAGTGAAGCATTTCAGTTACCGGCAGCAGTCTTGAATTGAAAGCAATATGTGTTAAAATCATTCCGTGAGGTATGTTTATGAAAAAATCAGTTCTTTTATTTGTGCTGGGTGTCTTTGCCCTGAGCGGTTCTTTTGCAAAAAAATGGACCAATAATGTCGGTGTGGGCTTTACGGTCCCGTTTTCGCTTATCGGTGTTGATGAATCCGGTGCAGATGACATTACACAGTTCGGATACGGAATTGACGGAATATATGTCGGCCAGATGGACAACGGTTTTATGACAAAGGCAAATTATTCAATAGGCCTTGCAACTTCAGATGACGTTTCCGTTCAGGACAGGAACATGAATCTCGGCATTTTCCTGAACTTTTCAGTTGGTGCCGGGTATGCATTCATACATACTCAGAAGTTTACACTCGGTCTTACGGGAATGATAGGTTTTGACATCAGTGCCTATCCGCATACGGAAGAAGACATAGCTTATGCCGGAAGTGATGACGGTAAGGCGGATCTTGATACTGCGCTTACAATGGCAATGTTCTCTGCCGGAGCTGATATTTATGCTTCATACAAACTTAAGGAACATTTCGGTCTGTTTGCAAATCTTGCAGTACGCTGCCTTGTTGCCGGAACATCTGAACTTACTGAAATCTATACATATAAAGACGGTGGCGCAGACTGTACGCTGGCAAAAAGCCGTGAAGGCTCGGATCTTCTGGGAAAAATCAGGGTTCAGCCGTCCTTCGGCGTAATCTGGAATTTTTAGACTTAGATTTTGCTGACGCCTGATTCAAAGAAATTTTATTCTTCCCTCTTCAGAATCGTTACGCCGATTGCGCTCCAGAACCTGATATCAGCGGCAGTTAATTCCGCTGATGTCATCATGCTTGCCAACGTCGGAAAAACTTCCCTTGCAGCTTCTTCGCTGGCAGGTCAGGTTCAGTTCGTGCTGCTTCTTTTTTACATCGGCATGTCTTCGGGCCTCATTATGCTTACGTCGCAGTACTGGGGCAGGCAGGACAGCCGTTCAATTGAAACCCTGACGGGAATCGCATTTAAGTTTTCCTGCTCAGCCGGAATGCTTTTTTCGGTAGTAATTTTCTTTTTTCCGCGGCTTGTAATGAGGATTTTCACGGATGATGAAGGAATGATTTATGAAGGCGCATCCTATCTCAGTTTTGCTGCTCCCTCCTATTTTTTCATGTCCCTTTCGCAGGTCTATCAGGCTGTATTTAAAAGCATTGAACGCGTCAAAACCGTAACGCTGCTCACGGCCCTTGCACTTACGCTTAACATTATCCTTAACGCAGTATTTATATTTGGTCTCGGTCCTGCGCCAGAAATGGGAATCCGTGGTGCGGCCCTTGCAACGTCTTTAGCACGCTTTATTGAAGCTGTTCTGTGCATCCTGCTCGCATCCAGAATAAAAGAAATCAGGCTTACGCCGTCAATTCTCTTCAGAAAAAACAAACTTCTCCACAGGGATTTTTACCGCTTTTCACTGCCGGCACTCGCGAATGAAGTTGTCTGGGGAGCTGCTTTTGCAATGTATTCCGTTATACTCGGGCATCTTGGTGAAGATATCGTTGCAGCAAATTCTGTTGCCGGTGTTTCAAGGACACTCTGTTCTGTCCTCTGCTTCGGAATGGCATACGGCGGTGCGATACTTCTCGGAAAGGAAATGGGAAGGGGAGAACTTGAAACTGCAGCAAAAGATGCTTCAAGCCTGTGGAAAATTACGGTCCTTGCCGGAGTGCTTGCGGGACTTATGATAGCCCTGTCTTATCCGCTTGTTCTCTGGGCCGGCAAACTTGAAGCAGAGTCTGCACGTATGCTCAAGTGGCTCATATTCTCCAATTCATTCAGTATAATCGGAGCAGCTGTTAATACCGTATTCATCTGCGGTATTTTCAGGGCGGGAGGCGATGCCCGTTTCGGCTTCAAGATTGACAGCATAACCATGTGGGGTGTTTCCGTCCCGCTGGGATTAATAGCAGCCTTTGTCCTGCATCTTCCTCCGGTAATCGTTTATCTGATTCTGTTCTGCGATGAGTTCGAAAAAATGCCGTTTGTAATAAGGCACTATCGGAGCAGAAAATGGCTCATGAACATTACTCACGATTTTAATGCCTAGAATTCGTTTTCACTGATTATTCCTGCAAGCATTTTTGCGAGTTCCGGATTTTCCATTGCAATTTTATTGAAATAGGCTTCCTGCTGAACCTGAATTTTTTCGTAAAGTGCCGGAAATTTCTGCCTGATAAGAAGTTCCCTTTTACGGCGTTTTCTGATAATCCGTTTGATGGAAGCTCTGTTCCCGTTCAGAAGGCTTATTTCGAGTTTTACGTGAAGGTCTGTAATTGCGCTGTTAATCTGTTTTTTGTTTCTGATGCCGTGTTCTTCATCGAGAAGAAGAATTTTTGCCTGAATCATATCCAAAAGTTCGTCTTCGTCTGCATCGTTCCAGTAACCCGAAGCATAATCCCTTGCCATTTCATGAAGCCGGTCGCCGTTTACTTTTTCGTTGTGAATGATTTCTTCTGCAATCCTGGCTGCTATTTCAAGTTTTACCCGTTCACTTTCAGTTCCGAATGCCCAGTCGAACTCAGCAGAAATATTTGAACCTCCTGCCAGTGACGGTTTTTCCTGGAGAGGGTACGGTTCAGTGAATCCTGAATCTGCCAGTGCTCCTGAAATTCTTTTGCGTACGCATTTCTGTTCTATTAGTTCCCTGGCGCCGTATGTGCGGAGCTGGTCATTTACCCGGCTTACATGACCTGCCATTTTAAATGAAATCTTTGAGCGTTCGAGTTTCTGCCTGAGCATAATTATCCGTTGTGCTGCCGTAGTGTCGATGCTCGTTATGCCGCTTGAATCAACTATGACGGTTTTAGTGTTTTTGAGGATTGAAGAAGTAATGTCGTCATAAAACTGGTTTATGTTTGCGTAGAACAGGGGACCTGAAAATTTATATATTACTGCACCTTTTATCGGAACTGCTGCGCTTCCCCTGCGCGTAAGTGAATAAAAACCAGTTGTTCCGCTGACAACTCCAAGAAAATCCGTTGAAGGCTTTGACTGGCGGATGATGAAGGCAAAGGTCGAAAGAAGGACTCCGGTTATAACGCCCCAGACGGTTCCAAAAAAAAGGACTGCAAGAAAAGCAGAACAGAAAATAAGGAATTCGGTTTTGTCAGACTTTCTCAGCCTGGCGGCAAATGAAAATTCCAGGGTTCCGGTGAGCGCTGAAATAACGATTGCTGTAAGTACTGGTAGCGGAAGCCATTCAATAAAGCCTGTTCCGAACATAAGGATTAAACCCATTGTAAGTCCGGCACTGACTGACATTACCTGGCTTTTTACGCCGAACTGGCCTGCAATTGCGGTACGGGATACACTTCCGTTTACAGGACAGGAAGAACTTAAGGCTGCAAGAAAATTACCTGCAGTGTAGGCAAGAATTTCCCGGCGGGTTTTCAGTGTATCTTCATGTTTGAGGGCCGTACTGCTTGTTGCAAGAAGCGTTTCGCTTAAAATGACTACGGCTATCGAAAAGGCAGGAAAAAGGATTTCTTCATAATTACTGAACAGCAGGCTCAGTGAAGGAAATGAAAGGGCAGGAAGACCGCTTTTTACGGCCGGAAGAGTTTTGATTCCAAGACTGTCCAGCGGGAAATAATAAAATGCCGCAGCTCCAAGAAACATAAGAAGCGGCTGAACCGGAATTTTCGGGAAAAAGCGCCTGCAAAGAAGAATGATAATTATCGTAGAAATTCCGAGGATGAAGGACGGCAGGTTAAAATGCAGGCATGCCTGAGTGAAAATATGAACTGACAGATCCATAAGTTCGCCGTGTGTCGTAGTTCCGTTAAAGAGTTTCGGAATCTGCATCAGTATGATTGTCATTCCGATTCCGGTGATAAAGCCTGCCATTACGGGCTGAGAGATGAACTTTAATATTCTGTCTGCACGGATGAAGAAAAAAATCAGCAGCCATGCCGCAACACAGAGTGATATTACGGGAATTATCGAAAGTGCAGCATCAGATTCAGGAGCTGTTCCCATTGCGGCCAGAATGCCTCCTGTAAGGGCGGCAGGAGCAGCATCTACGCCGAATACGAATCTCGGGGATGATGACAGAAGTGCAAATGCAATTACCGGAAGAAGTGAGCCGTAAAGTCCGTAAACTGCAGGCAGACCTGCTACCTGTGCATAGCCCATGCTTATCGGAATTGATACGAGTGCAATTATTATTCCGATGGAGCAGTCCAGTGAGAAAAATCTGAACGAATAGTTTTTCGGGAAAACCATTTTTAAAGCATAAAAGACAATGGTGAGGTTGTCAAATTGCCATATAAACTAGACTTTTTATACCGTTTTGCTCTATAATGAGGAACTATTTTGTATTTTAACCGGTGGTTCTGCCGGAATATAGGAGAAAAAGATGGCAAAAGTAGTAACTTTTGGTGAACTGATGCTTCGCATCCAGCCTGCTGACTATTATCGTTTTGTACAGGTTGACTCAATGACAACAACTTTCGGTGGTGGAGAAGCTAACGTAGCTGTTTCACTCGCTAACTATGGCGATGACGCTTACTTTGTAACAAAGCTTCCTACACACGAAATCGGTCAGGCTGCCGTAAACTCACTTCGCAAATACGGCGTTCACACTGAATTCATCGTTCGCGGCGGTCCACGCGTTGGTATCTACTACAACGAAAAGGGTGCTTCTCAGCGCGGTTCAAAATGTGTTTATGACCGTGCCGGTTCATCTATCCAGCTTGCTAAACCGGAAGAATTCGACTGGAACAAAATCCTCGAAGGTGCTTCATGGTTCCACATCACAGGTATTACACCTGCTCTCGGACCAAACATGGTTCAGGCTTGTATCGAAGGCTGCAAGGTAGCTCACGAAAAGGGAATCACAACTTCATGTGACCTTAACTACCGCGGAAAGCTCTGGACAAAGGACGAAGCCCGCAAGGCAATGACAGAAATCTGTAAGTACGTAGACGTTTGTATCTCTAACGAAGATGATGCTAACGACGTATTCGGAATCAAGTCTGAAGGTACAGATACAACTAAGGGTGAACTCAACAACGAAGGTTACCTCTCAGTTGCACGCCAGCTCAAAGATAAGTTCGGTTTCAAGAAAGTTGCAATCACACTCCGCACTTCTATCAACGCAAACCGCAACCTCTGGCAGGCTCTTCTCTATGTTGATGACAAAGACTATGCATTCTCTAAGCAGTATGACATGAACATCGTTGACCGTGTAGGCGGTGGTGACTCATTCGGTGGTGGTCTCATCCACTCACAGCTCAAAGGAATGAACACTCAGGATTCTATCAACTGGGCAGTTGCTGCTTCTTGTCTCAAGCACTCAATCATCGGAGACTACAACATGGTTTCTGAAGATGAAGTTAACAAGCTCGCAGGCGGCGACGGTTCTGGAAGAATCCAGAGGTAAAATCCCGAAGGAATTTAACCTCAACGAGAAATCCCTTTGGGATTTCTCGAGGAAATTGCTTCGCAATTAAACTCACAAATAAAAAACCGCTTCGTTTCGAAGCGGTTTTTTATTTGTCATTGTCTGGTCTGAACTGGCATGATATGTAGAAAAACTTCCCTGTTTTTGATATGATAATCGAACATTTGTCAATAAACCATCGCGAATCTGCGTTCATCTGCGTTAATCCGCGTCAAAAACATACAGGAGTTAAAACATGTATCCATTTCAGAACATTGAACCAAAATGGCAGAAATACTGGGACGAGCACAAGACTTTCCGTGCCGTCGAAGACGAATCAATTCCAAAAGAAAAACGACGCTACATCCTTGATATGTTCCCATACCCGAGCGGAGCGGGCTTGCATGTAGGACACCCGGAAGGATACACGGCAACCGACATCTATTCACGTTTCCTGCGCATGAGGGGCTACAATGTCCTTCATCCGATGGGATACGACGCATTCGGTCTCCCGGCTGAGAACTACGCAATCAAAACAGGAACTCACCCTGCAACAACAACTTTCCAGAACATCGCACACTTCACCGAGCAGATTAAGGCTCTCGGGTTCTCTTATGACTGGGACCGTCAAGTAATCACATGTACCCCTGACTACTACAAGTGGACTCAGTGGATTTTCCTTCAGCTCTATAAAAAGGGCCTGGCTTACGAGGCAGAGACTCCAATCAACTGGTGTCCTAGCTGTCTCACAGGGCTGGCAAACGAGGAAGTAAAAGAAGGTCACTGCGACCGCTGTGGTGCACAGGTCACTCATAAAACAATCCGCCAGTGGATTCTCAAAATCACGGCTTATGCAGACAGGCTTCTCGAAGATCTGGAAGGCCTGGACTGGCCTGAGAGCGTTAAGGCAATGCAGAGAAACTGGATTGGCCGTTCAGAAGGTGCCGAGGTTGACTTCACAGTAGCCGACAAAGACGGAAAACCAACCAGCCAGAAACTCAAAGTCTACACAACCCGATGCGACACTCTCTTTGGTGCGACATACATGGTAGTCTCTCCGGAGCACCCGCTCATCGAAAAACTCACAACAGAGGAACAGAAAAAAGCCGTCACAGAATACCGTGAGGCCGCCGCAAAGAAATCTGACCTTGAGCGAACAGACCTCGCAAAAGACAAGACAGGCGTTTTCTCAGGAAGTTACGCAATCAATCCTGTGAACGGAAAACTCATTCCAATCTGGGTTGCTGACTATGTTCTCATCTCTTACGGAACTGGCGCAATCATGGCTGTTCCTGCTCACGACACACGAGACTGGGATTTCGCAAAGAAATTCAATCTTCCAATCATCGAAGTTCTCAAAAGCAAAGTTGATGTTCAGACTCAGGCATGGACAGAAGACGGAATTCATGTAAACTCAGAATTCCTCGATGGTCTCAACAAAAAAGACGCAATTGCAAAAATGCTCGAATTCCTTGCGGAAAAAGGAATCGGTAAAAAAGCAGTAAACTACAAGCTCCGTGACTGGGTATTCAGCCGCCAGCGATACTGGGGTGAGCCGATTCCTCTGGTACATTGTCCTAAATGCGGCACAGTTCCGGTTCCGGAAGACCAGCTTCCACTGGAGCTTCCAAATGTTAAGACTTACCAGCCGACAGGAACAGGCGAATCCCCGCTGGCAGGAATCGACTCTTGGGTAAACTGCAAGTGTCCTAAGTGCGGAAAACCTGCAAAACGCGAAACAAACACAATGCCTCAGTGGGGAGGAAGCTGCTGGTACTATCTGCGCT
>DGTU01000093.1 GCA_002394465.1 Treponema sp. UBA4328 | reverse complement strand
CTGCAATGGCGGCACTTCGGTCAAGACCGCGCTCATTTTCCATTTGAAGGGCAATGTGTTCAAGAGTTTCCTTTTCGTTAAGGTCAATGTTCAGGCTGTGCACGATCAGCTTGTCATCTTCAAGAAGCTTTGAAGCAGCAAAACGCACCGGGATACCGGCATTACGGGCATGATCCTGAATGAGATGAATTACGGCATGAAGCGCCCTGTGAACAGCACCTCCGTTTTCATTTTCATCGCAAAAATCCTTTCGGAGCGGCTTTTCCTGAAAATGAGCAACATGAAGTGCATGCTTTACGAGTTCCTGAACACCCTGATTTTTTGCCGCAGAAACCGGAAAAACCGGTACTCCAAGGAATTCTTCCAGAAGGTTAACGTCGACTGTACCTCCGTTTCCTGTGACTTCATCCATCATGTTGAGCGCAACAACCATCGGAAGGTCCATCTCAAGAAGCTGCATCGTCAGGTAGAGGTTTCGTTCAATGTTTGTTGCATCAACTATATTTATTATTCCGTGAGGCTTTTCATTCAGGACTACGTCCCTCGAAATAAGTTCTTCACTTGAATACGGAGACATCGAATAGATTCCCGGAAGATCAGTAACAAGCGTATCGGGATGATTTTTTATCTGTCCGTCCTTGCGGGAAACCGTAACTCCAGGAAAATTTCCTGTATGCTGATTTGAACCCGTAAGCTGATTGAAAAGAGTCGTCTTGCCGGAATTCTGATTGCCGACAAGAACAAATTTCATGACTGTTCCCTCAGGAAGCGGGCTTCCTTCACCCTTTGCATGAAATTTACCGTCCTCACCAAGTCCCGGATGAAAGCTTTTATTTTCAGAAGGTTTTAATGTTTCCTCTTTCAGATTATCCTGCGGAACAGCTGTCTGTGCTGCTGCTTTAACCAGAATTTTTTCTGCATCTGCACAGCGCATCGTAAGTTCATAGCCGTTTACTTCAAATTCTACCGGATCGCCCATTGGAGCTGTCTTAATTTTTTTTACCTGTGCTCCAGGAATAATTCCCATATCAAGAAAATGCTGGCGCAGTTCTCCGTTACCGCCAAGCCTGACAACCGTACACGGCGTTCCTATAGATATTTCTTTTAGATTCATACCGTTATTTTATAGTAACGGCACAAAAGATTCCATCTATGACAGCATTATATCCGCTGTGATTGACAGCAGAATTCTGATTCATTATTCTCTTTGTCATGCATATTTTCGCATTTGTAAAAAAGGAAATTGTTTTCTTTACGGCATTTGCGGCAGCCGTCATAAGCGCTTTTTTTGTTCCGCCGTCAGCAGAATACCTGCATTACATCGACACTGATACTATTTTTATTCTCTTTGCACTGATGGGAGTCGTCGGTGCACTGCGCGCTATGGGAATATTCGACCGTCTCGGAATTTTTCTGACACAGAAGTTTTCTTCACTGCGTTCCCTCTGCACCGTACTTGTTCTTCTGTGCTTTTTCCTCAGCATGCTGCTCACAAATGACGTTGCCCTTCTGACCTTTGTACCGTTTTCGCTTGCACTTCTCCTTCCGGTAACGTCAGGCAAAATTACTGCATACACCGTCATACTTCAGACAATGGCGGCAAACCTCGGAAGCATGCTCACTCCACTGGGCAATCCGCAGAATCTTTTTCTCTTTCAGAACATGGGAACTGATATAGCATCCTTTATCATGATTCTGCTTCCCTACACGCTTTTTTCCCTTGTACTGATTATAATTTCCCTGCTTTTTATTCCGTCAGTAAAGATTAACCTGCCTCAGTCACAGGGAGTCCCTGTGAACGGAGATCTTTTCAAAAAAATTCTTTACGGACTTCTTTTTGTCACCTGCATATTTTCAGTACTGAGAATTGTTCCAAAACCTTTAGCTGCCCTGCTTGTCCTTGCAGCGCTCATTGTTTTTGACAGGAAAGTCCTCCGCTCAGTTGATTACATGCTGCTTCTGACCTTCTGTGCATTTTTTGTCTTTACGGGGAATATTGCAAGAATCAACGGAATAAAAGAGTTTCTTGCTTCGTGTCTGACAGGAAATGATTTTTCTTTTGCACTTGCAGCAAGCCAGATAATAAGCAACGTTCCGGCAGCCCTTCTCCTTTTTCCTTTCAGTTCAAATACAGGGGAACTGCTTACAGGAGTAAATATCGGCGGTCTGGGGACTTTAATTGCTTCGCTTGCAAGCCTTATTTCCTACAAGCTTTATTCACGCTCTGATTCTTCTTTTACGCCACTCAAATACCTTCTGTTTTTTACGGTAATGAACATAATTTATCTGGCTGCACTTCTCGGCTTCAGGCTTTTTTACAATTCCTATCTTCTGTGAAGTTCCGGATGCTGGCTGTAGTATGCATTTTTGTCTGCATACATTGCTTCGTCTGCATTGTGCATGCAGAGACGGAGGTTTTTCTGGTCATCAGTCCAGTCACATCCGACTGCAAGACATACATCTGAACCATAGCCTGAAACTGCACGAAGCGTTGCAACTTTCTTATAGAAAATCTCCTGTGCACAGCCCGGCATGATTACTACAAATTCATCGCCGCCCGCCCTGAAGATTTCATAGTCACCGAAATATTCCTTGAGAAGGGCCGCAGCTTTTTTGAGAAGTTCATCTCCGGCTTCATGACCGCCGGAATCATTGCACTGTTTAAGTCCGTTTAAATCCGCAAAAATTATTCCGAATGGGGAACGAACTGGGGACTCACCGTTTACATGCCAGTCAACGCGGGCGTTCATGGAGTTACGGTTCCTTACTCCGGTAAGAAGGTCTATGTTACTCATGTACTCAAGCCGTTCCATGAGGTCATTTGCAGTAATTTCAGATGAAAGGAAGAATGCGGTAAGTTCAATGAATTCCTTGAGTTCTACAAGCCTCTCAGTATTGAAATTAGTAATGAACAGTACGCCTGCAAATTTCTTTTTCTGTCTCAGGGGGACAAGGACAAGGCTTTTTACCTTTGCAGAACGGAGGCTCTTTACCCAGACAGGATTAATCTTTTCAAGTTCCTTCATGTCGTATTCATCTTTTATGATAATATCATCATTAATACCGATCGTATTTTCCCATGAAAAGACTACGTCAGGCGTAAGATACGGCATAAAGTCGTCCATGCAGGCTTCATCATTTCTGAACCTGGAACACAGCGGAGCATATTTGTTATGCTCTTTGTCAATCATGATTATACAGCTGGAGAAGGATTCGGTTTTTTCCTGAATATCACAGATAACCCTGTTCATGCTTTCCGTAAAACTTTCTGCCCCGCGCAGTTTTATACACGTTTCGATTACAAGGGGCGCAACTTCTACGGAAACATCTGACATCCGTTCGGCTTCAGGATTTTTTGTAAACTCGAAGCAAAATAAAAAATGGCACAGTTTTTCATCATCAAATTCAGCTGAAAGCGGAATATAGTTTCCGTCCAGCCAGAAACCGAGGCCTTTTACTTCTACATATGCGTGAAGATGCTGTTTTAAGGCTGCTGCACGATAACAGTACTCTTCAAATTTAAGATCCTTTGGAACAAGATCAGAATAAAGCATGTTATCCCTGTACCTGTCACCCATTTTCTGCTTGTACAGGGCATTTGAACATATAATCCTGATTTCACCGTGATGACCGTCATCTGTTTTTTCAACAGAAAGGACAGCCGCTGCCATTCCGCAGGTATTTACAATCTCCTGAAAGTCCATTACCTAATGATAACCCCCTTTTCAGCGGTTTTCAACGTATTTTTTTCAGGATGCTTTCAGTTCTAAAGGTCTTGTGCCTTTATCAGAAAAAGTTTTATTCCTTCACCGGAGAATTTCTTTTTTACGGCAGCTATAACCGCTTTGAGCGCAGAAACCTGAGAATCTTCGATATAGCTTACAAGAATAAAATTCATCTCAGGCCAGGTAGAACTTCCCATTTTGTAAGAAGCCTTTCCCCTTCCCGTAACGCCAGGAATAATCGTGTACAGAACGCCGGGAATATGTTCTTCCATGAGGGATACGATTTCGTCCTGAACGGACTGATTCGCAATAATTTCAGCTCTAGTCATTTTTATCCTCCGTCAGAAGAACTTCGATTTTACTCTTTTCATGTTTCTTTTCCTTCATCACGATTGAATACAGAACCGGGATGAAAAAGAGGGTTACGAATGTCGAAGAAATAAGGCCGCCTACTACGGCAACACCGATCGGCTGTACCATTCCGGCACTTCCACTTGTAGCAAAACACATCGGGAGCATTCCCAGAACTGTCGTAAGAGTCGTCATCAAAACCGGGCGCAGACGGCTTACTCCTGCTTCGAGGCAGGCTTCCTTCATTTTGAGGCCGCGGTCTATCAGAAGGTTCGTATAATCGACGAGGATGATTCCGTTGTTTACGACGATTCCGACGAGCATGATAAGGCCGACTGCACTTACCATCGAGATTGCCTGTCCGAGAATCTTGTAAATCAATACAACTCCGATTATGAGGAAGGGAATTGTCATCAGGTTGATGAACGGCGCCTTAAAGCTCTCATAGGTTCCTGCCATGACTCCGAATACAAGCAGAATTGCCATCAGAATGATCAGACCGTAAGTTTTTCCCTGATCCTGCATGTTCTGCCATGCTCCGTCGTACACGAGCGTTACGTCATCCGGTACAATGAAAGTAGATGCGATTCCGTCCTTAATGTCCTGCTCAACCTCGTAGGCATTCCGTTCAGTGATAATGTCGCAGGTTACGGTTACGATTCTCGACTGATTCTCGCGCTTTACGCTTACAGGCCCCAGGCCCTTTTTGACTTTTGCAAAGTTTGCAACGCTGACCTTTCCGTTCGTTCCGTTCACGAAAATCTGTTCGAGGTCGGCTACCTGCTTTCTGTCAGATTTCTGGTACATGAGTACGGTTGAATAGTCTTTTCCGCCCTCACGGTAAGTCGTTGAAGTTACGCCGTTCATAGCATAGTTTATTTCCTTTGCAACGGTCGTTACATCGACTCCGAAAGCGTATGCCCTCTGACGGTCAATCTCAATCTCGACTTCAGGAACACCCTTTTCAATGTCGACGGAACTTTCTCCCAGATTCGGTATTGTCTTCATGACGGCCGTAATCTGATCTGAAATATCAAGTGCCTTTTCAAGGTCATCACAGCGGATTTTGATTTTAATGTCGCTTCCGGTCATCTGACCGCGCATGCCTGCACGGAATCCGAATTTCGTTCCGGCAAAATCATTGAAATGCGTCCTCAGCTTCGTCTGAATCGTCTGGGCATCATCTATCTGTTTGTCTGAATCAGGAAGCTTAATTTCAAGGGTTCCCTTATATGAAGTGCTTGAAGCGCCGCTGGTAACGATAATTGCCTTGTAGCCTTTTATCTCATCAGTGACAATCTGCTCAAGCTGATTCATAACGGTCATCGTTTCATCAAGGCTGGTTCCGATCGGGAGCGTCACGTTAAGGGTAACGCTGTCATCCTTGCCGTTTGCCATCATGTTTATGTTGAGCGTCCATGCAAGCGCAAGCGAAATCATGAGGGCTGAAAAACAGATTACAACTGTCGTCTTTCTGTGACCAAGGGCACTCTTAAGCGCACGCCTGTACAGGAGGGTAATTTTGTTCAGTGGAACGTCAAGAAGCTCGTAAAATCTCCTGAGCTTAGCTGATTTTACCGGAGTTTCATTTCTGTTTGAAAGAGGCAGGAATTTACCCGCAAGAACCGGAACAAGGAAAACCGCAACAAAAAGTGATGAAACAAGGGCAATTACGACGGTAAAAATGATTCCCTTGAACATCTGTCCCATCATTCCGAGATCTGCCATAAAGAAGAGGAACGGAACGAAAACACAGATTGTCGTAAGGTTTCCTGACAGGACAGACATGACCATTTCGCTCGAACCGAGGACGGCTGCAACCTTAGGCCTTGCACCGCGGCTCCGGTATACATAGATGTTTTCAATCATGACAATTGAAGCATCTACTATCATTCCGACCCCTAAGATAAGCCCCGTAAGGGTCATCATGTTAAGCGTAATTCCAGCAAAGTGCATGCAGAGCATCGTAATTACGATAGAAAGCGGAATCGAAATTGCAATGATAACCGTAGACTTGAAATTCTTCAGAAAGAGGAAAAGCACGAGAACAGCCAGAAGAAGTCCCTGATAGCAGCTGTCAAGAAGCGTGTTGATCGTATCACGGATTGAGTCAGTTGTATCAGAAATTATTTCCAGGGATACGTCTGAAGGCAGAAGATCCTGGATCTCATCAAGCTTTTCATAGACTTTGTTTGCGACAGTAACGGAGTTTTTGCCCGACTGTTTTGTAACGCTCACATAAATTCCAGGCTCGCCGTTGATGTAAACTTCGTTTGTCTTGTCCTTGTAGCCCATGTAAGCCGTTCCGATATCACTCAGGCGCACGACATAATCACCTTTTTTTGTGATGATTGCATCGTTTATTTCATCAATGCTCGAAAATTCTCCGGTCGTACGGATTGAATAGTCGGTTTTTCCCTCGGTGATTTTTCCACCGCCAAGTTCAAGATTCTGCTTTGAAAGTGCCGAATTCACGCTTGAAAGTGTGAGCCCGTAAGCTGCAAGCCTGTTCTGCGAGATGTCTACACGGACGATTTTTGTTCTTCCGCCGGAAACGCTGGCTTCTGCAACACCGTCAGTCTGTTCAAGAAGGCTTACGATTGTGTCTTCTGCAAGAACCTTCAGTTCATCACGGCTCCTGTTTCCGCGGACTGCAATGCGCATGATCGGCATTGAATCCGAATCCATTTTCATGATTGTCGGACTGTCAGCATCATCCGGAAGCTTTTTGAGTACACGGTTGATTTTGTCGCGTACGTTGTCTGTCGCAATATCGAGGTCAGTTCCATAGTTGAATTCAAGCGAAATCGACGATGAACCTTCCTTTGAAGTAGAAGTAAGTTTTTTCAAGCCGCTTACGGATATAAGCTGGGCTTCAAGAACCTTTGTAACGGTCTTTTCGACAGATTCTGGTCCCGCATTTGTATAGGTCGTACGTACCGTAATATAAGGGCTGTCAACATCAGGCATAAGACTGATTGCAACATCGCTCATAGTGAACAGTCCCATGATCCCCAGCAGAACGAAAACAATCAGCGTAAGGACCGGATGTTCAAGTGTATTTTTTGAAATATTCATAAGTAATTTTCCTCATAATTAGACGCGGATGCACGCAGATTAACGCAGATTTTTAATTAGGTCGTTGTCCGCTTCTCTCGCCGCTTCTTTCCTTGCGCTCAGGATTTTCGCTTTTTTTCTC
>DGTU01000150.1 GCA_002394465.1 Treponema sp. UBA4328 | reverse complement strand
AATTTGACCGCAAGCATTATTTTTATCCTGACCTTACAAAAGGCTATCAGATTACACAGTATGATATTCCGCTGTGTACCGACGGCTATGTTGACCTTCCGCTTTCACACTATTCAAAGGATGAACAGGAAGGCGGCTCAAAGTTCCGTCCGAACAATTTTAAGGGCGAAAACTGCATCGTAGAAAATGCAGGAAAAAAATACCGCCGCGTACGCATTGAACGCATTCACCTTGAGGAAGACGTAGGTAAATCACTCCATCTTCCGGGAAAGCATTCATACATCGACTACAACCGCTCGGGAACCCCGCTTATCGAAATCGTAACAAAGCCTGATATGACAAGTCCTGAAGAAGCTGCTCTTTTCATGCAGACAGTTCAGGAAATCCTGCGCTACGTAAAGGTAACAGGCGGTAACCTCGAAGAAGGAAACATGCGCTGTGACGCAAACATCAACCTCAACGTATGGGAAGACGGAAAGCTTTATCACACTCCGATTTCAGAAATCAAGAACTTGAACAGCTTTAAGTCAATCCGCGAAGCCTGCGCATACGAAGCAAAAAGACAGCTTGAAGAATTCATGACAGACCGTCAGGAATTCAATGCAGGATACAAAAACACAATGAACTGGGACGAAGAAAAAGGCGTAACCCAGATCATGCGTACAAAAAACTCTTTTGTAGATTACCGCTTTGTAGTTGAACCGGACATCAAGCCTTTTGCCGTTAATGAAGAACTTATAGAACGCGCTGCCTCAAGGGTAGGCGAACTTCCTGAATCAAAGAGAATCCGTCTTCAGAAGGATTTCGGTCTTTCTGACTTTGACGTTGAAACCCTTACTTCTACACGCGAACTTGCACTGTGGTTTGAAGAAGCTGCAAAGGGTGCAAAGGATGTCAAGAAGGTTGCCAACTGGATTCTTGCCGAGCTCCTTGCCGTACTCAACGAACAGAGAAAGACAATTAACGAAGTGAACATCACTCCGGCCCATATTACTGAACTTGTAAACTCTATTGCAGACAAAAAGATTTCAAATGCTCAGGGAAAGACTGTATTTGCAAAAATGCTTGAAAGCGGCAAAATGCCGGCAGTCATCATTAAGGAAGAGGGAATGGAAACCGTTTCTGATTCCGGGGCAATTGAAGCAATCGTAGACAAGGTTATTGCTGACAATCCTAAGGCCGTTGAAGACTTTAAGGGCGGCAAGACCAACGTAATCGGCTGGCTCACCGGTCAGGTAATGAAGGCTTCTCAGGGAAAGGCAAACCCTGGAATTGCAAGCAAACTTGTCGGCGAGAAACTTGCTGCACTGTAACTGTTATGAACGAAGTTGAAGGACTTGCAAGGCAGATAACGTCTCTCTATGGAACCGTTAAGCGTGCCCGCGGCTGCTATCTTTATACGGCAAAGGGTGTGCGCCTGACTGATTTGTACCTTGAAGGCGGACGTGCCGTTCTCGGATGGGGAAGCAGCAGTTCTTCGGCATTTACTTTAATGAAGAATGTTATCGGACGCGGCGTATGCGGAAGCTTTGAAACGGATTTTTCCGTAAATGCTTTCGGCGGTAAATCAAGGATGAGCCGTGCCGTATCTGAACTTTTTAATTCATCACGCGATGCCTTCTATTTTTATGGCAAGGCTGAATGTCTTAAGGCAGCCGTTTCTGTTTCGCCTGAGTCAACCGGCGTTTACATGCCGTGGAATCAGAATGAATGTGACTGGAGCAGCACTGACTGCATAGTTTTTACCCCGCCGTTTGCATGGGCCCAGAATATTTATGTTCTTGCAGTTAAATCAGAACTTTCTCCTGCAGAATTAAACGGCAGCAGGATCATTCCATCTCCACTTGAAACTGCCATGACGCGTTCCATTTATGACCTTATCCGTGAACTTCAGAACCGGAGCGAAAAAGACTGGTTTAAATGGGATACCGTGCTTTCAAAGTACTGGGAGAGGAAAGGTCCTTATCTTTATCCGAAAGTTTCAGAAGTGCGCTATGCAGATTTTGTTAAGCACTGTCTTGAAAATGAGATTGTAATCAGTCCGGTATATAACCAGCCGTCTGTCGTTCCTTATGGCGCGGAACGGAGCATATTCAGAAAGCTTGAAAAAAATCCGTTTGCGGGGGAGTAGAATGGTACAGAGTGAAATAACGCTTTATGCAGTAAAACTCCTGCTCGGTGCCGTGGCTGCCTTCCTTGCGATTCTCTTGTGGAGCCGTACGCGTGACGCTGCATGGATGAGCCTTGTTGCCGGAGCCGTTACAGGTTATGCCGGTCTTGTATATGAAATGCTTGAAAAAATCGGAATAATTACAGGGGTTGGAATTACGCTCTGGGGCCTTTCCCTTTCGACCTGGCTTTTTGCAATTGTTCCGGGAATATTCATAATCATTGCATTTGCAATCCTTCTTTCGAGGTCAAAATGACGGCAGGCGAGTACTGGAAACGATATTTAAAGGATACCGGAAAATCCGAAGACGAAGCCGTTTATTCCGGGGAACTTATTTTTGAAGACAGCGGTTTTACCGGTCAGACTCAGCTTGAACTTGTGCTTTCTGAAAAGAAAACCGCTTCATTTACTCCTTTCGATTCTTTTTCAATCAATATGGAAAGGCTTCCTGTGGCCGGTGAAGTTTATATCGTTGAAGGCAGTGATGAAAAACCGCGCTGTATAATCGAAGTAACCGACGTCAAGATTGTTCCGTTTGATGAAATCCCCTGGTCCCTTGCACAGCGTGACGGTGAAGACGATCCCCTTAAGGACTGGCATGACAAACAGAAAGAATTCTTCATGGAAGAAGCTGACCTTTGCGGCTTTGAATATTCAGAGCACATGAACGTTGTCTGTGAAATCTTTAAGCTTATCTACTGCCGCCAGTCTGATATTCTCTCCTAAAAATTTGCCACCCTTCCAAAAGCGTGTTATCATTTAAATATCAGTTTTTGTGACTGATTGCCCTGCGTATGCCGGGTAAAAACAAAATGTTTTCCACTATGGGTGGAAAGGGGAAAATTATGGCAAAAAATAATGCTGGATCTATTTTCTATCTGATTCTTAACCTTGCAGTTGGTACTCTCCTTGCAATCGGAGGTATCTGGGCAATCAACGGCGGCGGTGACCTTGCAAACGTTAGTGTTTTTGCAAACAGCACCCTCAGGCTTGTATTCGGAATCATTGAACTTATTTGTGGTCTCTTCATTATCCTTTCATGCTTTATCGGTGATAAATTCGGTACTTTCGGCAATATCCTCAAGATTATCGTGCTTGTAGTATGGATTATTGCTGCTGTATGTGACCTTGCAAGGGGAAGCCTCTTCAGTCTCGAATGGCTCTACAGGCTTGCACTTGATATCATCGTTCTCTTTGCTCTGTTTATTACAAGGGGATAATGATGGCAAAAAAATCACTTAACCTTCTGTACCTCATCGGCTGTATCCTTATTGCAGCCGGATTCTGTCTTCCGCTGACAAAAATTGGTCCTATTTCAGGTTCAAACGGTTTTGCATATATCGGCGGTGACATCGGTTCTACAATCGGTGCACTTCTTCTGATCGGTGGTGCCGTTATCGGAATCGTTTTCAGCCTGATTTCAAACAAAAACGGTCCTCTGCTTAAACTTATCGGATGGATTGCTGCCCTTGCAGGTTTCCTTATTCTGTTCGGAAAAAGCAGTGAACTTGGTTTTAGAATCATGCTTAATATAGCTTATATTGGTCTCTATGCGGTAGTTGCAGGAATCGTTCTTGCAATCGTCGGATACT
>DGTU01000099.1 GCA_002394465.1 Treponema sp. UBA4328 | reverse complement strand
CCGTGACCAAAACCTTCTGCATCCCGGCTTGAATCCCTCAAGTGGTTCGGTACTTCTGCATCTTCCTTTTCAACTGAAGCAAGGGCATCAAAAAACGCCATGCTTGAATTTGACTTGGGAGCCGTTGCAAGGTAAAGGGCCGCATGAGCAAGATGATGGCGTCCTTCAGGCAGGCCGACACGGTCAAAGGCATCGGCACAGCTGGTAACGACTCCGAGGGCATAAGGATCTGCAAGTCCAGTATCTTCGCAGGCAGAAATCAGCATGCGGCGGAAAATAAAATGAGGGTCTTCGCCGGCACGGATCATGCGCGCAAGCCAGTACATTGCTGCATCAGGGTCACGTCCCCGCAGGGACTTAATGAATGCTGAAATTATGTCGTAGTGATAGTCGCCGTCCCGGTCATAAAGCACAACTTTTTTTTGAATCGATTCTTCGGCAGTTTCCTTTGAAATGTAAATCGTGCTTCCGTAAGCCGGTTCAGGTATTCTTGCCTGTGGATTCCATTTTTCAGGTGTGGTTTCAACGGCAAGTTCAAGTGCATTGAGGAGGCTTCTTGCATCTCCGTTTGCAGTATCAACAAGGTGTTCAAGGGCACCTTCTTCAAATTCAACGTTCCAGTGTCCGTAACCGCGTTCCGTATCTGAAAGGGCCATGCGGGCAGCCTTCATCAGATCTTCTTTTGTCAGTGCCTTAAGCTGAAAAACGCGGCTCCGGCTTACGAGCGCCTTGTTGACTTCGAAAAAAGGATTTTCAGTAGTTGCTCCGATGAGGATTATAGTTCCGTTTTCAACCCATGGCAGAAGAGCATCCTGCTGGGCCTTGTTCCAGCGGTGAACCTCATCGACAAAAAGAATCGTACGGCGTCCGTAGAGCTTAAAAAAATCATCCGCATTCTTTATTGCAGTACGGATATCGGCGACGCCTGTGAGAACGGCGTTGAGCGTGATGAAATTTGATTTCGTGTGATTTGCAATGACGCGGGCAAGTGTTGTCTTTCCCGTTCCCGGCGGACCGTAAAAAATGACGGAAGTAAGCTGGTCAGCGGCAATTGCGCGCCTTAAAAGCCGTCCCTTTCCGACAATATGGTCCTGTCCGATGTATTCATCAAGGTTTCTCGGGCGCATACGGGCGGCAAGAGGCTGCTTTTCCTGCTTTGTTGTGTCAAAAAGGTCAGACATATAAGAATTTTAAGTTATTCTCTGTTCCACTCACCTGTCGACGGATAATATGACCACAAGCCTACATAATCCTGGCGTGCAGAAGTACTGCTGGAAGAACCGCTGTAAACCGTAGTTCCGTAAATAACCGTAGCCCGGGAAGAAGCGTTTTCAGCATTCTTTGAAACATATTCAGGCAGTGCCGGCGTTACGGCAAGAATTTTACGTACAGTATAGTAGGTTGAAAGTGCCGAATATGCATTTGTCGAAAAGCTTGTCGTTGAAACGGCAGGAACGCCGTTTTCAAGCTTTGAATGAACGATTCCGGCAGATGTTCCGAGAAGAAGATAGTCACTTGTAACGGCAAGCGAATAGATTGTTCCGCAGTCAAGGTCTACTGTTGTCCAGTTTGTTCCGTCAAGCGTATATGAAACGTTGTCCCCTGAAGCATAATACATGATTGAAGCAGTTACTTCCGGTTTGTCAACGCCGTCTTCCGTATATGCAGCGCATTCATCAGTAGTAATTGAATAGTTAGGAGAAAAATATACGTTTCCGCCGAAAGATGCGCATGATTTTGTATTATAGGTCGGCTGAACCGTATTGTATGCATCTGAAAGTCCTGAATCATCTGACTGTATCGTCGTCAGGGCTGACGGAGAAGTTCCGTCAAGTTCATATACCGTATACTCACCAGTAGTAGAACTGTAAACCCTTGCATAGGCCTTTCTGTTTGAAGCAATCGGAGCATTCGTACAGAAAAGATGAAGTTTTCCGTCACCGGTTGAGAAGGTATCGCTTCCGTCAATGCTGATGAGGCTCCAGTTTTCGCCGAAATCATCAGTACAGTAGAGGCGGAATCCTTCAGGAATGTTCTCGCCTTCATCATCATCCCTGTCAACCAGAAGAACCTGAGCATAGACGTAAGAATTATCTGCTGCAAGTGCCGTTACCATCTTGTAATCTGAACTTACTGACGGCACCGGAAGATTTTTCCATGATGAAGAAGAATTCGGGTCAAGCTTGCTGTAAATCTTATTTCCTGACTGAGTTAAAAGATATTCTTCGCCGTTATACTGAACGCGGACAATTGAGTTTATTGAACCGCTGATCTGGGCTTCCTTGAGTTTTACTTCCTTGCGGATATCATCAAAAATTACGTCACTGCATCCGCAGATTACAGATACTGCCAGGACTGCAAGAAGGCCTGAAACTTTTCTAAACAATTTTTTCATTTTCCGTATCCTTAAAAGTGGTATCTTGCTGAAAGTACGATTGAGCCGAAGATTCCGTAATCATTCTTTGATGAATCCGAATACCACTGCGGCATATACATAAAGTCACCTTCAAGTCCGAACGACCAGCTTGGAGTAGCCCTGTAGAAAACTCCGGCCTGAGGCTTGAATATAAAGCCCGGGAAATAAGAGTGGCTCAGGTAAGATTCAGTTGCAAAGCCGAGGCCGACTGTAACAGGAAATTCAAACTGTTTGTAAACCGGCTGATAAGTTGCGCTGAAAATAAACGGAATGTACGTAAAGATGTTTCCTCCGATTGTCGGATTATAACCGAATGCAACGTCAAAGCCTGCAGCAATATTAGGCGTAAGGAAGCGGTGATATCCGATCATACCTGCACCGCCTGTTGAAAGTTTTCCGTCACGGTAAAGCGGGAAAGAACCGCCGAAATTGAGCGGCATCGTAACCATGAGGCCGAGCTTAACGTACTGGTCTCCAGTTTCGTTTAAGTTTATCTGATGATTTTCTGAAGGAACATCACCTTCGTCAATTTCCTGTGCAAAAATACTGCCGGACAAAAAAAGCGCACAAAAAAGCGCAAGAAAGCGTTTCATAAATCCTCGTTATTTGAAATATGGATAGTAATTTTACTGAAAATACTGTATATTTTCAATCTGCAATAATAAAAGAAAAAACACTCGAAGAGGTTACATATGAGCGCACAGATTATCGACGGAAAGCAGATTGCACTGGACGTAAGGGCCGGAGTTGCAGAAAAAGTTTCAGCCCTCAAGGCAAAAGGAATTACTCCATGCCTGGCAGTAATTCTTGTCGGAGAAAACCCGGCAAGCGTAAGTTACGTTACGGGCAAGCGGAAGGCACTCGCTGAAGCCGGAATGGCAGACAAAAGCGTTGAACTTCCTGAAAACACAAGTGAAGCAGAACTTCTCAAACTGATTGACGAACTCAACAAAGACACAGGCGTTCACGGAATCCTCGTACAGCTTCCTCTTCCAAAACATATCAACGAAGACAAAATCATCATGGCAATTTCGCCGGAGAAAGATGTAGACGGCTTCCACCCGGTTAACGTCGGAAACCTCGTAATCGGCAAAAAAGCCTTCCTTCCATGCACACCGCACGGAATCATCGTCCTTCTTAAGCGCATGGGAATCGAAACAAGCGGAAAGCACGCAGTCGTAATCGGCCGCTCAAACATCGTCGGAAAGCCGGTTTCACTTCTTCTCGCACGCAAGGAAACAAACTGCACTGTAACAATCTGCCACACGGGAACAAAAAACATGGCAGAAATCACACGCCAGGCAGACATCTTAATCGCAGCAAGCGGCCATCCTCACACGGTAACCGCTGACATGATAAAAGACGGAGCAGTAGTAATCGATGTAGGCGTTAACCGCATCCCGGACGCAAGTAAAAAGAGCGGCTTCCGCCTTATCGGCGACTGCGACTTTGAAGACCTCAGGGAAAAAGCCAGCTTCATCACCCCTGTTCCAGGCGGCGTAGGCCCTATGACCATCGCAATGCTTATGTACAATACTCTGGAAGCTGCGGAGGCAGCTTCGGTCAAATAAACGAGAACCGGCAGGTTCTCGCAGGGAGCTCTGCTCCCGCCAATACTTTAGAAGCTGCAGAGGCAGCTTCAGTTAAATAAACGAGAACCGGCAGGTTCTCGCAGGGAGCCCTGCTCCCGCCAACACTCTGGAAGCTGCGGAGGCAGCTTCGGTCAAATAAATTGACAGGAGGAAAATTATGTCAAAGAAAATCTTAATTTTAATTTCAGTTGTTTTAGCAGCACTTACTTTCACTTCATGTGCACCGCTTGAAGATGAAGAAGACGGAGTTTTCGTAATTAAAAACCAGTCAGAATACGACGATGTAATCACTGACATCTGGATTAAAAAAGATTCTGAATCTAATTACTTCAAACACGAATACTCTGACCTCTCAATCAGACAGAATGATTCATTCACAATCAATGACCTGAAATCCGGCAAAAAATACAAATTTCAGGTTGAAGTTGATGTAGATAACAATGGAAATAACGAACACCATACTTTTGAAATCGGCTACAATGTTTTCAGAAAACTGGAAGACGGTGATACTATCAATGTCATCTTCGACGGAGTCGGACTCTACTTTGAATAATTAACAGCCGCCGCTTAAAATGATTGATATCCAGAATTCCTTCGACACGCGCGAAGTACCATTACAGAAAGTGGGCGTCAAAAACGTCCGCTACCCTGTACAGGTTCTCGACAAAAACAAAAAGACTCAGAGCACGACGGCAGGCGTAAACCTTTTCGTTAACCTGCCGCACAATTTCAAGGGCACCCACATGAGCCGCTTTATCGAGGTCTTCCACAAATATCACAAAGACATCTCGATGAACAGCTTTCTTGAAATGCTCGAAGAAATACGCTCCAAGCTTGATGCCGAACGCGCCTTCGGAAGAATCACCTTTCCCTATTTCATCGAAAAAAAAGCCCCGGTCAGTCAGTCAGCCGGCATGATGGAATACACCTGTTCCTACGAAGGGGAAGTTTCACAGAATAACGACGACGCCGTCCGCAACGCACGTTTCTTTATTTCGATTAAAGTTCCGGTTGCAACCCTCTGCCCCTGCTCAAAGGCAATTTCCGATTATGGTGCCCACAATCAGAGGGGCTTCGTAAAGGTTAAAGTCCTTTACACAAACTTTTTCTGGATCGAAGACGTAATAGAAATGATAGAAAACTGCGCCTCAACCCCACTCTATTCAGTCCTCAAGCGCAAAGACGAAAAATTTGTCACGGAGCACGCCTACGACAATCCGCGTTTCGTAGAAGACGCCGTACGCGAAGTGTACCTCGGCTTAAAGAAAATGAACTTCAAGTGGTTCACCGTAGAAGCCGAAACCGAAGAAAGCATCCATTACCACAACGCCTACGCCTGCGCCGAATACAGCGAATAGACACCGAAAATCCCGAACTCGTTTTTCTGTCCTCGCCGGGACCCGCTTATGCATATAATTCTTTCTGCTTATTTGTGTACATTTTGTATATTTTCTGCTAACATGACATATCTTTTCATAAGAAACAAATGGAGTCAAAAATGAATTTTATTTTCTTAGGACCACCGGGAGCAGGCAAAGGAACTCTCGCAAAAGAAGTAGCATCAGCTTATGGAATCCCGCACATCTCAACAGGAGATATTTTCCGCGAGAACATCAAAAACGGCACTGAACTCGGCAAAAAAGCCAAGGCAATCATCGACGCAGGCGGACTTGTAAGCGATGAAATCACAATCGGACTCGTAAAAGACCGTCTCTCAAAAGATGACACAAAGAACGGATACATCCTTGACGGATTCCCGCGCACAATTCCTCAGGCAGAGGCACTCGAAGGCTTTGCAAAAATCGACGCTGCAGTAAACTTTGACATTGAAGACAATGCAGTAGTTGAACGCCTCGGCGGACGCATCTGCTGCAAAGACTGCGGCCAGATGTACCATGTCGTAAACAACAGGCCAAAGACAGAAGGCAAATGCGACAAATGCGGCGGCGAACTTTATACACGCGATGACGACAAGCCGGAATCAATCAAACACCGTCTTGAAGTTTACCGCGAATCAACAGCTCCGCTCATTGATTTCTACAAAAACAAGGGCAACCTCGTTGACGTAGATGCAAAGCCGGCTCCGGAAAAAGTTCTCGCAGAATTCAAGACAAAGTTCCCTAAGAACTAACATTTCGTTATAAAAATTATAATTAAACCGGGTATTTCGTTTTACATCACAAATAAACTGTGATAAAATAGACGATATGTGTTTTCATTCTGGAGGTTTACATATGAAAATTACAACAAAAGTACTCGCAGTTGCCGCTGTAGCAGCTGCACTCGCATTTGTATCATGCAGCAAAGAAAAATCAGATCTTGAAAAGGCTCAGGATGCACTCAACTCACTCTCTGCTTCTTCAGATTCAGACCTCTCAGCAGCAGCTGACGAGCTTTCTTCTGCACTCAGCGATACAACTTCAGCTTACTCAGATGCACTTAAAGATGCTTCAGCAGCTTACTCAGATGCAGTCAAGGGAGTTTCTGACGAGTATTCAAAGGCTCTCGAGTCATCAAAAGCTGACCTGAGCAACGCTCTCAAAGGACTCGGATTCTAATTTCTGATTCCTTTAAGCATATAAGACTGCCGGAAAAATGAAGTACACTTCAGCATCCAGGCGGTCTTTTTTTTAGGAGATTAATAATGAAAAAGATAATTCTTGCACTTACAGTTTTTGCTGCCTTTACGGCTGCTGCCTTTTCACAGGTTCTCCCGAAGGAGCAGATGAAAAACACTGCATGGTCAGGCTTCGGCGCACCGATTGACGGAAGCGCAATGTTCTACGGATTTACAGACACATTCCAGGCACGCTTTGACCGCGGAAACTTTACGATTGAAGGCATGCTCAACTGGAGCTTCCTTGCAAACTACGACAATGAAGGCGATGTAGACAACTTTACATTCGGAACTTCAAACCTCAATCCGCTCGCCCTCAAGTACGGAACACGCGCCGGTGGTTATCTGGCAGGTGACAACACGTGCGGTGTTACCGGCTATGACAACCGCGTAAACGTTTCAAACACAATCCAGGATTCATATTATGTAAACTTCATCTGGCATCCTGCGAAGAACTTCGATTTCGGTGTCGGAACAAAGCTCAACTGGCAGGTTGGTCCTGCTCCACGCTACGGAAGCTGGCTCTGGGAAGACGATGCACACGTACGTCAGGGCGGATTTTCAACGTCTTACGATGACCGCTCAGGCGCAAGGGGACAGACTTCAAGCGAAGATATAGGCCCATACAAATACTATGTAGACAGACCGGGTTCTGCTGACGTTGTAGGTTTTGTTCCATATGCAAACAAATATGCAAAACGCGCCCTCGGCGTACGCTACATTTCAGAAACAAAGAGCGGAGTTACATTCCAGCTCGGTGCAGCAATTCCAAACGGATTCAACACTGATGACCCGGCTGTAAACTTCGGTATTGAAGTCGGACCTGCAAAATGGCTCAAAGTTTCTGCAGTTCTTGAAGGCGCCTTTGATGACAAGGCAAACTTCTACTCAGGTGCAACCATCGGTGCAGACCACTTCATCCTTGACATGTACTTTGCAGCAGATTCACTTTTCTCTGACGAAGATGATGATCAGGCATACGCAACCGGTGCTGCAATCACTTTCACGATTCCAAACACAAAGATTTCAGTACGTCCTGAACTCGGCGTTAACTTCTTCGAGAATTCAAACTACACCTTCGCATGGTACACAGGCGGAACCCTTTCCTTTGCAATCAACAAGGATATCGGCTTCAGCGTATGGGGATCATGGGCACAGGGTTCTTCTGATGAACGCTGGGATGACAACTCTGCAACAAAAGACTGGAACGGCGGACACATATTTGACATCCGTCCTGAACTTACCCTCGCATTCTCAAAGAATACGACATTTGCAGTATACGTTGACTTTGAACAGCGCACTGCATTCGACGGTGAATCACGCAGCTGCTGGTCAAGCGGCCTGTTCATGACATACACATTCTAATTTAAGGGATCAGTTCCAAGACCAAACAGAGCGTAATCAGCCCTGACGGGATCGCCGGGGAAGATTGCGCTCATTTTTTTTGTAAGTTCAAGGCAGTTTTTAATATTTGCAGCAGGAATCTTTCCGCCTGAGGTCAGCGGGATTAAACCAAGCCCTGCCGCTTCCTGCATTACATGAACATCAAGGGGCATTAAAAGCCCGGCAGCAGGAAACCATTTCCACAAACCGAGGTCTACGGGAGAATTCTGCCTTACCATCCACCTCAAAAACATGTTTATCCTTTTGTATGCACTGTCTTTTGAATGCGGAATGAGACTGCATTTTTCGTCGAAGTTTGAAGCGATAACCTTATGGAGAAATGTTTCTTCTCCCCTCTCCTGCCACTGCGCCTTAAAGCATTCACCGAGGCTCCCGTAATCCCTGAGGATTTTCTGCATTCCATCAAAAAAGAGGAGCATGTCATCATGCGTGAACATCCTGTAAAACGAAGAAGTTCCTGCCGTAAAGATTTTTTTATATGAAGAACTTAAAATCCATTCAGACGGAAGCATTTTTTCTTTTTTAACGGCTTCGAGAATCATTTCTACATGACGGAGAATCTGTTCACGACGGCCGAACGCCAGGCTTGCAGCAGTAAAGGCGGTAATTTCCTGTTCCCGAACGTCCTCAAACATATGCATAAACTTCGAAGGATCTTTTTCGAGGAAATCCCTGTTTTCATATTTTTCTGCAAGGGATATAAGTTTTTCCTTCAGCTGTTCGTCCATGACAAATTCCGTCTCAAAAGTTTACATTCAGATTAAAAATCACTACAATTATACCATATTTTTTTTCAGGAGTATATTTATGGGCGGAATATTTGGTGTTGCATCTAAAGGTGACTGCTCGCTGGATCTTTTCTTCGGAACTGATTATCACTCACATCTTGGAACCAGAAGGGGCGGACTTGCGGTTTACCGTGACGACGACCACTTTCAGCGTGCAATTCACAACATACAGAATTCTCCTTTCCGCACAAAATTCGAAACTGACATTGAAGAAATGAAGGGCCACATCGGTATCGGCTGTATTTCAGACTACGAACCTCAGCCTCTTCTTGCCCGCTCACACCTTGGACGCTTTGCAGTAACAACTGTCGGCATCGTAACCAACAAGGACGAACTCGTAAAGGAACTCATGGATGCAGGCGGCGCCTTCCTTGAAATGAGCGGCGGTGAAATCAACCAGACTGAGCTCATTCTTGCACTTCTTAACACTAAAAAAACAATTCTTGAAGGAATCCAGTACGTACAGTCAAAAATCAAGGGTTCAATCACTATGCTCATCGCAACTCCGGAAGGAATCTACGGTGCCCGCGACAAACTGGGACGCACTCCCCTTCAGATCGGAATCAAAAAAGATGCAAAGGGTTCGATCCTTGCACACTGTCTTTCTTTTGAAAGCTTTGCATACCTTAACCTCGGCTATACGGACGAACACGAACTCGGACCTGCTGAAATTGTCTACGTAACCTCAGACAGATACGAGATTCTCCAGAAGCCGCAGAAAGAAATGAAGATCTGTACCTTCCTGTGGATCTATTACGGTTATCCGACAGCCTGCTATGAAGGCGTAAACGTTGAAGCCATGCGCTATAACTGCGGTAAATATCTTGCACAGAGAGATAAGGACGACAACATTCATCCGGACTGTGCTGCAGGCGTTCCGGATTCTGGAACTGCACACGCCGTCGGTTATGCAAACGAAGCAGGAATTCCTTTCACAAGGCCTTTCATCAAGTACACACCGACATGGCCGCGTTCATTCATGCCTACAAACCAGGAACAGCGCAACCTCATCGCACACATGAAGCTTATTCCTGTTCCTCAGCTTATTAAAGACAAGAGCATTCTTCTCATAGACGATTCAATCGTACGCGGAACACAGCTCAGGGAGACTACAGACTTCCTTTACCAGTCAGGTGCAAAGGAAGTACACGTACGCCCGGCATGTCCTCCGATCATGTTCGGATGCAAATACCTCAACTTCTCACGCTCTAAGAGTGAAATGGATCTTATTGCACGCCGCGTCGTAAAGCAGTTTGAAGGTGACAACGTTTCTCCTGAAACTCTTGCAAAATACTGCGATCCTGATACACCGGAATACGCAAAAATGCAGGAAGAAATCCGCAAGCAGCTTCATTTTACAACCCTGCGCTTCCACCGCCTCGACGACATGCTCAATTCGACAGGCCTGGATCACGCAAAACTCTGCACATACTGCTGGAACGGACAGGAGTAACCCTGCTAAAAGGGGAAAACTTCAATGACCTTCTTAAAACAGTTCGCAATTCTGGTAATAGTATGCTTCATCGGTGAAATTCTTCACGCAGTCATTCCGCTTCCGGTACCTGCAAGCATCTACGGCCTCGTACTCATGTTTGCAGCCCTTCACTTTAAGGTTATGCCGCTTGAAAAAGTTGAACAGGTTTCAGACAGCCTTCTATCAATAATGCCGGTTCTGTTCGTTCCTTCGACGGTCGGACTTATGGTCGCATGGCCTGTGCTGAAGCAGTACTGGCTTGAATTCCTCGTTATCGGAATATTAAGCACAATCATAGTTTTCTTTACCGCAGGACATGTAACCCAGTACGTAATAAGGCTGACCCGCCGTCACGATACGGAGGAGCAGGAATGAACGGAATTTCTTCTTTTCTGAATGAATCAGCCTCTTTCGGACTTTGCATTTCGCTTGTATGCTTCTGGATTGCAAATGCCGTTTACAAAAAAACAAAGTTCTTTCTTTTTGCACCGCTCATCCTTTCCTGCGCATTCATAATAGTTATACTTGTTGTTTTCAATATTTCCTACGAAACCTATCTTTCAGGCGCAAAATTCATTTACTATCTTATGACGCCTTGTACCGTTGCACTTGCGATTCCCCTTTACAGGCAATTTTCAAAGCTTAAGGACAATGCAGCCGCAATAATCCTTGGAATCGTTGCCGGAATTCTTGCCCACGGCTTCTTTATATTTGCAATGTGCTGGATTTTTAAAATCAATCACGAAGAATACGTTTCAATTCTTCCAAAGTCAATTACGACACCGATCGGAATAGCACTTTCACAGCAGAACGGCGGAATTGAATCAGTAACCGTTCTGCTCATTTCTATTGCCGGAAACATGGCAAATATATTCGGAATTGTATTCTGCAGGATTTTCAGGATAAAGGAATCCGTTGCCCGCGGTGTTGCATGCGGAACAAGCGGTCATGCACTGGGAACGGCTAAAGCATTTGAAATGGGAGAAACAGAAGGTGCAATGAGCGGACTGAGCATAGCTGTCTGCGGAGTCCTCACTGTTGTAATAATGCCTTTCTTTGTAAAGCTTCTCTAGCAGCTTCTATTCAGTTTCTTCTTCGAGGATTTCTTCAATCGTCTGAATCAGGGCTTTCATCGGAACAAGGGAATCCTTGAGCTTGAGGCGGTAAAAAATCTGTGTACCCTTTTTAATCGGTTCAACGATATTTGCATCCTTGAGAACCTTAAGGTGATGAGAAATAGCCGGACGTGAAAGAATGCTTCTTCCCGACAGGTCAGCGACATTGATTCCGTCAGTTCCCGCAACGGCAAGATCAAGACAAAGCTTCTGTCTTGTACTGTCTCCGAGAGCAGCAAAAATCGGAACGCATCCCTTGAACTGCTGCTGAGCAAGCACTAATTTTTCCCTGTCAATCATAATCATCACCCCTCAGAATAAGGTTTATTCGTTTAATTACTTAAACCAATATAAAATAAAGATGAAAATAAATCAAGTTTTTAAAAGCCTTTATTTGAAATTTATAAGCTTAAAAAAATTGACTACCGGTCGTGTTTCGAAGTCTGAAACCGCACGTTAACGTGCTGCATTCTGTTTGCGGCAGAGGAACTATAATATTTGCCGCTTGCGCGGCAGCCGCAAACAGGATGCTTCCAGCCTTCAAAACACTCCCTCCCGTCAATTTTAAGTTAAAGTTGATAAATCAAAATTAAGTCTTTTAAAAAGATTGTCGGGTCAAGCCCGACAATGACAAAAAAAAGACAGAAGCGAATGCTTCTGTCAAGTTTCAGGAACTGCCTGTAAATTAAATGTTCACGACAGAACCGAATGGTTCTGTCAAATTTCAGCAACTGCCTGTAAATCAAATGATCACGACAGAAGCGACAGCTTCTGTCAAGTTTCAGGAACTGCCACCGGCAGTTCCTGAACACTTAGAACTGATACCTTGCGCTCAGCTGGAAGAAGGCTTTGTCGTTGTTCTTTGAACCTGCAGTGAAGTTGTAGAATTCACCGTTCTCGTTGTCAGAGTAGAGGTAAACTCCGCGTGCTGTCAGGAAGAGGCCTTCAGCAGCGTTGTACTCGATTTTTGGAGCAACCATCCATTCCTTGCATTCGATACCGTAGATTCCCTGAACTTCAACCTTGAGTTTTTCGTTAAGGAAGTTGTCAGAAATGAGTGCAATAATCTTGTTGTTTGTGTACTTGCCGTCTGAGTTGTAATCAACGTCATATTCAGCATAAGCACCGTCCTTAATCTTGTCGCTCTTAAGGATGTAAGCACCCTGAGTCTGAACGTTGAGGTTAAGGTTGTGGATCGGAAGGTCAATGTCAAATCCGACTACCCATGAAATCGAGTTGTTCTTTACCCACGGATTGTCACCGGCAGTATCCTCAGTGAGGTTATATGCAAATTCCCAGCGAGTATTGAGCACGTCAAGAAGAACGAATGCTGCTTCAACACCGAATACCTGAACCTGATCATAGTTAAGTGAAGGACGAGCATATCTGTCTGTTACAGTGATTGTACCGTTTGCATACCATTCTTCTGCATGATCAGAACATACTTTATACAAAGCATCTTTCTGGGCAGCAGCATTGATTGCAGTAGGATCTGTAAGGTCTACAGTATCACCTGTTACAGGAGATACATATGATGACAGACCTGCAGCGACAGCTTTACCATAAACTTCTGTTCCCATGTAAGCTGCAAATGCTTGAAATTCAGTATTGTAGTTTGTTGCAATAGTAGCCTGGTTTGCAGGATCAGCAGCGTAAGCCATAACGGCATTTGTGATTCCTGTCTTTACAGAATCAATATATGCTCCGAGGTTTGCGCTAGGCTGCTTGTAGTGACCGTAGTAGTAGCTTGTACCCCAGTCGATTCCTGCAAGGCTTCCTGTAAGGCGCAAGCCTGCCTGACCGTACCTGAGGGTCTTAAGGTTATCTTCATAAAGCTCATCTGCAGTAAAGCTTGACATTGTCTGAAGGCCGTCAACGATACCAGAGAAATCACCGCCTGTGAGGCTGTCTTCAAGATCGATTGCAGCATTGTGCTTTACGATTCCCTCAACAGTTTCTGTAAGTGTTGTCATAGAAGCAGGAACGAGCATTCCGCTGTCAGCAAAGCGGTCAGCTGTCATCCATGGAGTATAGATACCTTCAAGTTTTACGTTGTAGTCCCATGAAAGGTTAGCTGTTGCCTTGAACATTACTTCACCGAGACGGCGGTCAATGTAGTCAGGGAAGATAAAGTCTGAATAGTCGTTTGCATTGAAGTTATCGAGAACGTGAACCTTGTCACCTTTTCCCCATACTTCCTTCATTTTACCGGCCTTGAACTGGAATGTTCCTTCCTTGAAAGAACCGCCTGCATAAGCTTCATCAATTACATCCTCCGGATGTGCCTTGATTGTAGCAGCATCAAGCTTTGTCTTGATGAGGGCGTCAGTAACGTCTCCTGAATATGCAAAGTCGATTTTTGCATAAGCATTTGCATCAACAATTGACTTGCTTACTGAATCCAGGCTGTCATAGCCCTTTGTATCATAACCTTCGTCAGTGCTTCCGATCCATGCGCGGACATCAGTACCAACTTCACCTGTAACTGCAACTGCAGGTGTTGAAGATTCCTCGAAAGAACCCATGTCATCTCCGCCGGCAAAATCAAAATCCTGTGCAAATGTCAGGGAAGCAAGCGAAAGGGCTGCAAATCCAAATAAAATTTTCTTCATATTGAAAAACTCCTCTGTATTTTTCTCAGACTATTTTGCTTTTCCTGTAGAAAGGAACTGCTGTGTGAAATATGCAGGAGATACACCTTCATCAAACTTTGGATTCTTGATTTCAAGGTATGACTGACGTCCTGAAATATTGTTTACGATTCTTGCCTTTGTGCGGAGAGTGTATGTTTTACCAGATTTGTTTGCCTTAAAATACATCCAGTCTTCTGTTGTATAAGTCTTCATCAGTTTTTTCTGATCTTTCTTGTCAAAAAACTCGACTTTTGCAGGAAGATATGTTTCCTTGTCGATGTACTGGATTCTGTATGAGTACTCAACATCACTCTTCTTCTTTGGAACAGACTTGATTTTCCAACAGGTGTATGATTTTGACTGGATAGTCAGCTTTACGTCTTTTTCAAGCATTTCATGTGTATCATCCTCAACGTCGCGGATACCCATGTCGTTGTATGTAAATTCACAGCCTACGAACTGCTTGTAGCGTTCACCCATAGGAATACGGCGAACCTGGCGGAGTGACGGCATGTAAATCCAGCGGTCATCCTCACGTCCGCTTTTTTCAGACTGAAGTACACGTGTACCTTTTACAGAAGCCGGTGACTTGAAATCAAATACTGTAGATACAAGACCGTTTACTTCGCGGCCGTGCTGATCCATCTGACGTGTTTCAACAGTACCGTTCGTTTCGATGTTCTGCAGAATCATAACTGTTTCTGAGGTTTCAGGTGCCTGAAGGTTCGTAGATTTTTTTACGATGTCATAAGCCTCATCTGCAAAAGCAGACGTTCCGATTGCCATAACTGCAAATGCAGTAACTGCCATTTTAAGAATTTTCATGAAAAAACTCCTTTGGGAGATGCATGTCATCA
>DGTU01000003.1 GCA_002394465.1 Treponema sp. UBA4328 | reverse complement strand
TGACTCTGTACTTTCAGGATTTAAAGAAGGCATAAACTACCTCCTGCTTGTTGCAGAAGACAAGGTAGGCAACGCTACCTTTGACTGCGTAATAGCCGTTGACGGCGGAGATGCAGACGGAGACGGTAATACAACAGAAGACATAATCTACTACAATGCTTCAATCAACGTAGATACGGACAGTCCTTCAATGAGCTGTACAAGCCACAGTGGTACACAGTATACAAACGGCGTTACTCCTATAACCGTTGAAGGAACTTCTGAAGACTCAGGTTCCGGCGTTAAGAAGATTGTCCTTAAGGTAAACAATGAGGAAGTAACAATTTCTGAAGATGACATTGCTGATGACGGCAGATGGACAACTGAGATTCCGATTTCGGTTCTTTCAACCCTTACTTCAGGAAAGACCTACAACGTAAACGGAACTGTAACCGATGGTGCAGGCAACGAAAGTGCTTCGACACTCTTTACGCTTTCATCTGATACGACTCCGCCGGTTGTAAAAATAAGCAGCCCTGTTGCAGACTCAGACGTAAACGGAACCGTTTCCCTTAACGGAACCGTAACCATTGAAGGTGCAATTCCTTCAAAACTCGAACTTTACTATTCAACTTCGGTTCCTTCAGGTGACATTGCTTCTTACACGAGAATTGACACCATTACTGACTCATCAAAAATCTACAGCTGGTCATTTGACAGCATCGATACATATGACCTGAGCGGCGTTGAAAGTTCACCTGAAACGGCTTCACTCTACTTTATCCCGGTTGTTACGGATACTGCAGGAAACAATACTGTCTATGACCTGTCGACATCGGCATATAAGTATGTTAAGGGAACAAACTACTTTGAATACACTGTAGACATGAACACTGACCGTCCTACCGTAAAGGTAACGAACCTTACTCAGAGTGACGGAGTCTATATCCTCAAATACGGTGAAGATGCAAAAATCGAAGGAACCCTTTCTGACGACGATGCTACTTCTGAAATCGTTGCAAAGAACTTCGTTGCTACTACATCCCAGATTACAAGCCTGACAGGCGTTAATTCTACTGAAAGCGGTGATGTCGTAACTTCTAAGGTCCAGGTCGGAACTAAATACGATATTACGACATTCAACAAGAAGTCGGGTGAATGGACGTTCACTCCTGCCGAAACAGGCGACGGTGAAAAAACCGTTTACTTCTACATCAAGGACAATGAAGACAAAGTATTCTATACGGGCAAAATTGAAACTGTAAACGGAAACCAGTATAAATACTCTCAGCCGTATTTCCAGTACAAGACAAGTACTGCAGTTGACAGCAGCAGCGCACTTGCATACAAGAGCGACGGAACCTCGCCTACAATCGTAAATACTCTCGTTCAGGCATACGATTCTGGAAAAACTGCATACGGCATAGACAGTTCAAATCCGGAAGGAAAACAGGAAGCTCCTGGAACAAGCCTTGTTCTCGGTGGTACAAAGAAACAGTATGCAAAATTCCTTATCACGGCTTATGATGCCAACGGAATCGACGGCATAAGGCTGACCTTAAACTATAAGGACAAAACAGGTGCTGACAAGTCTATCCTCATTGCATCTAAAGACGGTTATGAAGGATTTACGGAGAACGGAAGCATAACCGGAACAACTACTGCCGTATGGACGACAGATTATATTGACGTTTCTTCAATGAAGACAGGTTCAATTTCGGGTACGCTTGAAGTTTATGATAATTCAGGGCTGCTCGGAACTGCTTCTCCGATTTTCATGGTAGATAACTCAGGTCCTGCAGTTACACTGACAAGCCCGAGCTCAACAGACGAACTTACAGGCTCAATTACATTCGGCGGAACTTCAACTGATGACGGAAGCGCCGGAACTTATGATACTGCATGGCTTATTCCGACACTGGCACAGGCTGCCCTTTCTGACACTGAAATTGCAGCGCTCAAGAACGGATCAGGTAATTCATTGTGGAACAACAGCATTGAAACCGGTTCATCTGTCGGTGTATGGAAGTTCATTCTTGATTCGGCAACTTTGACCGGATACGACAGTACGACATATACAAATGACACTGCCGGTGATATCTATACTCTGCCGTTCTATGTAAAGACAGAAGACGAACTCGGAAACTGCACGATTTACAGGGACTTTACGTTCAGGCATAATCCTGAAGGTGACCGTCCACTCACAAAAATCAGCTATCCGAATGAAAGCAACTATACTGCTCCTCACGAATACGTAACTCTCGGCGGTGCAGTACGCATTACCGGTAGTGCGGAAATTCCTTCTGCAACTACTACAGTCGGAAACGTCTATCTGCAGATTATAAGCGGAACTGCAAACATAGCTGACAGCGGAACATATACGCAGACTTCTGCATACATTGCTTCACTCAAGCATGAAGGTAATTTCTGTTACACTGTTGCAAATGCATCATCTGCCGCTTCTGAACTTGGTATTGCAAGCCTTACATTCGCCAGTGACGTAGATCCGTCTTCATGGTGGGGTATTAAGGCAAACAATACGGCTTCATGGAACTTTACGATTAACTCAAACGGTGAGATGAACCCTGATGAAGGTGAAATTACATATATTGCAATCCGTGCCTGTGCAGTAAACGCTGAAGGCAAGGTCGGATCATGGACAGACTGGACATACATAAACATCGATAATACGGCTCCGACACAGCAGGCAACATTGAAGCAGTATACTACTGCACCTTCAACTGCCTGTGTTGCAGCTGACATTGAAGATGCCTCTAACATTGTTGCCGGTCAGGCATATTCAAACGGAGTATACCTCAAGGATGACTGGTATCTGACCGTCATGCTTCATGACGAAAGTGAACTTAAGGTTCCGGTTGTAACAAAGGGTAATTCTTCACTTACTGAAGGAACAGACTATTATCTTTCAACTCTTGTAACAGGAAGCGACGGCAAGGAAAAAACACGCTACGTATTCATCCCTGTAGACAAGACAAATGCAACGGTAAGCTATACAGTTACCGTTGAAGACACTGAACATGCAATTTCTGCTACATATACACTGAACATCGATAATGCTGCTCCGGTTATTGAAAGCATCTATAAGGGTGCAAGCTACAATGCTGCCAACGTATTGAAGACGGGTACGGGTGAAACAAACAAAATTGCAGATTCTGACTACGTATATACTCTCGGTGGTACTGTAGAAGAAACTGCTTCAGGATTTGAAAGGCTCGTATTCTACTATGTACGTTCATCTGACATAGACGGAAAGACTTATGATAATCAGGCAGTTCTTGATCCTCTTGTTACTACAGGTACGGCAGATTCTAAGGCTCTCCTGTCAGGACTTACAAAGCGCACCTTTACTCAGGAAAGCAGTAACTATTACATGTATGCTAAGGCAGTTGCCGGAACCCTCGAAGAATACAAGTTTACTCCGTCAACAGCTTCTGACATAACCGGCAACGCACATATCCGCGAAGGCGGACTCATCGAAGCCGGCGGTATCCTCAGGAGAATTGAATCTATTGATGCAAACGGTGTCGTAACGTTCAGGGAAAGCACAGGTCTTTCTGCTTCTGTTTCAAGAACGGTTTACTTCCCGTATGCTCAGGTTGTTGATAACACCGCAACGGAAAGCACTTCAAGTACAAGTGCAAATCCGTTTACATTCAAGAACTCTTCGGATGACGGCGACTCAATGCCTGAAACCCTCACAGGCTCTAAATCTATCGGATACACCTGGGATGCAACAATCCACTCTTATAACATGCCTGACGGTCCTTGTTCTCTCGTAGTTCTTGCATTCGATAAGGCAGGAAACGTAAGCGGCGGAATATATCCGGTTAATGTTGAAAACTCTGCACCTCGTCTTGCTAAAGTATGGTTCGGTACAGACCTTAACAGCAACGGAGAGTATGAGACAAGCGAATTTGAAGGCTATAACCTCTATTCTGCAAACCAGACCTACGGAATTGATACGACGGAAGTTAAGGATGCACTGGAAATTTCTACCGCTAACTTTGGTGATGCGTTTACGATTAAAAACAAGCTTGCTGTCATTGCTGAACTTGTAGGCGGTAACGGTGAAATAATAATGGTTTACGGTAAGGATGCTTCTTCACTGAATGCCGTAACAGTTTCTAATGGAACGACAGCCGTTAAAGACGATTCACTTACTGCTCATGCAGCTGCGTCTAAACTCGGAACCGTTACATACAATAAGGCAGATACTGCAACAGCACTCTCCGGCTATACAATTGCCAATACGGCTATTGTAACTGCCGTTACTGAAGCAAACGACGGTACCGGAAAGGGTGCTTCATTTACGTTCTGGGATGAAACTGATGAACTTACCCAGGGTACAGACAGCCAGAACTGCGTACTTTACGTTAATGACTTTACGATTGACCTTGTTGACTCAATACCTCCTAAGGTAGTAGTAAATCCGTTCTACTGGGCCGGAATAAAGAAAAACTCTATCTACGGCTCTTCAACGGCTTCAAGCGTCTCTGACCTTAAAGGACATATTGAACTTGAAAAAGACCTTACGGGAACTGCTGCCCTGACTCTTTACGGAAGCGATCCTAAGGTTTCAGGAAAGATTGTATTTACAGGAACTGCATACGACGATCATGCACTTTCAAGCCTCACGTTCAGCTTTGCCAACCTGAGCGGTACGATTGCAACTTATGACAAGGATAACCTGACCTGGACACCTGGAACCGGTACAATCGGCACTTCAAGTGATTCAGGATGGAAGGCAACCGTAACATATACTGATGCTGATACTGCAGTAAATAACTATCATGAAGATAATACTTACTTCAGTCAGAGCGGACATAAGGTTTACTGGACTCTTGCAGTTGATACGGAACTTATAACCAATAAGGCTCAGGAAAACGTTTCCCTTACTGTAACTGCAACTGACCTTGCAGGAAGGACAAACGTTTCGACCGTAACCGCTCCTGATACAACTTCAGGTTATGTGGTAACTGACGGTACAACAAACGTTCCTTCTTACCAGATGGACGTAGTTCCATACATTACGGGAATCAAGACATCTGTACGCAAGGCCAGCGGACTTAAGGACAACAATATCCGTTCTGCCAGCGGCAAGTACAGTATTCTTGCAAACAACGAAGATAACGTAATTACTGTCACCGGCTTTAACTTTAATACCTCAGATCTCGTTGCAAAGATTGCAAAGGAAAGCGTGGCCCACGGAACTGCAATTACCAAGACCACAGGCGGAACAGCCCTTACAATTACTGCAACAGATACAAATACTGCAACGATTACAAACAGCGGTATTTCTGCCAGCGGTTACCTTGAAATCTTCTCTAAGGGAGTTCGTGCACTGAACAACATCAACAAGGATGATGCATACGGTACGGCTAAAAACTCTGAAGGTGAACAGCTGACTGCAGATAATGCTGATCCTGCAAGTGACTACTCAAGCGCCTATAACCGCGAGCCGGACTATTACACAACAAAGAACATCCAGCTCAAGGATGACAGGTACCTGAGGTTCTTTGATATGAAAGATACGGGAATTAAGAACGGATATTATCCGGTTATGATAATGAACGGTAATAATCCTGTATTTGGTTATATTGATAAGAATGGTGTAAATGATACCTATGATAGTAAGCTTGGGACAAACGGTACTTCTGCATATCCTGAAAATTATGTACCACAGCGTGCAGAATTCAGCGCAACAACAGGAAAGACAAGTAGTATTACTTATCTGATTGGTGGTATGGAATGGGATCAGATGGCTATGGCAAAGGACGATTCTGGAAAGTTTATTCATGCAACGATGTTTAATGACAGTGCAAGTTATCTGCATGTCGTTTATAACAATTATGCAGAAAATCATAAGTGGAATAGGAATACTTATACAGATGGTTGGGGTAATCAGACATCATGGTATGGTTATTCCGGAGACTTTGCTAGCAACAATAACAATAATGCAATAGTTCTGGAACCAAACTCTTATGGAGACTCTACTCTCATTGGCCGCTATCAGGGAATTAAACTCGCAGCAAAAGGTAATTCGGATTCCGAAGAAGGCGCAAGATATTATATGGCCTACTATGATGATAATACGACAAATAAAAATATTATCTTCCGAACATTTAAGGTTGGTACTACAACATTTGGCGTAAATACATTGTCTAATAATCATTACTCAAATCTTGCTGATAACGATACTGACGGCAGGGTAATTGTAGCATCTGATGCATCTAAGCATCTGGATCTTGTAGTTAACTCAAATAATCAGGCAGTTATTGCTTACTACGATGCAGATAACAGTCAGATGTATGTAAAATATTCTGAGGGCGGTGTAGATGGTACGGATACAACCCCAGATATAACATGGAAGACTGTTTCAGGATTCAAGGATTCTGCAGGACAGTATCTTTCTATGACTGTTGATGGTTTTGACTGTCTCCATATTGCGGCTTTTGATGCAACTGAGTCAGACTTGATCTACTACTATGTTCCATACGATTCTACTGAAATGACTTATGGAACTCCAGTTGGCTACTATATAGATCAGTATGCGTCTGTAGGAAACTGGACAGACATTCAGGTAAAAGGTGATACAACAAATGGTTATATCCCTTATATTTCTTACTATAATGCAACTGAAACTGGTAACAGACAGCCTTTGAAACTTGCATATTTTAATGGAACTGCAATTACTCTTACAAATTACAGTACTGCATTAAAAGAAGGTGTTGATGAAAGTGGTTATACTACAGGCAACTGGGAATACATGACAGTTCCTGCAATCACACCACCTCAGGGTGGCGATCCTAAGTTCCAGAACGTCTGTCTCGGCTTTGACAGTGACGGCGTTCCGGTAATCGGCTATCTTGGAACTTACCTGGAATTCGGTAAGGAATACCCTGAAGAATAAAATCATTGAGTGACGGTTATCCCCGGTGCCTGCGCGGTGCCGGGGATTTTTTTGTCTGATTCAGCGACATTGACAAAAATTTAAAAAGTGTCATAATAATAGTGATTTAATTTTTCTATCACTAGGAGACATTTACTATGGCAATTATAAAACCTATGGTCCGTTCCAACATCTGTATCAACGCTCATCCGATCGGATGTGCTAAGGATACTAAGAACCAGATTGACTGGGTTGTTTCTCAGAAAAACAAAAAGGGCATAAAGTCTTCAAAAGAGGGCAACGCTAAGGCTCCGAAGAACGTTCTTGTTCTGGGATGTTCAACCGGTTATGGTCTTGCAAGCCGCATCGTTGCTGCATTTGAATATGGTGCAGATACAATCGGTGTTTCATTTGAGAAAGAAGGAACTGAGACTAAGGGTGGTACTCCTGGCTGGTACAACAACAAGGCTTTTGACAAATTCGCTGCTGCACAGGGACTTAAATCTTCTACATTCAACATGGATGCTTATTCTGATGAATGCCGCCAGGCTGTAATCGATGAAGCAAAGAAATGGGGCGTTAAATTCGATCTCGTTATCTATTCCCTCGCTTCTCCTGTACGCACAGATCCTGATACAAAAGAACTTTACCGCTCTGTACTCAAGGTAATCGGAAAGGAATACAAGGGTCCGGCTCTTGATATCGTAAACGGAAAACTCATCCCTGATGTTGTTGCTCCTGTTGCTGAAGGTGATGATATTGCAAACACCGTTAAGGTTATGGGCGGTGAAGACTGGGAACGATGGTTCAAGTACCTTCTTGATGCTGATGTTCTCGCTGAAGGCTGCAAGACTGTAGCTTATTCTTACATCGGACCGGCACTCAGCCACGCAATCTATCGTGACGGTACAATCGGTATGGCAAAGAAAGACCTTGAAGAACGTGCAAAGGTTATTGATTCAATGCTCAAGAAAGTTAACGGTTCTGCATATGTTTCTGTCAACAAGGGACTTATCACACGTTCATCTTCTGTAATTCCTGTAATCGGTGTTTACCTCGGCTGTCTGTTCAAGATTCAGAAGGCTGCAGGAACTCATGAAGGCTGTAAGGAACAGATTGAACGCCTGTTCACTGAGCGCCTTTACACTGCTGACGGAAAGGTTCCGGTTGATGAAGAAGGAAGAATCCGCATCGACGACCTTGAACTCCGCCCTGAGATTCAGGAAAAAGTTGATCAGATCATGCCGAAAATCACTCAGGAAAACATCGCTGACATGATTGACCTTGAAGGAGTAAGAAAAGACTTCCTCAATATCAACGGTTTTGATGTTGACGGCGTTGACTATACAAAAGAAGTTACTGACATGTCTGCAATCGAGTAGGCATAAAACTTCGTGATAAAAATGGCTGGCTTTAAAGAGCCGGCCTTTTTTTGTTATAATGCGTTATGGCAAAAAAAATCTTTCTTCTGCTTGTACTGCTTGTTTATCCGGTACTGCTTTTTTCAAATGATTATTCCAGAAAAATATATCTGTGGCGGAACTTTAAGGGGATGGAAACTCAGATTCGTGACACTGTCCTGTATTATTGTCCTGCCCCCCAGTCCTCTGAGCAGAAGAAAATGCTTCCTTCCGTTATTATCTGTCCGGGCGGAAGTTATCATCATCTTGGAATGCCGCATGAGGGTTTTGCAACTGCGCGCTGGTTTAATTCCATCGGGATGAATGCCTTTGTTCTGCGCTACAGGGTTGCCTATAACTGTCACCATTATCCTGCGCAGCTTGAAGACATTCAGATGGCAATTGCATACATACGGGAGCACGCTCAGGAGTTTGCAGCCGACAAAAATAAACTTGGAGCCATCGGATTCAGTGCAGGCGGTCATCTTGTTACTATGGCTGGAGAATTTGCTTCGCGGAATGAACTTAAAAAGCTCGGCATTGAAACTTCTGAAAGCCTGAGGCCTGATTTTGTGATTCCGGTTTATCCGGTTGTTTCAATGCAGGATGATATCGGTCACAAGTGGAGCCGCAAAAGTCTTCTCGGACATCAGTATTCTGCCCCGAATGCAGATAAGGGATTTTCACTGTTTAATATCTGGGGTCATGTCTATTCACAGAAGCTCAAGGATGAGTTTTCAATGGAACTTAATGTTCCTGATGATATGCCCCCTGTCTTCATTATTGCCTGCCGTGATGATCCTGTCGTAATTTATGAGAATTCTGTAAGGCTCGACAAGGCACTCAGTGATAAAAACATTGAGCATCTGTTCGTAACCTATGATGAAGGCGGTCACGGTTTCGGAATGAAGGAAAACAGTTCAATCATGAAAAAAACTCACTGGAACGACAATGACCTTCTTCCGTGGCTTAAGAAAACGGGAATTATCTCAGAATGAAATTATTCAAGCGCGTCTTTATCCTGACTGTCTCCGTTACCTTTGTCCTGATGGGAGCCCTCTTTGTCCTTTCGTTAAAAAATCTTATTCACTGGAAAACTGCGGTTTTTATAAATCACCTTTTTCTAGGCGCAACAGGCTTTTTCTGTTACCTTCCGTTTGCAGGATTTTTTGCGGTTAAGGCCGTGATCTTTCAGCGATGGAAGAAATTTTATGAACGGAAAATCATTCTTACAAAAGGTTCCTGCCTGTATTACTGTCCCGCTTCTGATTCTGAAAAAAAGGGTGCTGTAATTATCTGTCCCGGCGGAAGCTATCATCATCTTGGAATGACTAATGAAGGCTTTTTCAGTGCGCGCTGGTTTAATAAGCTTGGATTCGATGCCTTTGTTCTCAGATACCGTTCGGCTTTTTACGGATATCATTTTCCTTCGCAGTTTGAGGATATTGAGCTTGCGGTAAAGTATGTAAGGGAGAATGCGGTAGATTTTTCACTTAGAGGAAAGAAAATCACTGCTGCAGGATATTCAGCAGGCGGCCATCTTGTACTGACTGCGGCTGAGAACAAAAACAAGCTTCTCAGGCCTGATTATGTAATTGCAGTCTATCCGGTGGTTTCGATGCAGGATGATATCGGGCACGCCTGGAGCAGAAAGAGTCTTTTTCCGGATGGAATAACACAGGAACAGAAGAATCTGTACAGCATTGAATTTAACGTTCCGGATGACATGCCGCCGGTCTTCCTGATGGCATGCAGGGATGATGATGTCGTTTGCTTTGAAAATTCAGTGAGGCTTGATAAGGCTCTGTCAGATAAAAATATTCCGCATGAATTTGCAGTTTATGAAGAGGGCGGCCACGGCTTCGGGATGAAAGAGGGAAAATTCCTCAAAAAACATCCTTGGAACGAAGAAAAACTCCTGCCGTGGCTTAAAAAAACGGGTGCCCTGTAATCTTATTTTACTTTTTTGAAAATCAGGCTTGTGTTGATTCCGCCGAAAGCAAAATTATTGTTCATTACATATTCCGTTTCGATATTGCGGCCGTCTCCGGTGATGTAATCGAGCGGGGCACATTCAGGATCAAGTTCCTTGAGGTTGAGGTTCGGGAGAAACCAGCCTTCATTCATCATGTTGATTGTAAGCCAGCTTTCGATTGCTCCGCATGCTCCGAGAGTGTGACCTATGTAGTTCTTTACGGTTGAAACCGGAACTGCGCGCTTAAATACATCGTATGTGGCGTTCGTTTCCGTTACGTCGCCTGCAGTTGTTCCCGTTCCGTGTGTATTGATGTAGCCGATCTGCTCCGGCTTTAACTCTGCGTCTTCAAGTGCAAGTTCAAGTGCGTGGGCGATTGTCGGGCGGTTCGGGGATGTAATGTGGGTTCCGTCTGTTGTTGTTCCGAATCCGACAAGTTCAGCGTAGATTTTTGCGCCGCGTTTTTTTGCGTGTTCATATTCTTCAAGAATCAGTGTACCTGCTCCTTCTCCGAGAACAAGTCCGTCGCGGTTTTTATCGTATGCACTTGGAGTAAGTTCCGGTGTGCTGTTTTTGGTTGAAGTTGAAAAGAGCGTATCAAATGTTGCAGTGTCCATTGTACAGAATTCTTCTGCGCCGCCTGCAATCATTATATCCTGCTTGCCGTATTTGATTGCTTCGTATGCGTAACCGATGGACTGGCTTCCTGAAGTACAGGCTGTGTTTGTTGTGATGATGCGTCCGGTGAGGTGATAGTAAACTTCGAGGTTACAGGCACAGGTCTGAGGCATCGCCTTGATGTATGTGGTTGAACCTACTTTGCTTGTATCGTTTGTAACGAGCATTGAGTACATTTCCATGAGGGGGTCGACGCTTCCGATTGATGAACCGTAGGCGATACCTGTCCTTCCCTGAGAAAGTTCTTCTGAACCGAGCAGGCCTGCATCTTCAAGGGCTGCATCTGTTGCGGTAAGTGCCATCTGGGCAACGCGTCCCATTCCGCGGATTGCCTTGCGGGAATACTTTTCCCTGTCGATTTCAAAATCAACCGGGCAGCACAGGCGTGTGTTCATGAGGGGATATTTTTCGTCCCATTCGTGCATGTATTTTACGAAATTCTTTTTAGCTTTAAGGTTTTTGAGGACTGTCGGCCAGTCGTTTCCCATTGCGCTGACGATTGAACCGCCAGTAACGACAACTCGTTTAGTTTCCATTTCAAATGCTTCCTTAGGATTATCTGATTATTTCCGTATTATACCGAATCGGAGGACAAAAAAAAAGACCGCCCGTTTTGAATGCAGGCGGCCAGTGTCATTGCCGGGAAGAAGTTAAACTTCTGTTGCTTCGCTTATGAAGCAGGAAATTCCTTCTCCCATGTATTTTTCACGCAGTTCCTCTACGACCTGAATTATTTTTTTTGATTCGTCTTCAGGGCAGTAGATGATGTACATCATGTTGAGCTGGGGCCAGATTGCATCACCGAGGTGCGGATTTGAATACCCGGCTCCCATTACATCCCTGAGCTTTGTGTAGCGGCAGGCAATTTTGCGTTCAGAGAACAGCTGGATGAAATCTTCCTCAAGAGCCTGAGAAAAAATGATTTCAACGCGGGTCTGTTTGCCGGCGTGTTTTTTGATGTTTTCAAGATATCCCATTTTTCTCACTCTCCTTTGTCAGTTTCAGTTTTTCGTGTGCGGCGTCGTGCAGGTTTTTCAGCTGCATCTGAATCTGTCTTTTTTGAAGAAGTTTTTCTGCTTTTCCCGGCAGTTTCTTCAGTTTTTGTTTTATCAGAAGAAGCTTTTCTTGCTTCAAGAAGTTCAAGGTATTCAGCTTCAGCCTGCTTTTCGCGTGCGAGCTTTCTTGCTTCTTTTGCCTCACGCTTTGCCTTTTTCTTAGCTGCTTTTTTAAGGCGCCTGTTGTTGAAGATAAAGTAAATCGTAGGCATGATGAACAGTGTCATGATCGAACCGAAAGTCATACCGCCGAATACTGTGAGCGAAATAGGCTGCATTGACTGCGAACCTTCGCCCGGGAAGAATGCCATAGGTGCAAGCGAAATGATTGTCGTAAGTGTCGACATGAGGATCGGACGCAGACGGTTTCTTGCTGCTTCGATACAGGCTTCTTCAAGTTCAAGTCCGCGTTTGCGCAGAAGGTTCGTGTAGTCTACGAGAACGATACCGTTGTTTACGATGGTTCCGACAAGAACGAGCATACCCATGATTGTAATGACGTTGAGCTGGTGCCATGTGATGAGGTAGATGATCATTACACCGATGAATGACAGCGGAATCGTAAGGATGACGATGAACGGATCGAGAAGCGATTCAAACTGCGAAGCCATGACTACAAATACGAGAAGTGCTGCCATGAGGATGATGAGACCGAAGTTAAGGGCAGCTTCCTTCATGTCCTCAAAGCCACCGCTGAGCTGAATCGATACGGATTCGTCGCTCGGGATGTTGTCGTCAATGAGTTTCTTGACGCCGGCATTGATTACGTCGAGGGACTTGCCGTCAACTTTTTTTGCCGTAACGTGAATTACGCGCGACTGGTTTTCGCGGTAGATTGTTACAGGAGCAGTTGATTCCTTGTATTCTGCGAAGCTTGAAAGAGGAATCCTTGCATTCGTGCTCGGGCTGATTACTGAGATTGAATCAAGGTCAGCAAGCTTTGTCTTGTCTTTTTCTGCGAGGCGTACGATTACGTCAATGTCATCGCCGTTCTGAGTAAAGCGGCTGGCAGTCGTTCCGTTGATTGCTCCCTGGATTTCTGCGCCGACTGAGTAAATGTTGAGGCCGAATTCATACATTTTTGAGCGGTTTACGGTGATTACTGCTTCCGGAAGACCTTCTTCCTGGTCTGAATCAACTTCCGTAACAAATTCGCCGGCCTGTTCCTTGAGAAGGGTTTCTACCTGTTTTGCAGTTGTACGTACGAGGTTAAGGTCATCACTCTTGATGTCAACAGAAACGTCAGCTCCTGAACTTGCACTGTTCATGTTCTGTCCGAACGCAATGCTTGCTCCCGGGAACATGTTGAAGTATCTGCGGAGCTTTTCCTTTGCAGATTTTTCGTTATCAAAGCCCGGTTCACGTTCGCTCGGCGGATAGAGGGTATAGGTAATTGAGCCGGTATTTGTTGCCGAACTTGCTGCAAACATGCTTGTTCCGCCGACTGTCATTGAATAGTATTTGACACCCTTGAGGTCGCGGATTGACATTTCCTGAAGCTGGGTAAGCGTATCCTGGGTAACGTCGAGTTTTGTTCCCTGAGGAAGCGTCATTTCAATTTTAATTGTGTTTGAAGCAGATTCCGGCATGAAGACGAAACCTACAATCTTGACTGCGAAAATTGAAACAAAGAATGTGATAACAAGAATGAGAAGGAAGAGCTTGCGGTGGTGAAGTACGAAACTTACGCCCTTTGCATATTTTGTATCGAGTTTTTCGAAGAAATGGTTGTAAGCCCTGTTCAGCGAATACCTGAAGCCGGTTCCGTGTGAGTTTGAAACGACTTTTTTGAGCTGGAGGTATTTTGAAGTGAGTACAGGTACAAGACACATTGCAACCAGAAGTGAGCAGAGAAGTGAGAAAATGATTGTGTATGCAAGATCATTGAACATCTGTCCCATTACGCCGAGCTGTTTTTTGAACAGAAGCATAGGAAGGAAGATACATACTGAAGTCAGCGTAGAACCTGTGATTGAAGAAACCATTTCGTGAGAACCGAGGATTGAAGCAACCTTCGGCTTTGCATCGCGCTGGACATAGGAATAAATGTTTTCGAGGACTACGATTGAGTTATCTACAAGCATACCGATACCAAGAAGAAGTCCTGCCATCGAAATCATGTTGATTGTAAGTCCGCGGAAATACATGAGCATGAGCGTGATGAATACTGAAATTGGAATTGCAAGTCCGACGATAATCGTACTCTTGATAGAACGGGGGAATACGAGAAGAACGGCAATTGCAAGAAGGGCACCCATAACAACTGAACTTACGACTTCTGAAATCGTCTGTTCGATGATGTCGGTCGTGTTCATTGTTTCGAGAACTTCAACGTCATTCGGGAGGTTTTCCCTGATTGAAGGAATTGCCTTGCGGATGTTTTTTGCTGCAGTAACGGAGTTTTTGCCTGACTGTTTCTGAATCATGAGAATTACACAGGGAGCTCCGTCGAGGAAGGCAAGGGTGCTTTCTGTCTTGTATCCGTCATAAACGTCTGCAATGTCTCCAAGCCTGATTGTCTTGAGCTGATAGTCGCTGCTGGCCTTATAGGAAATTACTGTATTGCGGAGATCGCTGAGGCTTTCGTATTTTCCTGACGTCTTGATTGTATAGTTTGTATCACCGTCGGCAATGGTACCGCCTGAACTCTGTACGTTCTGGGCTCCGATCATCTGTGCGACGCTTGAAATTGAAAGTCCGTATGCTTCGAGACGGTCGCGCGGAATGTCTACGTTGATTGAACGTTCGCGTCCGCCCGATACTGTAGCAGAAGCAACACCGTCGAGCTGTTCGAGGCGCGGCTGGATTACGTCTTCGGCATATTTGCGGAGTTCCTCAGGAGTTCTGTTTCCGCGGATGGAAAGCATCATGATAGGCATCATCGATGGATCCATCTTGATTGTAATAGGTGAACTTGCATCTGTCGGAAGATAACTTCGTACGATATCAATTTTGTCACGGATTTCATTTACGGAAGAATCCATGTTCGTTCCGTAGTTCATCTCCAGAATGATAAGGCTCATGCCGGACATAGAGCGTGACTGCATCTTCTTGAGACCAGAAAGTCCGGAAAGTGAACTTTCCATTGTTCGTGTAAGGCTCTGTTCGACTTCTTCAGGACCGGCACCCTTGTATGTCGTGTATACGATCATGTACGGCAGATCCATGTCAGGATACATGTCTACCGGCAGATTGAACGTACAGAAAATACCGAGGATGATGGCCGTGAGGAATACGAGAAGAGTGGTTGTAGGTTTATTTACGCATCTCTCTGAAATTGTCATTTGTTACCCCTGATTACAGTGAATCAACCGTGCTGATTATATTTATTTTTGTTCCGTCATTAAGCAAGGTCTGTCCCTTTACTACGATTTCATCGCCGACGTTAAGGCCTTCAGTGATTTCTGTTTTTGCATCAACTGAAATTCCTTCCGTTACAGGCTGAAGCCTTACGGTTGCCGGTTCAGTTTCAGTAGCATGCTTGTCGACAACAAAGAGGTATGGTTTTCCGTCGCGGTGAACGATTGTTGAATTGTTTACTACGATTGCGTTTTTTGCTGTTTTTGTAACGAGTTTGACCCTTGCGTACATGCCGACTTTTACCCTTGGATCAGGAGGATCGAGCTTGAGTTTTGCTGCCATTGTTCTTGTAGAAACATCGATTACAGGACTGATTTCTGAAACCACAGCCTTAAACTCAACTCCAGGATATGAATCGAGGGTGATTGTAGCCGACTGCTTTTCGTGGATGCGGCTTACGAAACGTTCTGCAATTGAAATCCTGATTTCAAGCTCATCAGTGCGGGCAACCTTTGCAACTGAAGAAGCCTGTGAAACAGTTGAACCGATTGTGACAGGGAGGGAAGTAATTCTTCCTGCGATAGGTGCCTTTACAGGGTTATCATTGTATACAACACCGACTCTCTGCGGGTTGATGTAAGCGATTGTCTGGTCCTTTTTGACGAGGTCGCCGACTTTTACGAGAATGTTCGTAACTTTTCCAGCCTGATCCGGGAGAACCATAACTTCATTTACTGAAGCAACGTCGCCGCCGAATTCGAGGTAGTCATCAAAGTTTCCTGCAACAGTCTTGTAAGTTGTTACTGCATAGAGCGGATCAGATTCTGCCTCTGCATCTTTTGCTGCCGGTTTGCCGCAGCCTGAAAGCATCAGAAGCGTCATTACCGAAGCGATTGTAAGTGCTGATTTTGCTGTTTTTTTCATTTTTTATCTTTCCTCCTGTCTAGTTTGTCAGTTTCGTGTTTAATATTGTTTCCAGATCCATCAGGGCAGAAATGTAAGCCATTTTCTTGCTGAGGAGTCCGAGTTTAGCCTGATTAAGTGAACTTTCTGCATCACGCAGGTCAAGAAGTTCCGTGGTTCCGTTGCGGTATGAGCGTGCAGACATGTCGTATGCTTCCTGAGCTACAATTACGGTGCGGCCCATTGAATCAATCTGTTCTTTTGCTGCATTGAGCGTGTCGACTGCCTTTTTAACCTGCATTTTCTGGTTTTCCTTAAGGGTTTCCATCGTAATTTCAAGCTTTGCGATGTTTGCCTTCAGGTCTGCTGCCTGCTGTCTGTTTGCACTGAAAGGAAGCATGTTTGTAAGGTTCCATGCGAGCGTAAGGCTGAACGTTCCGTTATCAAACCATTTGTCGTCGCTTCCGATGTCACCCATGAAACCGAAAGCCTTGTCTGTGTAAACCGGCTGCCATGCATAGTTGAGGGCAAGTGCAGGAGTGTAGCTTGCGAGATTGAGGGCAGAAAGCTGGAGTTTCATCATGTCGATGTTCTTCTGCATTGACTTGATGTCGAGGCTTTCCGGGCCGTACTTAGCCAGGAGTTCACCTGCATCTGCCTTGATATATGACGGTTCAATGGAACCTTCAAGTTCAATGTCTGTTCCGACCGGCATGCCGAGAAGGAATGCAAAGGTATCCAGCTGCTGGCTGAAGGAACGTTCTGCATCTTCAACAGTCGGCTTGGTATTTTCGTAGCTTACCTGTGCCTGGAGCATCTGAATCTTTGGAACAAGTCCGTTCTTGAAGTTTGTATCAGCCTGGAAGTAGCGCTGGCGTGCGTTTTCAAGGGAAGTTTTCTGAATCTTTAAGTTTTCCTGCTGAACGAGGATTCCGTAGAAAAGCTTTTTGATGTTTACGATTGTTTCGTTGCTGTTCTGTTCCCAGGTAATAAGGCCTGCTTCATAGCTTGCCTTCGAAGCGCGGATCTGCTGAATGTATGCGAGGGAAAGGTTAAGTCCTACCGAAACTCCGCCGACTACAGACCAGCGTGATTCTTCATCTTCAAAGTCTGTCGGGACTGCAATAGTACCACCTGAAACTGCGCTTTGAATAATTGCAGCCGTACTTGGAGAATACTCGTTCTTGCGGCTCATCGTTCCTGTTGCCTGTACTGAAGGCAGGAATACGTTCCATGAGTATTTTGAGGCACGTTCCTTTATTTCAAGGTCGATGTCGCTGCTTTTGAGGGCGCGGCTGTTTTTGAGTGCATAGTTTACTGCATCATCAAGGGTAAGCTTTACCGTTTCGGTTTTTGCCTCAGCCGGAGATGCCGGATTTTCTGTCTGTGCAAATCCTGAAGCTGCTGCAAAACTGAGCAGGATTAATCCCGCGGCAGTTCTGATTGTTTTTTTCATATATGTGTTCCTCCATCTTTTACATTATTTATTCCATGCAGAACGAAACTGATCATCTGCCTGAAACCGTCAAAGAATTTCTCATCTGAAAAGTTTTTGCCCTTGGATTCGACAAGGAATGCAACCGGAAGTATGGCTGCCCAGGTCGTGATTATCTGAGACGGATATGCAAACCCGAGATCCGGTGAATAGACCTGTGCCGGAAGTTTTTTAATCCAGGAAGTTTCAAACTCGTCACAGTTTTCAGGCTTTTCTGTCTCAAATGAACCGTCGTTTCCCATCAGGAGCCACCCGCAGATCGGAATGATTGAAGGGCGGTTCTTAAAATATTCAAGTTCAGAGAGCATGAGTATAATGACATACTCAGTAAGGTTAGCTGCTTCTGATGTGTTTTCGTTTATGATTGTCTGAAGCAGCGAAAGCTCCCTGTTAATAAGCTGCTTTATCATCTGGTTTTTGTTGTCAAAATATTCATAGAGGGAACTTTTTGCCATTCCAAGTTCAGCTGCAATGCGTTCGACCGTAACGCCGGGCATTTTATACTTTTCTATTACGTTTGCAAGTGCCCTGAACAGGCGGTTTTCCTCAGGGAATGTCTTTTCATCGATGATGCAGAGTTTTGCAAGGGCATTAAAGCGTTCTTCAGTCACTGTCTGCGGATGAAACACATCCCCTTTCCCTGTAGTTCCTTCAAGACCTTCGAGAATGATGGAAACGATTTTGTCACCGTAGTTTTCAGGAATTGAAGGAATTTTTCCGAGTTTTACAAAGCGTTCCTGCAGCTTGGTAAAATAAAAAATCGACATTCCGCAGAAGACATGCTCGGAGAATTTGCGTGTATCTGAGGTAAACTGTTCGAGATAGGATTTGCTGCCATTGCCGCCGGACAGAGAAATGTTATGTTCACTGATTTTTTCGAACATGTGTTTTTCGTAATTCGGCGAGGAAGACATCTGGGCAATAAGATAGTTGATGTGATTCGGAGTCTTAACAAAATAATCAATCAGGTCTGCGAGAGGTTTTTTTACGATAAGGCCGTCTTTTGAATTCAGGTTTCCCAGGTAGACTGCAATATTATCAATGACATGATTTTCCATCGCGTCAAGAACGGCATCCTTGTCTTTAAAATGACGGTAAATTGCCGGTTTTGAAATGCCTACTTTTGCTGCCAGTTCACTCATTGAAAAAAGGGTAAATCTTGGCTTTTCAAGAAAAGAAAAAGCGGCGTCGAGAATGAGTTCCTTTGTTGTTTTGGATGAATCGTTTCGTGTCATGACAATGTTACCGAACATACGGTAACATTATAATACCGAACATTCGGTAACCTGTCAACGCTATATTTTCCTGTTTCTCTTTGTTATGAATTCTTAATCTAAATTATCATAATATCCCGGGGTGTTTACCTTGAACTGTACTCCGTTACACGAAGGCGGAATTCATCGAGGTTCGGGCACTGAAGCTCTTCTGCCTTGTCCAGTTCTGCCAGGGCATTCGTACTGTCTCCGTTCATGGCGTATGCTACGGCGAGGTTTGCGTGGATTATCGAAAGGGTAGGGGCTTTTTCTGCTGCGAGCAGGAGGTTTTCGAGGGCTTTTGCCGGTTCATTTTTGTCTATGTAGAGTGCTCCGAGGCTTGCGTAGGCTTCTCCGCTTTTTGTGTTGAGTTCAAGGGCGCGTCTGTAAGACTTTTCGGCATTGTCGTAGTCCTTGAGAACCATGTAGCACATTCCTAGGGATATGAGTTCGCGGTAATCCGGACGTTCTGCCATTGCAAGTTCAAGGCTTGCTGCTCCGTTGAGATAGTCTGACTGGGCAAGATATGCCTTTGATTTCATTACGTAAATATAACTGTCTGAATATGATGTTCCCCGTTCAAGCGCTTCGTCCAGAAGTTCGATTGTTTTCGGAAAATTCCTTGAATAGAATGCTTCTCCGGCCTGGGAAACCTGAATGTCACCGGGTTTTGTACATGAAACTGCCGTAAAAGAAAAAACTGTCGTCAGGATTAAAAAGAGTCTGGATAAATTGTTCATATAAATAAGCATAACGATTTCTAAATTTATTGTAAATTCCGCAGATTACATTATAATTGAAATGATATGGTTAACCTGCTTCCTATAGCGAGCGGCAAGGGCGGTGTCGGTAAGAGTTCCATTTCCGTTAACCTCGCAATCCTGCTTGCCAGACAGTCAAAAAAAGTTGTTCTCGCAGATTTTGATCTGGGCGGTGCGAATCTTCACACCCTGCTCGGGCTTAAGAACAATCATGCAGGCCTTGGAAATTTCATATATAAGCAGACAGCTGACATTTCGGAACTGCTGCAGGACACCTTTGAACCGAACTTAAAGTTTATTGCCGGTGACTGCCTTTATCCTGGAACTGCAAACATCAACCAGGGAACCAAGCGCAAAATCATAAAAGGTCTTAATTCACTTGATGCAGATTACGTAATAATGGATCTCGGAGCAGGAACCACGTACAATACGCTGGATTTTTATCTCCTTACATATAATTCAATTCTTGTGTCTACACCTGAGCTTACATCCGTCATGAACGCATATTCATTCCTTAAAGCCGCTGCCTTCCGTTTTTTCATGCGGCAGTTTAAGGCAAAGAGTGATGAACGCAGAATGATTGATGAATATATTGCCGGCAGTACATCCGGGACGGAAATGTCGTTCCTGGAAATGGTAACGAAGGTATGCAAAAAATTTAAGGCTACGGGAAAGGCTGCAAGGGCTGAACTTGAAAAATACAGGCCTCAGGCAATCATGAATATGGGACAGACGGCTGCTGACCTTGAAATGGCTAAGCGGCTGCGTTCCCTTGTAATGAACAAACTCGGCATAAAAATGGATTTTGTCGGGTTCCTTCCAAAGGATGAAGGCGTAAGTTATGCGGTTGCCTTGCGGTCTCCGCTGGCGGTTACGGCGCCTGACTGCAAATTCGTTCAGGGAGTAGGAACTGCTGTCACTCGTATTCTTGAGCATACATATCAGTACAATGAACTGAATGTCTTTGACAGTGAAGATGAGGATGACCTTGAAGTCCTCGGCAATGAATTTGAAAGTGGTGAATAAGTTTACAGGAGCTTTTTTATGGATATAGCAGAAGTCACATCGAAGATAAAGAACATAAGTGCAGTCTCTGAGGACAGTTTCCTTTCGCTTGCACGGTTATTCCCGACGCTGATGGCAAAGGATTCAAGTTCCACTGCACTGAAAATCCTTCAGCAGGAAATGAATGGTATTGCAGATCTGAATGAAAAATCCATTCAGGAAGAAAAGACGCTCTTTACCGGATATGGTGACAAATACAATCCGCTTTTTGAACAGCTCAACAAAAAAATCGAAGAGCTTTCGGAACTCGACAGACTTATCGCCGGAATGAAGGAAAATTCCGAGCAGATGGAGCTTATTGCCCTTAATGCAATGGTAATTTCCATTAAGTCAGGTGAAAAGGGGCACGCTTTCAGCCGCATTACTGAAAACCTTCAGAGGCTTTCGAATGACATGTTCCTTTTTTCTGATAAACTCCTTGAAGAAGAGAAAAACCTTCTTTCCTACATCAATGACCTTAAAAAAATATTCGAAGACATCCTTAATTCACAGAAGAAACTTTCGGCAACCGGAACTTCCGGCTCAAGCGATATATCTGCGCTCATAAACAGGGTTAATACGCCTCTTTCTGAGATGGATGTAAATATCGGCAAGATTTATCCGCGCATTCAGAAGGCAATGGAATGCCTCCAGCTGCAGGATATTGTAAGGCAGGCACTTGAACATGTCGGCAATTCCCTTGAATATGCAGAAAAATGCCCGTCGACATTCGCTTCAGCTGAACAGGAACTTGATGACATTCAGTTCAAGATTGAACTTTATACTATTGCAAAGTCGATTCTTGAATCAGTAAATAAGGACCTTACAAGCAGTATGGGAATATTCCAGACAAACTGGGATGACGTAACCAATACGATGAGCATTCTTCAGACCCAGAAGACTAACTTCCAGGTTAAATTCCTTGATACACAGATTTCAAGCTCTGACAATATCCTTGCAACCCTCGACCGTCTGATCGGTATCTTCCAGGGAATGATCAACGAGTTCGTAACCTATCAGGTCGTTCAGAAAGACCTTCTCCATATATGTCAGAATATTACTGAAAAGGCACGTACAATGTATGCAGTATTCGAGAACCTGCGTCCTGTAATGAGCCGTCTGCATCACGTAAGGATCCTTCAGCAGATTGAAGTTTCAAAGAACGAAGCAATCAGTTCTGTCCGTGATTCAGTTACTGATATGGATAACCTCATAAATGATGCAAACGCTTCGCTTGATGTAATGCAGACTCTTCTTGAAGCTTTTATCCGTGATACTACAATTCTTCTTAAAACCTTTACGGATTCCCTTGCAAAAGACAATTCGGCAATGCATTCGCTCAGGACAAGCAAAAATCAGTTCTTTGATTCCCTTCAGAGTACCAGCGGAAGAATTGCAAGCATTATAAACAACTTTACGATTTTCCCTGCAGATTTCGAGGAAAACTGTAATCTCGTTGATAAAGATCTCCATGACATACAGTCCCTCTTTGAGCAGCTTACAGGTCTTATTGATACTCTTTCAGCATGCGAGCAGGAATTTGAAGTAAAACGGGAAGCCCTGTTCAGACAGAATTCCGTTTCAAGCTGGGAAATCAAAAACGCTGCATTCAATGATGTCCTCATGAAGCTCAAGCTGGCTACACATCAGGAAATCCCTGTTACGGGAGCTCCTTCAGGAGATGTTACGTTCTTCTGATGAATAAGTATTACGACCTTTATTTCAAGAAGGACATGGTAACCATTTATCCCGGTGAATTCTGGGCTTCCGGCGGTGAAGAAATGATTTCCACTGTTCTCGGTTCATGTGTAAGTATTATCCTCTATGATCCTGTTTCCGGTGTGGGCGGAATGAATCACTTTATGCTTGCAAAAGACAGCGGACATTCTGCAGGTGCGGCTGAAAAAACTTCGACACCTGGAAAATTCGGTGAATATGCGATGGGACTTCTTGTAGACAGCATGAAGGAAAAAGGAGCTGTAATCTCGCGCTGTGTTGCAAAAGTGTTCGGCGGCGGAAATATTTTCAGTTTCCCTGAGAATACGGTTGCACAGATTGGTTCCGTAAACATTAAATTTGCCTTTGACTGGCTTGAAGAAAATAAAATAAAAATCGTCAATTCAGATACTGGCGGAGTTCTTCCAAGAAAAATATTCTTTGATCCGCATTCCTTTAAGGTTTACCTCAAATACATCAAGAATGCGCAGGTTAAGGACAATGAATTCCTCAAGGATAAGGAAATAAAGTATTTTGAATCCCTTGAGGGCATGTAACTTTCGGTAAGTCTATTTTAAGTCTTCGATATTTACAGTTTCTGTCCTGCTGACATCCGTTTCAATAAAGCTCATGATGGCCGGAACATCCAGTACGAGAATAAAGTCGTCACCACGGCGTGCAACTGACTGGATGAAGTTCTTTTTGTCTTCCGGAATACCGTAATTTGTTGATTCTGCAGGAATAAAATTCAGTGTGCTTACGACATCGACTGAATCCGCAATGATTCCGAGCTGAAGGCTTTTGCCGGTTTTCTGAGGGATTTCAAGAACGATTATGGAAGTTCCGTTCAGGTCGTCGTCTGCCTTAAAACTGAAAAGGCATCTCAGGTCAGCGATAGGAACAACACCTCCGCGGACATTCATTACGCCTTTGAGGTATGGCATGGAATTCGGTACGACGGTAATGGTTTTGTACTCAAAAACTTCCTGAACGAAAGCAATCGGCACAGAAAACATTCCGTTTGCGAGATTAAATGAAAAATATGAATCAGTGTTGTTTTCTTCCATTTGACGACTCCCATAAGTGGCTGTAAACTATTAGTAGTATACTTTAGTTTTCTGGTATTAGCAATTTTTTATTTTGGAGTAGGGCGGATGGCGCAGAAAAAAAATGATGATGTTGTTACGGTTACCTGGGAAGGCTGTGCCGGAATAGAAGAGGCAGTGTCCCTTCGTGAGAAACTGCTTGATGAATTCTCTAAGGGAAAAAATATCGAGCTTGATATTTCAGCCGTAACGGACATAGATATAACGGGAATACAGATTATTCTTGCTGCCGGAAAAGAGGCTGAAAAACAGAAAAAGAAATTCTTCCTCAAGGAAAACATTCCGCAGGAAATCATAGAATTTGCAAGCGGCTTCGGAATTGCACTGGACCAGCTGAATCTTGCAGGAGGCCCGCATGCTTGATCAGCTTAATTCTGTTTTCTTTGATGAAGCCAATGAACTCCTTGATAATCTTGAAGACCAGCTTCTGACACTCGAAAATAATCCTGATGATCAGGAAACTATTGCTGCCGTATTCAGGGCAATGCATACAATCAAAGGCTCGGCTGCGATGTTCGGCTTTAATGTCGTTTCGTCATTTACGCATCAGGTTGAATCCGTAATGGATCAGGCACGAAACGGAAATCTTGCCGTTACACCTGCGCTCATCGACCTTACGCTTAAGGCACGCGACCTGATCCGTGACATGCTTACAAGCGGTGCAGATATCCCTGGAACAATAATGACCCGTGCTGATGACCTTATCACTCAGTTCAAGGCGTTTGCAAATACCCAGGATTCAGACAAGTCTTCAGGAAGTGCCGTACAGTTTTCTGCTGCTCCGGCTAAGGCAGAAGAGGAAGATGCTCACTACAGAATTAAATTCAGGCCGTCAAAGAACATAATGCACAACGGAACCCGTCCGGAACTCCTTGTAAAGGAATTGAGCGAGATGGGAACTGCGACAGTAACTCCTTTCTATGAGGAACTCCCGCCGCTTTCTGAACTTGATGCCGAACAGTGTTACTTTGCATGGGATATCGTCCTTTCAACAAAAAAATCCCGCAACGACATAAACGATGTATTCATCTTCCTGGACAACGAGTCTAAGGTTGATGTTCAGAAAATCGAATTCACTTCTGACAATCAGCTCAGGATCGGAGAAATTCTTGTTGACCGCGGTCAGGTTGCTCAGGAAACGATTGATTCAGTAATCTCACAGCACATGAAAATCGGTGAGATCCTCGTTGATAAAAAAATCATTACTCAGAATCAGATTCAGTCGGCAATGGCCGAACAGAAGCACCTGAGGAACATAAGCCTTGACCACGGAACGAATCCGGGACAGGGAATGCAGGCTTCAATCCGCGTCAATTCAGTCAAGCTTGATAAGCTCGTGGATCTTGTCGGCGAACTTGTAACGTTCAATGCACACCTCGAACAGGTCAGTGAAGAATCAAACAACCAGTCACTCAGAAACCTTGCAGAACAGTGTTCACGCCTTGTAGTTCACCTGAGGGACGCTTCAATGGGAATGAGAATGGTTTCAATCGGAACCCTCTTCCAGAAATTCAGGAGAACCGTCCGTGACCTGTCAGAACAGCTCGGCAAGTCAATTGAACTTGTAATTGAAGGTGCTGAAACTGAACTTGATAAAAACGTAATTGAAAAATTAAATGATCCGCTCCTTCACCTTGTGCGTAACTCAGTGGATCATGGTATTGAACTTCCTTCAGAACGAATCGCATACGGAAAGAATCCGCTTGGAAAGGTTACGCTTTCTGCAATTCATGCCGGTGCATCGGTTCTCATAAAAATCAGCGATGACGGACACGGAATCGACAAGGAAGTCATCAGAAAGAAGGGAATTGAAAAGGGAATCATTACAGAAGATCAGAAACTTACTGATGAAGAAATATATGACCTTATATTCCATCCGGGATTCTCTACTGCAAAACAGGTTACTTCAATAAGCGGCCGCGGTGTAGGTCTTGATGTCGTCAAAAAGGACATTGAAAGCCTCAACGGTACGGTTGCAATCGAAACTGAATTCCAGAAAGGAACGGCTTTCCTGCTCAAGATTCCGCTTACCCTTGCAATCATCGACGGTATGCTCGTACGCATCGGGGAGGCAAAATATGTTATTCCTCTTAATACGATTCAGGAATGTCTGCTTTGTCCGCGCGGCAAAAAAGAAGACGGAATGTTCCCGACGGTAGACCTCCATGGTGAAGAAATGAAGTGCATCAGCCTGAGGCGTTATTTCAAGGATAAATCTCCGGAACCTGAAGCACAGGAAATCGTTGCCGTAAATGACCAGAACAACTGCTTCGGTCTCATCGTAGATAAAATTCTCGGTGACCATCAGATCGTAATCAAGCCTCTTGGAAACGTCTATAAAAATTCCCTCGGAATTTCCAGTTCAACGATTCTCGGTGACGGTTCCGTGGCGCTCGTCATTGACGTATTCAGGTTATCAGAAATTTTGCGGAAAACGCAGGTAAAGAATGGAAGCAAAAAACACAGCTAACGGGATCATGGCTCCCGCAAAAATGGAACTTACAGATGCTCAGTTTAAGCTGCTGTCTGATTTTATTCAGAACAACGTCGGGATAAAAATGCCTGTTGCGAAAAAGCTTATGGTTCAGTCCAGGCTTTATCCGAGAATCAAGGCCCTTAATTTTGACAATTTTGACGATTACATTAAGTACACCTTTAACCAGAATGTTGAGGGTAACGAAGAAATTGCACTCATGATCGATGCAATTACGACAAACCTTACGCATTTTTTCAGGGAAAGCCAGCACTTTGACTATGTAATGAATGCAGTTCTCCCGGAAATGTTCAAGAGGGATTTTCATACAATTGAACTCTGGTCTGCAGGCTGTTCAAGCGGTGAGGAACCTTATACTCTTTCGATCGTAATGCAGGAATACATGAAAAAACATCCGGGACAGTTCAGGGACTATAAGATTCTGGCTACGGATATTTCTTCACGCGTTCTTGCAAAGGCAATAAATGCGGTATATCCGATGGAGAGTGTCGAGCAGTTGAGTTATGACTGCAAGAAACAGTATTTCCTCAAGAGCAGGGATCCGCAGGCTAACCTCGTACGCGTAAATAAGACTACGCGCGAAAAGGTAAAATTTGAACGTTTGAATTTTATGAGCGACAGATATCCGGTTTCATCCCCGAAGAATATTATTTTCTGCAGGAATGTGCTTATCTATTTTGACAAAAAAATGCAGGAAGAGGTCATACGGAAACTGACTGACCATCTTATACCGGGCGGATATCTGTTCCTCGGACATTCTGAAACTATTTTCGGAATGGATCTGCCGCTGCAGACTGTAGCACCGACGGTATTCAAGAAGATTTAGAACTGGAGAACAAAATGATAAAGGTAATGATAATAGATGATTCGGCTCTGGTCCGGACAACAATGACAAATGTTCTCAAGGGCGATCCTGAAATAAAGATAACGGATACTGCTCCGGATCCTTTTATAGCAGTCAGAAAAATCCAGCGCAACCGTCCGGATGTAATTATAAGCGACATCGAGATGGCCCGTATGGACGGACTTACGTTCCTCCGCAAGATGAATGAAACGATAGACCCGATTCCTATCGTAATATGTTCATCTCTCGTTTCAAAAGGTTCAAAGGAGGCTGTCCTTGCCTATGAGTACGGGGCTGCTGCCGTAATCCTCAAACCTGCAGTAGGAACAAAACGGTTCATTGAAGAATCAAAAATCATAATTTCAGATGCAATCACTTCGGCATATAAATGCTCTGGTAAAATCAAGAAGCTCATGCCTTCACAGGTCGAACTGCATTCAAAGGCATATCTTGAATCCCTTCCGGGTGAAGATGAAGAAAAGCCGGTTCCAAAGAAAATGTTTGAATCATCTTCTCCGGCACCGCGCGGCGGAATTCAGCCGAAACTGAGTGCAGACGTAATCCTTCCGAAACCGGGTCCTGGTCAGACTGTAACCGAGACAACGGAAACAGTCGTAGTTGTAGGTGCAAGTACAGGCGGAACTGAGGCTCTCAAGGATTTCCTTACGGCTTTGCCTGCAGACTGTCCGGGAATGGTTATCGTTCAGCATATGCCTGAGCACTTTACCAATGCGTTTGCGCAGAGGCTTAACGGACTGTGCAAGATTTCTGTAAAAGAAGCTGCTGACGGAGACAAGGTCGTAAAAGGCCAGGCTCTGATTGCTCCGGGTAATTATCATACCCTGCTTAAGCGTTCCGGCGGACAGTATGTTGTCGAAGTCAGGGAAGGACCTCTCGTTTCAAGGCACAGACCTTCCGTTGACGTTCTTTTCAGGTCAGCTGCAAGATATGCCGGCAAAAATGCGATCGGCATCATCATGACAGGTATGGGTGATGACGGTGCCAAGGGCATGAAGGAAATGCATGATACAGGTTCCTTTAACATTGCACAGGATGAAGCAAGCTGTATCGTATACGGAATGCCGGGAGAAGCCGTAAAGGCCGGAGCAGTTGATAAAATAGTTCCGCTCCAGAGCATTGCGCTTGTAATGCTCAGCGCAGTTAAAAATAAGTCATAAACTGCAATAAAAAATGCATAAGTAAAAATGATGTGTTACAATATATAACATGAAAGAAAGAAAAAGTTGTTGTAAAAATATTCATTACGGAGGCTGGTTATGGCAGGCAAAAAAATACTTGCGGTTGATGATTCAAGATCAATCAGGGCAAGCATTACTTTTATTCTCGGACAGGAAGGTTACGAAGTAACAGAAGCAGTTGACGGAGTAGACGGACTCGCAAAGGCAAAGGCTGATAAATTTAATCTGGTAATTACGGATATCAATATGCCGAATATGGACGGCATCGAACTTACAAAGGCATTGAGGGCAACTGACGGCTACAAATTTACGCCGATAATTGCACTTACGACTGAAAATCAGTCTGACAAAATGGCAGAAGGTAAGGCTGCCGGTGCTACAGGCTGGATTGTAAAACCGTTTGATGCACCGAAACTTATTTCGGTTGTTAAAAAGATTATAGGATAATTCTATGAAAAGCATTCGTTCGGCAATTGCTGCATTTATCGCAGTCGTTATCATTATTACGGCATTAACGCTTTCATTCATTGCATTAAGGTTCGGCCGGAATGCAGTAAACGAAACCGTGAACAAGTCTCTTTCTCCACTGATGGACTCAATCGTTCAGTATGCGATGTCAGAAATAAATACTCAGGTTACAGGCCTGAATATTCTTGCCGACGGTGAATCAATAAAGAATCCGGCCCTTTCACTTAAAGAAAAGGCTGCAATTCTCGGCAACTACAATGCCGAAACTTCCGGCGGAAACTATTACATCATTTCGGATGCAACGGGAAAAGCCTATACTTCCAAAGGAAAGCCGACGAATATTTCGGACAGAGGCTATTTCAAGAATGCAATGCAGGGAAAGCCTTCAATTGAAGGTCCCCTTATTTCCAAAACAACGGGACTCCCGAACCTTTATTTTGCCGTACCTGTTTATTTTGACGGAAAGGGCGTCGACGGTGTCCTTGCCATTAACTACAAGCCTGAACTGCTTGATATGTTCATCAATAAACTTACGGTTATTCCCGGAAGTACTGCATTTATCATCAACAAAAAAGATTCAACGATACTTTCAAGTTCCATAAGCGTTTCATCTGACAGAACGGCAACTTTTGCCCAGCTGGCAGAGGCAGAAAATGCTTCATCTGGCGAAAAACTCGGTTACAGCGAAATTTCTGCATTGAATGAGAAGATCGTAAAATCAGAACGCGGAATTGAAAAAATTACATTCAAAGGTGAGTCTCAGTATCTGTGTTATGCGAGCCTTAAGACTCCGCAGCTTGAAACTACATGGACAATGATTTTCATGTGTCCGGACGACCTTTTTATGGCATCAATCTATACGATGCGTTTCTATATGATTCTTATTGGAGTCATAATCGTAATTCTTGCAATTTGTGCCGGACTCTTTTATGCATGGAGTCTTGCCCGACCGATTGGAACGATTCAGAAGATGCTTCACTGCATATCTGACGGCGACCTGATAATTGATACCGTTTCTGAAGAAGAGAAAAGGATCATGCTCGCAAGAAAAGACGAGCTTGGCAAAATGGGAAATTCCCTTAAGGAAATGATTGCCTCCCTTCTGAAGACAATTTCACAGGTTCGCGAATCTGCAATGCAGGTACGTGCCGGCGGTGAACAGCTGAGTTCTTCAAGCCAGGCAGTCAGTTCAGGTGCAAGTGAACAGGCAGCAAGCTCTGAAGAAATGAGTGCAACGATGGAACAGATGACTTCAACCATCAGACAGTCAGCCGAGAATGCAGGCAAGACAAGCGAAATTGCAAACATGGCTTCTGCTAAGGGTGAAGCAGGCGGACTTGCCGTTGAAGAAGCTGTTGGTGCCGTTAAAACGATTGCAGAAAAAATCAGCGTAATTCAGGATATTGCAGGTCAGACAAACATGCTCGCCCTCAATGCAGCAATTGAAGCTGCACGTGCTGGCGAAGCAGGAAAGGGATTTGCCGTTGTTGCGAGTGAAGTCCGTAAGCTTGCGGAGCGTTCACAGGCAGCAGCAGCAGAAATAAGTGAAATTTCAACCCAGACCCTGGAAACTGCAGAAAATGCCGGTAAGCTCATCCGCGAAGTCGTTCCAAGCATTGAACAGACTTCAATGCTCATACAGGAAATTGCAACCAGTGCCCATGAACAGGATGAGGGCGCACAGCAGGTAAGCACTGCAATTATTCAGATGGACAGCGTAGTTCAGCAGAATGCATCTGCCGCTGAACAGATGGCTGCAATGGCTGAGGAACTGAGCGCCGAAGCACAGAGACTCGTTCAGGTAATCAGTTTCTTCAAGACGCCGGCTGACATTAAGACTGAGTATTCACAGATTGCAGATACGGAAAATAAAGATTCTCAAGGAACATCAGGCCTGACTGTCGAAGCGGAAAAGTCTGCAGAAGAAACTGTTGCAGAAGGGAAACAGGAAGCTCCTGCAGCTGAACCGGAACTTAAGGAAGAGCCGAAAGCTGAAAAGGAAATCCTTCCGGAAACTCAGCGTGAAGCCGTTCAGGAAGAGAAAAAAGAAGCAGCGACTGTTTCAAAACCTGAAAAGAAGAGGACTAAAAAAGATAATAAAAAAGAACCTCTGGATGGAACTGCAAAGATTAAGACAACTGCTGACCTTATCACTGATGCAGATTTTGAGGAATTCTGAACTTAGTTTTGCTTTAGCAAAACTAAGTTCGACAGAAATTGCGAAGCAATTTCTGTCTTTTTTAATTTGTTTCAGGGGAGAGGCCGGTGTTTTTGTAGGCATCCGGGATTTTTGACGGGCGTGATTCCCTGTTGACGCAGGCCCAGCTTACCTCTGCTTCTGCTACGATCTTTCCGTCCTGATTAAGGACTTTCTGACTCATTGTTCCTGAAACTGCACCTGTTTTAAGGGGCATGGTTTCAATATGAAGCGTATCACCGTATCTTGCTGACCATTTATAGTAAATGTCTATATGCGTAATGTAGATGAAATATCCTTCTTCTACGAATTTGTTGTAGTCAAATCCGATTTGATCAAGAAAATCTCCGCGGGCGTATTCGAGGTAGTGAAGGTAATTTGCGTTGTTTACGTGACCGTATGAATCACATTCATAGGTTCTGACTTTAAGTTCAGTTGTTATTTTCATAAAAAAATTATAATGATAAACTTTATTTATGACAAACGAAAATATACCTTTATGGAACCTTGATTCAATTTTTCCTTCACTCGATTCCCGGGAATATGAGGATACCGTTAAAGCCTTTGCGGACGGAATCAGAAAACTTGATTCAGCGGCTTCTTCCCTCAAGGAAGATTTTGAAAACAGCCTCAGAACTTATCTTGAAATTGAAAATGAAGTTCTTGCCTTATCCCGTACCCTGAATGCATATGCATATATAATTTATTCCGTTGATACGACGAATACAAAGTTTCTCAACAACATTGCACGGATTGATGAGCTTACGCTTGGCTTAAAGCAGGCGGACCTCAAGTTTACACGACTTCTTTCAGAAAATGCATCCAGACTGGAATCCTTTTATAAAAAATTTCCTCAGTTTGAAGAATATTCTTATGTACTTGAGGAGAGAGTCACTGCAGCAGGCCATCAGATGTCCGCCGCTGAAGAAAAACTTGCCGGTGACCTTCAGCGAACGGGCGGAAATGCATGGGAGAGGCTTCACGAGCAGATAATAAGCAGCCTTTCAGACGATGAATCTAAGACTTTCAATGAACTCAGAAACGATGCATATTCTCCTGATGGTGAACTCAGAAAAAAAAGCTGGGAGAGAGAAATACAGCTGCTCCGTCAGAATGAAACTGCCCTTGCAGCATGCCTCAATAACATAAAAGGTGAAACGCTTACCTTGAATTCAAGACGAAACTGGAAAACAGCCCTTGAACGTTCATTGTTTTCTTCAAGGCTGTCAGAAAAAACGCTTGAAGCACTCATTACTTCGATAGAAGAAAATCTTGATGTGTTCCGGGAATATTTCTGTGCAAAGGCGGAATATCTTAAGAAAACGGGGGCGACAGTCAGTAAGTCAGGTGAAAAGGGCCTTGCATTCTATGACCTGTTTGCACCGCTTTCTTCCGGCGGAGAAAATTCTTTCCTTTCAAAAAAGTGGACCTTCAGCGAAGCACGGGATTATATAATTGCACGCTACGATTCCTTCAGCACACGTGCCGGTGACTTTGCCCGAAAAGTTTTTGATGAAGGCTGGATTGATGCTGCCGTACGCGAAGGGAAAACCGGCGGTGCATATGATGAAGATTTTCCGCTTGGACATCAGAGCCGCATAATGACTAATTTTACGGGGGCTTTCAGTGACATAATAACGCTTGCCCACGAAATCGGACATGCATTTCATTTCAGCTGTATGGAAGGTAAACCGGCTTTATTTTTTGATTATCCGATGACGCTTGCAGAAACGGCTTCAACTTTTGCAGAGACGATAGTCAAGCAGAATATGATTCAAAACAGTTCCGGTGCAGACAGGATGCAGATCCTTGAATTTGACCTTCAGGATGTGAGTCAGGTTCTGGTTGATATATTGTGCCGCTTTTATTTTGAAAAGAGCGTCTTTGAAAAACGTGCAGAAAGCGAACTCAATGCTGAAGATTTCTGTGCCCTGATGAAGCAGGCTCAGGAAAAATCCTACGGATGCGGACTTAACCCGGATGAGCGTCATGAGTATATGTGGGCCGTTAAAAGCCATTATTATTCTCCGGACCTTGATTTTTATAATTTTCCGTATGCATTCGGACAGCTGTTTGCTGCCGGACTTTATATGCGCTACAGAAAGGAAGGACCTGCATTTGCTTTAGTTTATGAAAAGCTGCTGTCTGATACAGGTTCAATGAGCTGTGAAGATTTGTGCCGCAAGGCAGGCTTTGACATTACGACTCCTGCATTCTGGAATGAAGGAATCGCAATGTACAGAAAGGAAATCGAAGAATTTATTCAGCTCGTACGGTCGTAATTTTAGAAATATATCAGTCCGAAGATTCCGAGCGGAATGAGGTAAACTGCAAACCATGCAAGTTTTCCCCTGTTTATGAGTTTCATCAGAAGGCTCAGGGCTGCATAGCCTGAAACAAATGCCGTAACGAAGCTCACTGCAAGGGGAAGAGTTTCAATGACGACTGCTGCTTCTGCTTCAAAAAAATCTTTAAGGGTCAGAACAAAGGCTCCGAGAATTGCAGGAATTGAAATGATGAATGAGTAGTCTCCTGCCTTTACGCGGCCGACTCCGCAGAATACGGCACCTGAAATCGTTGAACCTGAGCGGCTGATTCCCGGAAGGGTTCCTATTCCCTGTGCAAAACCGACTGCCACTGCCTGATACCACTTTAATTTTGTGTATCCGGTGACCTGAGCCTGTCTTCCTGATACAAGGCCTGAAAGCAGAAGTAATACGGAAGTTACCAGAAAGCCTGCGCAGATGAATTTTACTGAAATAGAATCACTGTCGAGAAATTTTTTGACCGCAATCCCCATAACTCCCGTGACGGCGGTAGAAATTATTATCATGAAGATTGTATTCATTCCTGCAGCATAATCCGGTGCAAGGGAGAGGATTTTAGGATCATCACCAGTGTACGGCTGTTCCTCACGGCGGAAAATGACTCTGAAAAGAATCGTGAAAAGACGGAGGATAATTTTCCTGAAATAAATGCATACTGCAAGCAGGGTTGCAATGTGCAGGAAAACATCAAACATAAGGGGAACATCCGTAAGGCCGAAAAGTCCCTGTGCAAGTTTAAGATGGCCGCTTGAAGAAACCGGAAGAAATTCAGCAATTCCCTGAAGCAGACCCAGAAAAAAAGCCTGTAATGTAGTCATGAAATTATTATACAGAAAATCTTTCAGCGGGCAAACAAATTATTACGATTGTCTTTGTTGTTCCAGCTCCTTCAAAGTGAATCGAAAGCCGCTTTTTTTTGCCCGCATGCATTTATATGTTCTCTGAACACTTAATGTCATTGCCGTGCTTAGACACGGCAATCTCTTAGAAGATAGATTTCCGGGTCAAGCCCGAAAATGACGTAAAATAATATGTCTGTATAAAAATTGGCTTCTGGTTATACAAATAATTATGAAATAAAACGGCGGGAGGGAGCAGAAAGGCGGGCAAAAACATCCTGTTTGCGGCTGCCGCCCGGGAATATATATGTTATTTCTTCGTTATTGTGATACAATATAAAAAGGTGGCGCTATGGCTAAACGTAAGCAGAAAAAAGAATGGTTTGAAAACGAAAGGTTCTGGCAGAATTATGCTCCCATAATGTTTGACCCTCAGCGGTGGGCAGAAGCTCCGGATGTTGCTGATTACGTCTGCAAAATTGCCGGGCTTTCAAAGGGTGCAAAAATCCTTGATGCAGGCTGCGGTCCTGGACGGATCAGCGTTGAACTGGCTGCAAGGGGACTTGAAGTTACGGGCGTAGACCTTATTCAGAGTGAACTTGATGCTGCGGCTGAATCTGCTTCTGCCGAAGGCGTTGATCTTGAACTGATTAAGGCAGATCTTCGTACGTTTAAGTCTGACAGGAAATTTGATGCGGCAATTAATCTTTATACTTCGTTCGGATACTGTGATACGATTGAAGAGGACGTACAGATTCTCCAGTCAATTTATGCGTCGCTGAAGGAAAACGGTTTTTTCATTCTGGAAAACATAAGCCGTGAAATTGCCGTACAGTATTTTACTGAAGGTGAATGGTTTGAACGTGCAGGAAAAACCGTACTTACGCAGTTTTCCGTGGAAGGTGCTTGGGAAGGCCTTCGTTCAAAATGGATTCTGATTGACGACAAAACCGGCGAGAGGATGGAACATGAGTTTGTGCAGAGGCTTTATTCTGCAGTTGAACTACGGCGGCTTCTTGTCGGAATAGGATTTAAATCTGCCGAAATTTACGGAGACTTTGATTTTTCTCCTTACAATGAAAAGGCAAAAACAATGGTTATAGTGGCGAGAAAATGAAAATGACGTTAAGAAAAATTATTCCGGTATTGCTGATGCTTGCATCAGGATTCTCTGCATTCGCTTACGGTTTTAATGATGCCGTTGAGGATTCGGGCAGACAGGGAACAAAAAAAGAAAGAACGAAAAAAAGTTCATCTTCAGATGATTCGGATCCGTGTGCAACTGCAGTACTTGATGTATGCTGCAACCTTTGTGCATCGGATGTAACTTCTGCATGGCTTGCACTGCTTGCCCTCTCAAGATTCCGGGATTATCCGTATCAGGGCAATACAAATGATTACATCTGGTATGCTCTTTCTGACAGTGAAGATAATTCAAGGATGACACGTTTTTCACTTTCAACGTCGCAGTTCAGGATGAACAAATCAATCGGCTGGGGAAATGATACCAGGTTCGAAGGCCTTTTCTGGTTCGTAGGACCTTATTTTGAACACATGTATTTTATGAACCAGGATGAAAATGATGATTCGGAACTCTATAACGGCAACATCAGGCTCGGTGGCCAGGTTGTAGTGTTCCAGCACAATATATTTTCTCTCGCAGTTATAGCCCAGTGGTCTCACTGGTATGGTGATGCAAGTCCTATGCTTGAAAACGGTCTCTCTGTCGGATTCCAGGTTCAGTCTTTTCCGGTTCGTCCGCTGCACATTGACTGGCGGATTGAGTTCCAGACTTTCTCGGATAACTTAAAGCTGCTTGATTCTGTTGCTACGCTCGGGATTCTTGTAAACAGGTATGAAATATTTGCGGGATGGAAGTATCTTGGGGTTGAAAACATTTCCACCGGAACAATCACAGAGTCCTGGAACGGTGTGACGTTCGGTGCAAAAGTTTATTTTTAGTCAGATTTAAATTCTGTTCATTGAACTGAAGACTTTTTCTGCCATTACATTGATTTCAACCTGCATAAGCTGGCTTTCTTTTGACAGAATGGTTCTCAGTTCATCGATGTTAATGTCGCTTTCCTGAAGGCTTACCACCATCATCATTACAAAATTACCGGAAAGAACTGTCTGCGTAATGTCTCCGATGTTGATTTTGTGTTCTGCAAGCAGGGCACTTACCTTTGCGATGATTCCGACTTTGTCGCTTCCTACTACCGTGATAATGGCGTTCATTGCTTCCTCCGGGTTATTTTATCTGTTCGAGTGAAAGTGTAAAACCGTCAGGAATGACGATCTTGATGGTATTGTCACCTTTTTCGTATCTGAATTCACCGTCATCAAAATCTTCATCTTCAGAGTGGAATTTTAATTCACCGGTTGATTTATCGTATGTATAGGTGCATTTTACGGTTTCTGAATCAGTTCCGTCGAATGCAGTTACATCGCAGTTTTTGTCGTCTGTAAATGAAAGACGGATGAATTCTTTACCGAGCATGCTGCCTGAATAGGTTCTTCCTGCAAGGGTTTCCGGAGCGACTGCATTTGGATTGAGGGCCTTTACTGTTTTAGGTTTAAGCTCGAGCATTATTCCATTGTCTTCATCAATTACGGCGCGGAGAATATCATTTGCCTTGTCATAGACAAAGTCCAGTGTGCTGCCGTCATCAGCTGTTATAGAAACAGTTGCGTTTGAAAGATACTTATAAGATCCGTCAACTTTTTCGAAATGTGAAATGTCGGTTCCGTCGATAGCTTCAAGTATACAGCTGTCATCATCATTAAAAGTGACGTTCAAGGCAGCAATGCCCATTATGTCTGCCGAATATGTTTTTCCGATGAGCGGGTTAGACTGTGCAGATGCGATTCCACCTGCAAGAATAAAAAGTGTGAAAATTGTCCTGAAAAATGCCTTAGTTTTCATTTACGGGAACCTCCTCAAAAATCATTGTATTTCCATATTCGTCACTGATCGAAATGGTTTTTGTTAACTGGTCATAGATAAAATTAGCCTGATAGCCCTGTTCAGCTTCGTCTTCCGTTGACTTGATGAAGACTGAATTGTTTGCTGAATCATACTTGTAGGTTCCGCTGATACGGCTGACTGCATCTTCCGGGCTGTCTACCGGGAGAAGGGAACCGTTGACGATGGAAACTTCACCGTTCATTCCGAAATCAATTGTCGTAAAAGAAGGAACACCGAAGAATTCTTCCGTAAAGGCATACATTTTGCCTTTGAGCGGGTCTTCAACTTTAACAGCAGTGTCCGGCTTTTCTTTTGAACATCCGGCCGTAAAAAGTGACAGAAGAAGTGCAGCCGGAAGAAGCAGTTTTTTAAGCATACAAACTCCCTGAGAAAAAACTCGCTCTAATTATAATGGAAAAATGCCGATATAAACAATATGAAGAGAAAAATTCCTTTTTCATACAATGCACCCGTTACGCTGACTTTTTCAATTCTTTGTGTTCTTGTACTTTTAACTGACAGATTCATTCTTGAAGGTACCCTGATTCCGGCAATTTTTACTGCACCGGCATGCATGACGGAAAAAAACGGCTTTAACTGGAATTATGTTCTTGATTACGTAAGGCTTTTCACCCATGTCCTCGGACACGCTGACTGGACTCATCTCCTCGGAAACCTTGCATATATCCTTCTTCTCGGCCCCCTCATGGAAGAGCGCTACGGCTCAAAAATGCTTGCACTGATGATCGTCGTAACGTCTCTGGTTACGGGCGTCCTGAACGTATGCCTCATTCCGTCCGTTCTTCTTGGAGCAAGCGGAATATGTTTTATGCTGATCGTACTTTCTTCGCTCAACGTAATTACAAGGAATAAAATACCGCTTACGTTTGTTTTTCTTGTTGCAGTTTATATTGCAAAGGAATTTTCAGGCGCTAAAACGGCAGAAACATCAAATATTTCAGTTGTTGCACATATTGCAGGCGGATTATGCGGTTCCCTGTTCGGATTTCTTGCCGTTCCAAAGGCAAAACGTGCTTCGGCCAGGGCTCCGGCTTCTCTGGTAAGAAAGACTCCTGCAACTTCAGCAAAAAGTACTTCACCGGCGCAGAATCAGCAGAACGACTGGCGTGCAAAGTGGGAAAAAATCCGTCAGGAACGACTTGCAAAAATAGATTCTTCGTCGCCGCGTGAACAGAGAACCGTAATGCAGACTCCTTATGATGCAGTTTCTTCAAAAGGACCGACAGAAGATGATGCGACTGTAGTAGGAACGCTTTCACTTTGAAAAAAATCCCTGCTCCTTCCAAAAAAAGACTCGTCTCGCTTACAAGGATTCTCTCCCAGCAGAAAAAAAGCAGGATTACTTCCTCTGAACTGAGTGCACTTACGGGATGGGGTGAAGCAACGATCCGGAGGGATATATCCCTGCTTGAAATCTATAACGGTGTGAGCAACGGCTATGATACCGTAAAACTGAAGGAAAGCATCTGCAGTGCCCTTAAAATTTCCGTTCCTGATGAAGAAAAACACCACTGCTGCATAATAGGACTTGGAAAGCTCGGAGCAGCACTTCTCGAATCTGCCGTATTTGACGGAAGCAGTTTTGAACTTGTTGCTGGTTTTGATACAAACGTAAACAAGATCGAAATAATGAAGTCTTCAATTCCGCTTTTTCCGACACTGGATCTGGAAAAGAAAATACGCTCGCTGAGAATTGAATATGCGCTTCTCGCGGTTCCTGATGACAAGGCACAGTACATGGCAGAGAGGCTTGTTTCGTACGGCATTAAGGGAATAGTTAATTATACGAATACAGTACTGTCGCTTCCGCAGAAAATACCCGTACAGCACGTAAATACCGCGATGATCCTTACGGAAATGATTGCCGGCGTATAAAACACGAAGAAATGATTTTGTTGAAAAAAACTTCCCGGTGGATTAGAATTGAAATGAGATTCGTTTATGCGAACCTATTTGATTTTTAGAGGAGAAATTTCTATGAAGAAAATTACAAAAATTCTTGCTGCCTGCATTCTTGCTGCAAGTGCACTGTGCATGACGGGATGTCAGGAAGGCGATGAAATTGTCAACGAACTTGCAGGACCTGCAAAAAAATGGTGTTCAATGCCTGTTGAATATAAAAACTCTGATGAGGCTCAGGCTGCCAACATTTATGTACATTTTTACTGGTCTTCAACTGATACTACAAGTACAAGTAATGCAGCCAAAGCCCTGAAAAAGGGTTATACAATCCCGGCAGGACTTACAATTGTTATTACTGCCGTTTCTGATGCAAGTTCAATAATTTCGGGACTTACAAATAGTGCATATATCATTAAGACCTTCCCTCTTGACGGTGAGGTTGCTGCTGATGATACGGACAGCACTTATAAGGTTTCAGGAACACGCGATAAGTGGTCTGCAATTTACTGGCTTAAATCGGATCTCAGACAGGCTGACAACCAGGATTCAAACCCTCCGTCACAGCTTACAAACAATGGAGGCGGAACTGAACTTTCATGGGACAGCATTAAAAACGAGTTCTCATGGAAACGCCTTATTGCTAATTACCTGCTTAACAGCCTGTAATTTTTAATATTTAAAATAAACACAAAAGGCACTTCATATTGATATGATGAAGTGCCTTTTTTTATGCCTTAACAAGCTGATCAAGATACTTTGAGATTGCCGCATCTGGTGCGGCAATGACAGTTTATCAGCCTGTTGCTTATGGCACTGAGTCCGGCTTACTGTGAAACGACTCCTGCATTGGCAAGAACATATGTTTTTGCTGCAGATGCAGTTTTTAATGCAGAACTCCATGCATATGGAGGTTCATATGAATTACCTTCGCCGTCTTCGAATCCCAGGTTGTTGATTGTTGTCCATGTACCTGGTGTATCACTGTCACCGTTGTAATGACCTACAGCAATCTTGAGGTTTTCAAAATAGTTGTTGTCGATGTACAGTTCTGAAGATGCACGGCAGTTGATTGCCGTTGCCTGAACGTTCTGGCTGATTGAATAAGTACTTCCGTCTTTATTATCAGTCATATACATCCAGTCGCAGTCAGTGTCAGCCGTAAAATAGCTTGAGAATACATGTGCCTTTCCGAATCTGAACAAAGGTGCACGTGCATTGATATTCTTCCAGTAGTTGTAATAGAAGGTTACGCGCATTACTTTTTCTGAACTGTCAGTGTCATTTGAGCCGCACAGACATGCCTTGTAATGATCGTGGAAGTAGCAGTTTGAAACCGTGATGAAGCGTGACTGATTCTTTATATCCAGAAGTCCGTCATAATAGTCTTTGCGCCATGCAATTTCAGGTGATTCATAGTCATGTTCAACTGTAATTGCTGTTTTTGATGCATCGAAAGTCAGTTCTTCGAGGACTCCGCTTGAATTGAATGCCATAGGAGTAAGATGTGACTGGAATTCACAATGATCAATCCATACATGCTCTGCTCCGTTAAGTTCCATTGCGTCTGCAGCTCCGCGCTTGATTCCGGCTGCTTTTGCTTCTGCGAGGTTTGCATAATAAGAATCTGCAATCACTTCGCCGAATTTAAGGTTCTTGATGATTATGTTTTTGCCCTGGACTTTAACGCCAATATTCTGTAACTGTCCCTGTGTTGTTCCTGACTGGAGGGTCTTGTTTGAGCCGAGGTTAATTACCCTGCTGACATTCGGACATGCCGCATCTGCAGTTGTAATCAGGCCTGAAATATTTATGATATAAGGGTCATTTCCTGAAAGTATTGCTTTATTTGCTTCAAGTTCAGCGAGGGAAGAAATTGTAAGTTCAGTTCCACCCGTTCCGCCTGTAATCGTGTATTTTGCACTTGATTTGTCTGCCGTGAGGGTTGCATAACCGAACAGCCCTGCTGGAACGGTTGCACCTGTAGGAATGAAATGTGCATAAAGACTTGTATTTCCAGACAGTTTAAATGTATACGGATTTGAAGTAGTTCCGTCAGACCAGCATTCAAAAGTCCAGCCGGAATTTGCTGCTGCTGTAAGGGTTACTGAAGTTCCTTCGGCTACAGAACCTTCTGCTGTTCCGCCTGTAACGGAACCTGCAGTTTCATTTTCGGAAGAATATGCAAGTGAATAATACTGTTTTTTGTCTGTTCCGTAATTAATTCCCATCCCATTTACAATGAGATAGTCGATGTTAGGCAGACATCCTGCATCTGTAGGGGTATAGGTCTCTCCATCAAATGTCTGTTCACCGGATGCACCTTCGATGATGATTGTATTGGACCCCTGATTAAGTGAAACGTCTGTCAGATAAGCCGAATCAATCCAGCGTCCGTCAACATTCTGACCTTTAGTTCCCTTGTTTGTATAAGTAGTCTTGATGGCATTGCCATTATTGATTGTAACACCGTTTACCTTTACAAGAACTCCGCGAACCATTGTTTGTGCATTCCACATTCCGTAATGAACGGCAATTTTAGCATCTGATATTGCTGCGTCAGCTTTTACGGTATAGACGACGGTCTTTCCTGATGTGAGGCTTTCGATGTATCCGTCACCGCTGTAACCAATCCAGTTTGTATCATTTTCCTTGATGCTTCCAGTCGTACTCACGAAGCCGTCTCCGCTTTCCTGAATTTTGAGCGTAGTGGTTCCGTCTTTTTCAGCCGTTTTCTGAGAGCCGCTTCCGCCTCCGCCTGAATCACTGCTGCAGGCTGTCATAAATGCGAGCAGTGAAATTGAAATCAATGATGATAAGATTTTTTTCATAGTTACCTCTTAAATAAAAATTTTTAATCATTTCCATTCTAAAATGACATCTGAAAAAAATCATCTAAATTATTGCTAAAACTTTGGAAAATATATTATACTTACGTCATTCACGCCGGTACTGTCTGCGGGGTTAGCTCAGTTGGTTAGAGCATCACGTTGACATCGTGGGGGTCAGTAGTTCGAGTCTACTATTCCGCAAAGAGTACCGGCTTTTTTGTTTTTAAAGCTGTATAACTGTTAATTGCTGCTGAGCTGCCAGGTTTTAGCCTGTGTAAGCGTAAAAAGTTCACCAATCGTAATTTCTGCGCGGCAGGTTTCTTTCTTTCCTGAAAATGCAAGTTCAACTTTAAGTCTGCGTGAAACAAGGTCTTTTGCAAAAGTTTTTCCGTAGAGTGAAGCAAGGAGTTCTTCGTATTCAGGGACAGTCATTGTTTCGTCTTCAAGACACGGAATCATAAGCAGATCGAGGTAACTTTTTGTTTCTTCGTCTGACTGGCTGTAGAGATTTTTAATCTGTTCAGGGCCGATTGTGAGGACTGCCGTTTTATCCTTAACTGTAAGAATATCAAGGCCTGTGAAGCGGCTGTCTGTAGTGCTGCAGATACACTTAAGCTGCATTGAATTTCCTGTCTGTGAGGCATGCGGCGATTTTGTTCCGAGCTGTCTGAGAAGGTTCAGCAGGTTCTGATCTGAAAAGACCGTACTGTCATTTTTCCCTGTGAGGGCAGAAAAAGTATCCTTAAAGGTTTTTGAATAGTCTGTCCTGAATTCTACCTGTGCATTGTTTTCAGGCAGGACGGTTATCTTTAATTCTGAATTACAGCCTGCAAGCAGAAATATAAACAGAAAGGGTACAATGGTGAGCAGCTTTTTCATGAAATTTAATTTCTCCTGTGAAATTAAAGCATCTGAGACAGCGGTAAGGTTACACGAACTCCGCTTGAAAATACAAGTCCCGATGCTGCGCTTTTTACAGGAGAGAGGGCTGAACCGTCGGTTTTATTGAATACGGTGTAATGAATGTCCTGGGTAAAGCAGACTTTTGCTTTTTTTACGTCGAAGCTCGGTGTGTTCCAGCAGACGCCTATGATTCCAGGGAAGAAAGAAGATTCAATTTCTTCATCATCGTTTCCCGGCAGGTAAGGAGTTCCTATGCAGATTACGGGACCAGCAAAAATGCTGAAGTATTCGCCGATTGTCAGGCTTGCAAAAATCGGAAGCTGAATCGTTCCTGTTCCTGAATCCCACCTGAAGGAAGTACCGGCTCCAGGCTGGAAATTTCCAGAATTGTACCTGAACTGAAGGTTTCCTGTGAGTCCGCGGAAATTAAGGCGGAAATTGTCTGCATCAAAGAAGTTCCAGTCAAATGAAAGTGATCCGTCAACCAGAAGCTTAGAAAGGAATGAAGAACCAGACTGTGAAGATCCTGAAGAAGATGAGCCGGATGCTGAAGCATAAGTTCCAGATGCTGTACCTGAGGACGCTGAAGAAGGGCTTTGAGTTTCGTTTCCGGCCGGAAGGAATCTGCCTGATTTATAGTATTTCCCTTTCCAGTAATTTTCCCTGAGTGAACTTACGATTACACCCGTGTTTGGGCCGTCGCTTGCACAGTGGAGGAACTGTCCGTTTCCGATATAGATTCCGACGTGGCTTACTTCTCCGCTGGAAGTTGTCTTGAAAAATACGAGGTCACCGGCCTGTCGGTCTGCATCCGTAATGCTTTTGCAGTATGAGTACATTGCCTTGACCTGACGCGGAAGCTGGTATCCGATTGATTCGCGTGAAACTGTATAGACAAACCCCGAGCAGTCAAAGGTGTTCGGTCCGGTTGCTCCTGAAACATATTTACATCCGATGAATTTTTTACCGTAATTGCAGAATTCCTGCCTCAGGCTTTCTGCTTTCTCAGCGCTTACTGAATTCTGTGCACAGAGGCGTGGTGTCATGATTACAAAAAGTGCAAATGCTGCAAGTGTAAAAATATGTGATTTGTTCATTGTCATATTTATATTATCGTACAAAAAACGGGGATTTTCAAAGAAAAGTGAAATTTGATAGAATAAAAACATGAAACATTACATGGAAATGCTCAGGGATTTGAGCGAAAAAAACGGACCTTTGTGTGTCGGACTGGACACTGATCCTTCATATCTGCCGGAATCGGTTTTAAAAGTATTTGATTCTCCGGCTAAGGCTGTTCTTGCCTACAATAAGGAAATCATCAAGCGTGTACGTGAAGCACAGTCTGCCTGCTGCTTTAAGGTACAGATTGCATATTATGAGGCAATGGGAATTGACGGACTTAAGGCATATATAGAAACCGTCAGGGCCGTTAAGGAAGCAGGCTTTGTCGTAATAAGCGACATCAAGCGCGGTGACATTGCGGATACTGCAAAGGCTTATGCCCGTGCGCATTTTTCAGGTGATTTTGAAACTGACATCATAACCGTTAATCCTTATATGGGATTTGATACGCTTAAGCCGTTTACCGAATACTGTAAGCCACTGACTCCGCAGTCAGAAGTTAAGACCGGCTCAAAGGGAATTTTTGTTCTCCTGAGAACGTCAAATCCGGGAATGACTGATATCGAGCAGCAGGAACTTAAGGCCGGCGGACGTGTTCTTGATAAAACCGGCGCTGAACTTACGAGAATCAGTGAAGAATTCAAGAAGATTTATCCGGAGCAGAGCTGTTCTCCGGTTGGAGCTGTTGTAGGCTGTACGGAAGAAAGCGATGCACGTGCCATAAGGGATGCCTATCCTGATATTTTCTTCCTGATTCCAGGATATGGCGCTCAGGGCGGTGCAGCTCGTATTGCGGCAACCCTTCTTGATAAGGCCGGCGGAACTGTTAATTCAAGCCGCGGTATTCTGTGTGCATGGAAAAAAGATCCTGAACTTGCTTCACAGCGTGAAACAGGCTCGCTCTGCCTTAAGGACATTGCCGACAGTGCAGGCAGGGCATGTGATGCTGCAAAGAAAGATCTCCTTGCAGCAAAAAAAGAACTTGGTATTTAATTCTGTTCAGGCGGGGTCTGCTCAGGTGCAGGCTCCGCGTTTGTTTTTGCCTTGATTTTAAGCGGAACGGCATAACGGCTCAGGTCTTCTGTCTGTTCTGCTGTAGTTCCGTCTGAAGCTGAAGCTTCTTCTCCCGGAATAGCGTCAGGGTTATTGTATTCAAGGGCAAACTGCATGACTGCTGCATCAATTGCAGCCGGAATTGCAGCAATCAGTTCATCCTGGTCATAATAGCTTCCGTCTTTTTCAACGTTTTTGCTTTCAGTGCGGTATGTTTTGTTGATGATTTCCTTTCCCTTTGAAGAGATTACCTTCATTTTGAGGTCGATGACGGCGCAGCAGGCATTTTTGTTTACGCGTTTTTTAAAGCAGTTGAGGTCCATGATAAGGAGGGAATTTGCATTGAGCTCCTTTGCGAGCATACGCGCATTTTTTCCGCCGATTGTCGTAAAATCCTTGTAGTTCGTACCGCGCTTGATTGAATCGAGGAAGTTAAAATAACTTTCTCCAAGCTTCTTGTAGCGCTTTGAACTGATGACGTCACTTTTGTTTATAACCTGGCAGCCTGCAACTTCCGGAAGAATTTTCCTTACTGATTCATCAGCATAATCAAGACGGTCAACAGCGCCTGAAATTTCCGGGTTTTCAGTTCCAAGAAGCGTGTTCATTGTTCCTGTGATAAGTCCGCTTGTTGAATCTTCAGATTCGTCTTCCGAGAGCCACGGCATGTCAGGGTTTCCGATGATTGTAATTATTGCCACCGGAGAATTGTCAGTTATGTATACCGGAGCAGATTTGCATGCACCGAAGAAAAACAGTGCAGAAACAGAAGTCAAAACAGATAGAATAATTTTTTTCATATAAGTCACCTTTTTTAACAGTATAAATAATATGTGAAAGTTTAACAATAAAACCAGCCGCAAACAGAGTGCAGCTGTAATGTAAACAGTTATAGCATCAGTAAGATACGGCGGGGAAGGGTAATTTATTTTTTATGATGTTTCCGGTAAAATCTTCCGTAACGGACAGGGATATGATACGGAATTTGATTTTTGATCTTGATAATACGGTTTATCCGATGACTTCCAGAATGTGCATGGGAGTCGGCGGGAGAATTGCTGAATATGCAAGACGCTTTTATAAGCTGGCCCCATCTGAAGCACCGGCAATACGGACTCAGGCACTTAAAATATACGGAACAACGCTTGAGTGGCTTAAGGCAGGGGGATTTACTGATGTTGAAGATTATTTTTCGTTTGTTCATCCGGCAAGTGAAATAGAAGAACTGGATAAGGCTCCTGAACTTGCACGCCTGCTTGATTCAATCGACATGCCGAAGATCATCCTGACGAATGCACCCGGCGAGCATGCCGAACACGTTCTTGAATTCCTTGAAGTCCGTGACCGCTTTCATGAAACTATCTGTGATATCAGGATGAATGATTTTAAGGGAAAGCCACAGAAAGAGTCATATTTAAATGCCCTCAGACTGCTCGGCGGAAATACAGATGATACGCTTTTTCTGGATGATTATCCTGTCTATGTTGAAGGTTATGCTGCCCTCGGCGGAACTTCTGTACTCGTAGGCTCTGAAGAACTGAGCGAAAAGGCTGACTCTTATCCCGGAAAGATTTACAGAATTAAGGATATATATGAACTTCCGGCCCTGATTGAAAAACTGAACAGTGAATAAAAAAAACCGGCTTTTGAGGGCCGGTTTGTATCATTTAGTAGTCTTTCTTTTCAGACTTGCGTTTTTTGTTAAGGAGCTTGCGTTCCAGAGTTGTTTTCTTCTGGTGGTTTGTTGCAGAAGGCTTAACATAGTATTCGCGCTTTTTGAATTCACGGATGATACCTTCTTTTTCAACCAT
>DGTU01000116.1 GCA_002394465.1 Treponema sp. UBA4328 | reverse complement strand
TGGTCATCATGGAAAACAGGAATATCGAGTTCTTTAATCAGAGTGCGCTCAATTTCAACGCAGCGTGGAGCCGAAATGTCCTCAAGGTTGATTCCGCCGAAAGTCGGTGCAATCTGCTTACAGAAATCAATAATTTTCTGAGGGTCTTTTGTATCGATACAAAGGGGAACAGCGTCAACACCTGCAAATTTCTTGAAAAGAACGCATTTTCCTTCCATTACGGGAAGACCGGCTGCGGGACCGATGTCACCCAGACCAAGAACGGCAGTTCCGTCCGAAACAACGGCGATTGTGTTTCCTTTCCAGGTATATTTGTAAACGTCATCAGGATTTTTATGAATCTGACGGCAAGGCTCAGCAACTCCCGGCGTGTAAGCCACAGACAAATCATCACGGGTTTCAAGGGGCATTTTAAGTTCAGTAGAAATCTTGCCCTGCCATTCACTATGTTTTTCCAAAGCTTTTTCGTAAATTGTACTCATGCCCTGAATTATATTACAAAAAAATTAATTGTTAAATGGTCTTACTCTAGTCAGCATCTTCAAGTTCTTCAAGGCCGTCTTCAAATTCCTCTTCATGCTCATCATCGGAAACGAATTCGTCCATGTCAGTCCGCTTGGCAATTATAAGCGTAATGTCATCATCAAGAGGCTTTGTCTTTGTAAATTTAAAGAGCGCTTCCATTATTTTTTTCAAAAGTTCGTCTGACGGTTTGTCATTATGCTTTTTGATTATCGCTTTTATGCGTTCAGCACCGAACTGTTCCATTTTCTGGTTTGTTGCTTCCGTAATTCCGTCCGTATAGCAGACAAGGATATCCCCTGAGGACATCGTAAACTCTGACGTTGCAAACGAAACCATAATTCCTTTCATTCCGATTGCACCGTAATGCTTCTTTCCGTCGGTTCCGCGCAGTTCTGAAACCTCATCCTCAATCTTAGAATACATAAGCGGATAAGGATGGCCTGCATTGCCGAGTTCAACCATACATTGCTCACCGTTACCGATATTCTTGAAGCGGCAGAGAATTCCCGTCATGTAGTTATCGATATCGCCCTTTTCATAAATAATCGTATGGTTTATTTTGGTCAGGATTTTTTCAATTTCGTCGTTATTCCTGAAACCCTTCTGGAACATGCGTGCGATTATGTTCTTGGAAAGCATCGTTACAAGGCTTGCTGAAAGGCCGTGACCTGAAACATCAAAAAGCGAAAGTCCGTTGAGAATGTCGTTATAGCTGTAATAATCATAAAGGTCGCCCGAAACTTTTGCCTGAGGTGCATAACAGATGGCAATTTCCCAGCCCTTAAAGTGTTTGTTCGGCTGCGGGAAGAAATTTCTCTGAACAAGGGAAGCCATTTCCAGATCCATATCGGAACGGTGCTTGTCCTTTTCAAGCTGCTCGTTCAGAACAGACAGCTCGGCATTTGCTTCTTTAAGTTCATGTGTTCTGGATTCAACTTCTTCCTGAAGGTGATTTTTGAGGAGTTCATTGCTTCTGTAAATCCTTGTAAAACGGATTGCGAGCATTATCAGGAAGACAACTATAGCTCCCTGCCAGCCGAAAAGCATGGAATAAGTAAACGACTGCGTGCTGTCGTAAATGCGCAGAATTACATCGACACATACACCGGCAATAAACGGCGAGAATCCCAGAAGGACCTGAACTGCTTTTCTGCGGGTATCCCTGTTCCATAGTCGCATGAAAAATTCCACGGTTCCGCCTGCAATCTGTAAAAAAACCATTGTCATCATCGGCGGAGAAATCTTTATAAGGAAATCGTAATCCGGAGCAACAATGGTAAGCACAACCTGAACTGCGATAATCGAGTGCCGCATTATTCTAAGCGGAAGCGGAGTTTTGACACCGAAATAATTTGCAGCAAAGAGATACGTAAAATAAACGATACAGTATCCCGGAATACAGAAAGCATATTTTGCAAGCGCCAGATGCGAAATTGCCCCGCTGGTATATAGCGGAAGTTCCGTCGCAAAGAAGTACACCATGAAAAATGACGTAAACAGGTTGAGAAGTGCAAAATCCCTGAATTCCTTAAATGCCGGAATGTTAAAATAGAAGCACAGGTACAAAATGAAGGTTATGAACATTATTCCGAACAGCAGCATATAAATACGGGTCGTATTGAAGTTCATCCTTTCAAATGCCGGATATGCAAAACGTGCAGGTTGAATAAAGGCGTGGCTTGAAATTCCGCTGTCACCCTGAATGAAAACCTTTATCATTACAGTGTTTGTTTCGTACTGTTCAAGGACATCAAGCGGAAAACTGAAAAAGTGAGCCTTGAAAAGGGTAGACTGCTCATTCGGAGGAAAAGCTCCGTACTGGGAAATAAAAGTACCGTTGCAGTAAACCTGTGCGGCAAAGCGTAGGTGAGGAATTACCATACCAAGAGGCTGGTTCCTGAACTGTGCCGGAATCTTAAACTCATGCCGGAGCCATACATAATGCCTGTCTTCACCGAAAATATGCATAAGGTTGTGTTCGGTTTTATCTTCAAGCTTCTTAAATTCTCCGTAATTCTTCATCGCGTCGCCGTAAGTAGATTCGGCTGTTGATTCCCAGTAATAAAAGTCATTGCCGATAACTATTTTAGGCGTATCGTCATTCCCGCAGGAACTGAACGCCGTGGCAAACATTACAAGAGAAACTGAACTACAGAAAATTTTAAGAAGATTCCGCATACTGATAATTTTAACACGGAATTTTCTGTCTGAATATTTTTTTAGGAATTTCGCGGTATTATTTCCAGCATCTCACGGAAAAAATGATTTTCGATGCGGGCTTCATTGAGGAATTCACCGAGGGAAGAATACTTTTTTCCCTGAAACCTCTCACCAAAGACAATCAGATCCTGACCCCGGTCATCACGGTCGTAGGTCAGGTTGTAATTTTTGCCTTTGTATGAGAATTCCAGTTCTTTTTTAGTGTTTATAAGAAAAACGAATTCGTCTTTCGTCATTTAATTGAATCCAGTTTTTTTACACGTTCAGTATCATCGCAGCAGAGCATGAATCCGAGGGATTTGTACCTGTTGTTGTAAACGGCATAATTTACCATGCTGGCAACCTCCAGGCCCTACCGTGTTAACTTTCTGTACACAGTCTTGTGAGGAACATCGTCATCGATTCCGAGAACGTTCTTTCGCCATTCAACATAGTCGCTCCAGCTGCCCTCTACGAAGTGGACTTCCGAATTGTTTTCGAATGCTAAAATGTGCGTACAGATTCGGTCGAGGAAGTATCGGTCGTGGCTGATTACGAGAACTACGCCTGCAAAGCCGTTGATTGCTTCTTCGAGGGAGCGGGTCGTCGTAATGTCGAGGTCATTTGTAGGTTCGTCGAGCATCAGGACGTTGCCTGCTTCCTTGAACATCATACCCATGTTGAGGCGGTTCTTTTCACCACCGGAAAGAACTGAGATTTTTTTGTTCTGCTCGGCTGAATTGAAGTTGAACCATGAGCAGTAAGCGTGCGCGTTGATTTCGCGGACAGCACCGTTTACAGGGCGGCCTTTTTCATCAACTGCACCGAGTTTTACAAGGTCACTTCCGCCGGAAAGCATTTCGTAAACGGTTTTGTTAGGGTCGAGTTTTGAGCGCATCTGGTCAACGTAGACAAGTTTTACCGTATCGCCGACTTTGATTGCACCAGAATCCGGAACTTCTTTGCCCATCTTTCCGTCCGGGAGTTCAATTTCCTGACCTGCGGCACTTGCAATCATCTTGAAGAGCGTTGTTTTACCTGCACCGTTCGGACCTACGATTCCGACAACACTACCAGCCGGAATATGGAAATCAAGGTTTTCAAACAAAAGCTTGTCATCGAATGATTTTGTGAGTTTTTCAGCATCAATTACTACATTACCGAGGCGAGGGCCTGCCGGAATTGAAATCTGTGTATCCTTAAGCTGAACGCGCTTTGCTTCTTCTGCGAGCAATGCTTCGTATTTTGTGATGTGTTCCTTGTGTTTTGCCTGACGGCCTTTTGCTCCGGCGTGAATCCATTCCAGTTCTTCCTGCATTTCACGGCGGCGTGTTGAAGCCTGTTTTTCTTCAAGGGCAAGGCGTTTTTCCTTTGCTTCAAGCCATTCTGAGTAATTTCCCTTGAAAGGATAACCTTCACCGCGGTCCATTTCGAGAATCCAGCCCGCAACATTGTCGAGGAAGTAGCGGTCGTGTGTGATAGCGATAATTGTACCAGGATAGTCTTTGAGGTGGCGTTCGAGCCATGCAACAGTCTCAGCGTCAAGGTGGTTGGTAGGTTCATCCAGAAGAAGAATGTCCGGTTTCTGCAGAAGCAGGCGGCACAAAGCAACACGACGGCGTTCACCACCGGAAAGCACGTCTACAACCTGATCTCCCGGAGGACAGCGGAGGGCATCCATTGCAAGCTCAAGGTTTGCGTCCAGATTCCATGCATCGGCGGCGTCAAGTTTTTCCTGAATTTCTGCCTGGCGGGCACAGAGTTTATCAAAATCAGCATCCGGGTCACCAAAAGCCTCGTTTACCTTATCGAATTCAGCGAGCAGGTCTGTGATTGGCTTTACGCCCTCTTTTACTACTTCAAGGACTGTTTTGCCCGGTTCAAGATACGGTTCCTGCTCCAGATATCCCATTGAATAGCCCGGAAGAAGTTTTGTTTCGCCGGTGTAATCCTTATCGATTCCTGCGAAAATTTTGAAAAGTGAAGATTTACCGGCACCGTTTTCACCGATAACGCCGATTTTTGCTCCGTAATAATAAGAAATGGAAATGTCTTTGAGGACAACTTTTGTTCCATACGCGCGCGAAACGCGATCCATCGTGTAAATGATTTTTTTGTCGTCGAATGTTTTAGCCATAGAAAAAGTATATACCAAATATAGAGTTATGTCATAAAAGAAACTTCCATTTCTGAGTATTTAGGCGTATAATGGAAATGATGATTTCAAAGTTAAAATCTGTCAAACACATTGAAGGCGGAAGCGTACGGAATTTCATTATTTCTCAGATTTTCATCATATTTTCCCTCGTTGCAGTCATTATCTGTTCATTCGTTTCGTTCTACAAAGATTACAAGGAAAGCCTTATAGTCGCAAATGAAACTACGGTAGCAGAAGTCGGAAGCGAACTTCATTCCTTTGTCGAAAAAGGCGCTTCCCTCCTGATTTCTTCTGCTGAAGCCGTTTCCCACATGCAGTCAAAGGGACGTCCGAACAGGGAAATCTCTGAATACCTCGTACATGTTACGAATTCTGCCCAGATCCTCGAAACCTCCTGCTTCAACGGTTTTTATGGACTCATCAACGGAAAATTCATAGACGGAGCGGGATGGGTACCTCCTGCCGGCTACAATCCCGTAGAAACAGACTGGTATAAAAATGCAGTTCAGGCAGACGGGAAAATAGCAATTATTCCTGTATACAAAGACGCCTATACCGGCAAATTCATCATTTCACTCAGCATTGCACTTGCAGATAAAAAAAGCGTTGTTTCCTTTGACATTATCCTGGATGAAATTCAGGAACTTGCAAAAAATATCGTCACGGAAGCACACAACCAGATTTTTATCATAGACTACAACGGGACCGTTATTTCAAACGATGAGAACAATATCCTGTCATCTTCTGAAGAAGTTCATTCGCTCCTGGACAGAATTAAAAATAATCACGAAGAAAAATTCGATACCAGAATCAATTCAAGAGAAGTAATCGTAAATGCAGAAAACGTCCTTGATACCTGGTATATAACCATGATTACCGACAAAAAAGAGCTTGCAAAAACTGTCTTAGGAAAACTAACCCCTTTTGTAATTGCACTTCTCATAATTCTTCTGCTTACGCTTTATCTCTGTAGTTCAAACTTTAAGGCACGCTATCAGATCGGGCAGTATGCAAATACCCTTAACAAAAACAAATCTGAACTTGAACACCAGCTCGTAGCTCAGTGGAATCAGCTCGACAAAAAGAGCCGTAACCTGGTTCAGATGCAGGAAGCCGTCATTGAAGGTATGGCAACCGTAATCGAATACCGCGACCTCAATACAGGTATGCACGTCCAGAATACCAAACGTTATGTAATGATGATTACAAAATACCTGTATAACAACGGCCTTTATCCAGACGAAGTAAACCAGCGTTTTGTAAACATAATCGGAAACGCCGCAGCAATGCACGATATCGGTAAAGTTGCAATCAGCGACAGGATTCTCAACAAGCCCGGCAAGCTTGATCCTGATGAATATGAAATAATGAAAAACCACACAATTATCGGTGCGGGACTTGTAAGGCAGGTTTTCGGAAAATCAATTGACGAAGACATGCTGCGTATGTGCATTGACGTGGTTCAGTATCATCACGAAAAATGGAACGGAACAGGATATCCTATCGGCCTCATCGGCGAAGACATTCCTTTAAGTGCAAGAATTATGGCAATCGCAGACGTATTTGATGCAATTGTTTCGAAGCGCGTTTACAAGGACGCCGTACCTGTTGAAGAAGTATTTGAAATAATCAGGAAAGATGAAGGAAGCCATTTTGACCCGGAACTTGCAGAAATTTTCCTTTCAATGCAGAACGAAATCAAAAATTATCTGGCTTCCCTTCAGAGCAAATAAATTTACAGCCCTGTTCCTTCGTCAATTCCCATCAT
>DGTU01000059.1 GCA_002394465.1 Treponema sp. UBA4328 | reverse complement strand
ATCTCGTAATGCAAGAGAGATTCCCGCGTCGGAGCGCGGAAATGACTTTCATCCATATCGTGGTCAAAAAGCACCTGAATTGAAGAGTCTTTTAATATTCCTGAATTTTGCGGTGTGTTGGAAATGATCTGAGGACGCTCGGTTTCTACAGGTATAACGCAGAGTTTCATTCCGGCTGCAGGGGCCTTTTTGAACTTGCAGCTTTTTTCTTTGGTGTAAGTATCGAAAAACTGATGTTTTTTTCCATTTCCATGCCCGGAGCAAGGTTTACGTTCCAGCAGAGCGCACTTACAAGCGTATTGCCTGAAACACCTGTTCCGCTTCCGCCGAGGACGGGACGGTTAAATGCAAGCAGACGGCAGACGCATTCACAGTCTTCGTTCGGTTCAAAGACAAATGAAACGTCATTCGATGTATCCGTAAGCTTGAGGTAAGAAACGGATTTTGAAACGGAAGTCTTTTTGGTAACTTCTATTTCATGGCTTTCGCCGGTGGTAATTATTTCTGTTTTGTATGAGTTTTTATCCGTAGTCGAAAAATCTGTCTGGGCAAAATTGCTTTCTACTGCAATTACGCCTTTCAAAGGCAGCGGACTTTCGTTTTTGAGGATCATCTGTACGGTAAAGCCGTTTGAAGAAGCGATGTATTTTTTCCTCAGTGAAACCGGAAGGTCCATCGATGAGAATTCACCCGTTCCAAGCAGCTTGATTTCATGATGCTTTGCATCAAAGTTCATCTGGGTAAAATTCGTCGTACTGAAAATACCGTTTCCGCTCGGAAGTCCCCTCTTGTAATCCTTGTAGTCGCTTTCTGTAAAAAGATGTTCGACGAAAAGTCCGCGTTCATATCCGTCATCGACTTTGTCATATTTTTCGATGCGGTTCAGGTTGTCGGCATAGTTTCCTGAGTTCTGCATTATGTCAAGTTCGTTGATCTGTCCGCCCCTGAGGGTTATGCAGGCAGTATAATTTTTCATGCGGCAGATATATTCATCATGGCCGTCATTATTGTAATCATAGCTTACGACGGATTCTTCAAAATCCCTGTCCTTAGGATTGCAGGTACGAAGGAGTTTTTCTGTTTCCGTAAGAATTTTATAGCATCTCTGACGGATTGAATTGTTTACGAATATACCGTCAGGCGTACATACATAGGCTTCTCCGGACTGTGCACACCAGAGTTTTTCACGTGCTTCCTTGCGCCTCATCTTGTCACCGTGTGTCTGACCTGCAAGCATGCTGACATAAAGCATCCTGTTGTAAAGCTTCTGGTTCTGGCTGTAAGTCATAAGGAAGTCATGTATCGTTACGGCTGATCCCGGAGAAAGCTTTTCGCAGGTGTAGGGATTTTTTGCCCACTGTGCAATATCGCTTCTGATTCCGGCAGGAATATAGGCAGGTATGAAATCCCGTGCAGTATGAATGTATTCTCCCGGGAGCATGAGCCTTGCAGCAGATGAAAAGTTTCTTTCAAGGCACTTGTAAAAATCTTCAACCCAGCCGGAATTGAACAGATGCTTGAAGAAGTCTTCGCCGATATTAAGGCAGATTACCCTTTCATTTCCTGAAGCAGAACTTTTTGAAACTGTTTTTTTAACGGTTTTTAAGATACCTGAAACATAGCTTTCAGGACTCGTTTCATCAAATACGGCAGGTTCAATCTGTCTGTTTACTGAAAGGATTTTTATGTTTTTTCCCTGTTCATTGACAATCAGCGGAAGGAATTCGTTCTTTGAAGGCGGTATGAGGGAACTGTCGAGCATGACGTATTCCATTCCGCAGGTCTGCAGGGTTGAAATCATCGAACTGTCCCAGATGGAATTTGAAAGGGTCATTCCGCGCGGACGTTTTCCTATTGATTTCCTTAATACCTGGGTCATGAACTCAATCTGTCCGCTTCTGTCCTGAGGGAAAAGCAGCGGGAAAGCCGGATTGTAGTAACCGCCGCCGAGAAGTTCGAGCTGCTTGCGTGAAGAAAGTTCAGAAAGAATCTGAGTATATTCAGGGTGCTTTTTGCTGATGTATTCAAGTACCGTCCCTGAAATATACATGGAAATTTTGTAAGCAGGATGCGAATAATAGAACTGCGCAACCTTTTTATAGAGATTCTGATATGTATTTTCCATCAGCTCATCGTTCTGGAACGAACTTGTATTGAACGAGAGCGTCAGACAGATATTCAGCATCACTATTTTTTTCCTGTCGTTTTACTAAATATAGTTTTCCAGGCGGCAGAAACAGAGCCGTCTGTATTTTCTTTTTTAATTGAAAGTTTTTTGTTCTTTTCAGAAAGTTCCGGTGCCCACGGAAGGTGCTTTGTCTGCCACATGATTTTAAGGTCTTTTTCAGCAAGTTTTTCTGCACTGAAAATAAAGGACTTGAGTCCGTCATAGTTAACGTTGAGTGACGGAAGGAAAATGCACAGCAGGAAAACTGAAACAAGAGAAATTACCACAAAAAAAAGAAACAGGAGGACAAAGCTTATCATTCAAACCGCCTTAAAAATTTAATTTGAGCCAGCTTGCATTGCAGCCGTAGACAGCGATGAATATAACTGCAAGGCTCAGAAGAAGTACGCTGTAGGTTTTGAGTCCGGCATCCGGCATGTGTACGTCTATTCTAACACGCAAACAGAAAATAAGACACGTAAAAAAATAAAAACCTAAGATTGAACAGGTACAGATTGTAAGGACGTCAGAAATGTATATTCCTTCACTCAGGCTGAGCAGGACACTGAGGAAGGGTACTGCAACTTCGCTCGAGTTTTCCTTGACTCCGATGCTTACAAAAATCTCAACGATAAACGAAATGAGAATAAAAAGTATAACCGTCAGAAACGGAAAGAATTCAGCCAGGTCTACGGGAATGAGGAAATACTTTATGCACAGAAAACTCAGCGCACATGTTGAAAGCGAAACGAAAAGTGACTTAAAGAGCGAAACGACATTCTGTGACAGATTATCATTTATTCCCAGAAGGCGCTGCGCACCGATTCCGTATACGAGGACTGCAGATGCAGGGAAAAGATAAATCCAGATTGTACTAAGCATTTTTGCCCTCCTTTCCGCCGACAGCATTGCCCTGTTTTTTTTCCTTTCTGTATTTCAGGTATTTTTCGATTGCAATAATCTGGAATGCAACAATCAGGGAAACAAGGACTAAGCTTCCGGGTATTGTAGCAAGGAATGATGCTGCGCTGAACGAAGAAGGCTCAAAAGGCAGGTGCATCGTATAAATGTCATTAAATACCGGCAGGGTAAAAGTTCCGTAGCCGGCTGTATCGCGGATGGCAAAGAAAAGAAGTGCAAAAACCGTAAAACGCAGGCTTTTTTTCATGCAGAGCTTAAAGTCCCGTGCAGGCTTTGGATCCGTGCTCCTGAAAAACAGTTCAAACACTGCAGCTGAAAGTGTCGGGAAATACATGCACAGCCCGAGCGTAAGTGCTGCAACCGGACAGATGATTATTATGATCTGCCTGTAAACAATCGTTATAAAAATTAGTACAAGCGGATAAAGCAGGATCTTAAGTCCGTCGAGGCCTGAAATCTTTAAGAGATAAAGGGTCAGGGGACCTGATGCAATGAGAAGGTTAAAGGCTGTAAGGATTATAAGTCCGAACGCAAACCTTCCGGGAACAAAAATCAGCATTGAAAGGCAGCATGAAAGGTAAAAATATATCTTGTTCCTGATTATTTCAGATGTATTCATTTATTTTTCCTCCCCTGCAAAAAAATCCGGAATTTTATTTTCCCAGTAATTTATCGTATATGCTGAAGATTTTCTGTCAAAAAAAGGCTCTGCCTTGCCGTTGTCCAGAAGACAGCTTACAAAATCTGCATGAGGAGCATCTTCCTTATAGATAAAGACAGCCGGAGCAGATCCGGTAATATTCTGAATGCGGAGGACAAGTGCGTACTGCGAAGAATTTGAGATTTTCCAGCAGGCCGAACTGAGCGTAATTGAAGATTTGACCGGAACATATTCTCCGAGTGAGATTTCACGGCCGAGAACTTCGGTCAGTTTTCTCTGTGTGTTTTCTTTGAGTCCGTCCTGCCATGAGCTGCGTGAAGCATATATAAGTCCGATAAGGATTGCACTCATGACGATGAAAATACCAAGGAGGATTCCGCTTGTCTTTAAGAAAAACTTACTGTCGCTATGCATTTCTACCCTCCCTTACTTCCTGTACGGTTTTCATTATTTTCTGACTGATATTCTTTTTAACCTTCTTAGTTTCAACTGTCTGAATTACAAGGGACAGAACGTTTACGATGAGAACCATAAAGACAAAACCTGCAGGAGAAGTTCCCATTCCCATCATAAAGAAGGCCATGCAGCCTGCAGTTATTCCGTAAACGGCTTTTCCGCCCTTTGTGACAGGCATCGTACCAACCCACTGGAGGAGGAATACGGCAGAGAACAGGGTTCCGCTCGTCATAAGGGCAAGTATGATGTCGCCGCTTCCGTTGAGCTGAGGACACAGGAGCGGAGAAAGAAACCTTACGAGCAGGCTGTACACAAGAATGAATACTGCCGGAATCAGAGACTTGATGAAATTAAACGAAATAAGGATTATCGAAACGAACATCGTCAGCAGGTTAAACCTGAAGGCAGGAATAACTGACTGGCTGTCAAGGAGAAGCGAAACATATCCTTCAGGAACCGTAACGTTGAACATTGAAAAAAGTGAATTGTTCAGTGAAGCCGTCATTCCTGAATCAACGTCAAGCACGGGAAAAGTTCCGTTCTGGATGAGTGCAAGTGACGGATTCCTTGACTGTAAGATGTCAGCAGTGAGCGCAAAATCCGGGAAGTTTTTCATTCCGATTATCCAGCAGACACATACGCTGAGGGCTGAAGTGTTTACCCACGAATCGGCAAAGCCTCCGAGAATGTAACGAAGGAGAAGCGCGCAGGCAGCCGTAATAAAAAAGGCCGCAAAAGGAGAAAAGGTTGATGGCAGAAGCATTCCCGTAATTATTCCGCAGCAGATACAGTTAATCCACTTGAACGGTGTCTTGCGGGAATAGAACATGTCCATTCCTTCACAGCAAAGACCGGCAAGTACGCAGGAAAGGATTATCCCGAGCGAGGCCCAGCTTTTTGTAATCATAAGGAGTGCAAGATATGGCAGAAGTACGCAGAGCCTTGCAACAGCCATACTGTGAATTGAAGGTTCAAGGTATATGAAGGGTTTTATTGAAACATAGTCATAAAGGTTTGTCCTTATTCTGTTCATTTGTCTCCTCCTTCACAGATATCCCTCAAAAGCGAAACAGTCTGGGAAACAGGCAGCCTTGAAGGACATACAGTATTGCAGAGCTGGCAGTCAGTACAGAGAACCGACATTGAGTTAACTTCTTCATCGTTAACCCAGTCCCTGGTACGGAAGAAATATGCCTTATAAAGCATGTCAGGATAGATTCCGACCGGACAGACATAGCGGCAGTTTCCGCATCTGATGCACGGCTCAGTATAGCGTTTTGAAATCCGGGATACCGGAACGAATTCTATTGACTTGACGTCCTTTGCAAGCGGAAGGTCAATGTCCGTTTCTGAAAAGCCGGTTACCATTCCGTTTATTACTATTTTATCAACCTTACGCTTGAATCCGCCGCACTGCTCTGCTATGTTCCTGAAGGAAACGCCGTGCCTGACTGACATTATTGCAGCGGCATTAAGGCAGTCCCCTGTAACATGAACATAACGCGTAATTACAGGCTTGTTGAGTACGACTGCTTCATAGGCTGCAAGTACGGCCTGAACGTCTGCAAAAAGATCCCTCGTTCCAAGCTCTGTAAAGCGTGAATCATTATTCTGCTGCCTGACGGCCTTTACAAGGTCATGCCTGAAGCCGTCAGGATATCTGGAAGTATCGATTCCTGTACAGACTGCATCTTTTCCGAACGGACTTTCGTGAATTTTCTCTTCAAACGGGAACTGCGCATTCTTATCGTAAGCAAAAACTGTAGCAGAAGAATCCATGGCTTTGGAAATTACTGCTGCACCTTCAAGAATCTGATCAAGCTTTTTTGAAGCAATGAATGTGTCAGAAAGCCTGCTCGGATCTTCATCAAAAAGCCTTACGACCAGAACGCGTCTTTTGTCCTTAGAAACTTCCTTTATCTGGTTTCCGAGGTCAGCCGTTTCTGCAAAGGTGTTAATTACGCCTTTCTGTGAAAGGATGTAGCATATGGTTCCGTTGTCGAGGTTTTTCCATGCAGCAGGAGTAAGTTTTTTTCCGGTGAACTTAAATTCTCCGCTGAGCTTTATTTTAAGTGCCCTGTGAAGGCCGTCATCTTTTTCAAATTCAACTATTTCAGTGACGGTTCCCGGAAGCGGTGCATGACTTGTATATTTTTTTCCTTTAATGATGAGCTGGCCTTCAGAAACAGAATCGCCGGCAGAAACGAGGAGTTCATCCCCTTCTTCAAAAGGAATCTGCACGAACGCAGGGAGAAAACTGTTTACATAGTAATTGAACTGTCCTTTATCAACAGACTCAAATTCAGATGCCAAGACCATATCTTCTTCTTCCCAAAATGTAATATGCTGCAAGGGAAACCGGAATCAAAGCAAGAAGTATGACAATAAAGCTGCCGTACTTTTCATAGGCACTTCCTGTTTCCCTGGTATATCCGTATTTAGTATTTTTGCCCTGACGGAGCATGAGTTTTTCAAGAGCCGGATAATCAAGATCTTCAATCATATTCTCAACGGTTTTCCTGAAATTTGAATTATAAACAAAAACATCTTTTTTTTCAGCAGAAATCGTGCCGTTTTTTTCGGTATATTCCGTTATGGAAACTGTCGTTCCGTCTGAGACAGGAGTTCTCTTTTCATCAAGTTTTCTGTACGGGAAAGTGAGCGTATTCCAGGCCCACTGGTTAAAGGCTTCAAAATCAGGAAGGACTTCAGCAGAAGAAACCGGAGACGGAAGTGCCGGTCTGTCAGAAGTATCTGCAGCAGCTGAAAGTGCAGAACCTGCGAGCGAAGTCAAAAGAATAAGGATGACTGAAACTGCTGCTGCGGCAAATACGTTAATTCCCTTCCGGCCGATGAGCGGAATCATTTTTGCAGAGCGGATGTAAACGAAGTCAAACGAAGTTTTTCTTGAAAGAAGCAGGCTGCTGATGTACTGCACGCAGTAAACAAGGCATACGGAAGAAGAGACTGCAAGCAGGTAAAAAAATGCATTGACGGCAGAGGTTATAAAAAGAAGAACTGCCGGAAGGAAAACAAGCGCACATATGTAAACTGACTTTAATGAAAATGAAACAAAGCCCCGCCTTCTGTAGATTCCTGCCAGGAGCGTAAAACCTGCAATGCACAGGCATACGCAGCAGGCAAGGGTGAACATCGGTTTGGTAAATGCAAGCAGCAGCGGAAAAGCGCAGGCAGCAGCAAGCATTTTTCTGTTTTCGCGGGAAATAAAAATACAGATGAGTGCAGAAACAAGGCAGATTACCGGAGCAGCCCAGGGGAAGGTTCTTGAACTGTCAGTTCCGGCCCTGGTGCGCGAAAAGGATGCAAGTTCAGCAACGGCTTTCTGAAGGGATGAAATGTCATCACCGGGAATATAAAAAACAGAAAACTGTCCCGTTTCATCAGAAAAAAAAGCATTTCTTGCAAAAATATACGAGAGTGAATCCTGTGCCTGAACCGGGCTTATGTCAGAAAAAACGGGAATGCGCTGGTTTTCACTGTAGACGACATCGTGAAGTCCGTATTTATCGAGAAGCGCAATAATATCCCTGGTTGAAAGTTCTTCGCTTGAAACATAGAGAATCTGGCAGCCGCTCCACAGCCTGCTCATCGGTACCGTCCTGAAAAGGACAAAAAGCACGAGAGAAAAAAAGCAGACGGCAAAACAGATGAGAAGACGGTTTTTAACGTGCATCAGTGTATCACCGCAAACAGGACACCAAAGAAGACTCCGATAAGGCTTCCGATGAATACTTCAAAAGGTGTATGTCCCTGCACTTCTTTAATTTTTTTAAATTCTCAGTCGATGCCGTTACGTTTAAGCAGCTCGCCCATTTCATTGATCTTGACGGCCTGCTCTCCGCTTGCACGCCTTACGCCGACTGCATCACGGATTGTAACGAGATAAAAACAGAGGGAAACAAGGGTAAGTTCGTCATTGAGTCCCCTCATAAAAAGCACTGTAGTTGTAAGGGCAGCAACCAGTGAAGAATGCGATGAAGGCATGCTTCCGGTCCTGAACAGAAGGAGGTCAAAAAAATCTCTTGCACTCGTAATCCTGCTTGTAAAGAGATTGATGAGGGTCTTAATTACCTGACAGCAAAACCAGCTGAAAAGACAGGAAAGGACTATCTGATTAGAAAAAAACAATTTTACCTGTGCAATAACTTCCGTCATGATAATTAATTATATTGATATTTTGCGTTTTATTCTAGTGAAAAAATATGTATAATGGTTTTCATGGATTTCATTGACTTTACAGCCGGAAAAGACGATGACGGAAGGCGTCTTGATAAAATTGCCAGAAAATTCTTAAGCACGCAGGGACTTTCTTCCCTCTATAAATCAATACGTTCAGGGCTGATAAAGCTCAACGGCAGAAAGACAAAGGCAGAAATCCGCGTTAAGGAAGGAGACGTACTTTCAGTTGCTGATTTTCTCACAGGAACCCCCGCTGAAAATATTTCTGACGTAAATGCAGGTAAAATAAACCTTTCAGAAATCACGGTTTTTAAGAATGAACACATACTCATCCTCAACAAACCGTATGACATTCCCGTTCAGAAAGCCTCGAAAGGACAGCTTTCCCTCGATGAAGTTGTAAAGGCAGATTACCTTTCTCAGAAGCATCCTCATTCACTTTCATTTACGCCGGGTCCGATGCACCGCCTGGACAGGAAGACGACAGGCCTCATTGCCTTTTCACAGAGCCTTGAAGGAGCCCGGTATTTTTCCGAAGCAATCAAAAAACACATAATCCGCAAAATATACGTTGCTCCCGTAACCGGAAATATGCTTTCGCCGGAGGAATGGACTGACTGCATAATGAAAAATGAGGAAGACTCAAAGGCTTTCAGGACAGTAAAAGCCGGAACCGAAGGCAAAACAGCCCTAACAAGAGCCCTTCCCCTCGCCCACGGCAAATACAATGGAACAGACATTACCCTCGTACAGTTTACGATCATGACCGGACGTACCCATCAGATAAGGAGCCAGTCTTCCCTTCACGGATATCCCCTTGCAGGTGACACCGCATATTCAGCAATCCCGCTCAGAGACGGAAGGTTTTTCCTCCATGCCGTAAGGCTCATTCTACCCGGGGACAATCCCCTCGGCCTGCCTCACGAAATTACATGCCCGCCCGGCGAAGATTTTAAAGAATTTCTTTCAGTCGCATTGATAAATTGGGATGGCGGCCTTATCATTTAAAATATGGAATTCCTTGAACTTTTCGGTGTCAAAAGCAAAAAACTTTCAGTATTCGCATTCTATGGTCCGAGCGGAACCGGTAAAAGTTTCAGGGCAAAACTCGTCGCACAGCAGTATAAAATCAACGCAATCATAGATGACGGACTTTTAATCAAGGACGAAGACATTATCGCAGGACATTCTGCAAAGCTCGAAAAAAACTACATGGGAGCAGTCCGCGTTGCCCTCTTTGATGACAAGGAACACAGGGATT
>DGTU01000006.1 GCA_002394465.1 Treponema sp. UBA4328 | reverse complement strand
TGTCTTAAAAGAAGGCACTGACTTAAATGATGAAAAAATCATAATCGTTCCGTCTGTAGTCAGTGCAGACAGAATCGAAGAAGCCCTCTCAGAAAACGACAGGGAAATCCATGAATTAACGGACAGAATCAAAGGCCTTAAAGACGGCTTACAGGATAATCTCAATGAGCTCCGTGCAAGACGAGATGAACTGTGCACTAAATCCCTTGAAAAGGTTCATGCACTGTACGGTTTTCACTGCATTGACGGCAGGTTGAGAAGCCTTAAGGAAATCTGCGCCGCATACAATCAAGGTAAACTTCCTCCGACTGGAACGGGAGACTGCTGTGCACCGAAGCTTTTTGACTATGCCTTTTCTCACGGACTTAAGCCAGTATCCCTCGCAGAAGTTCCGTATGCTCAACAGTGCAGCGGCAGTGACTGGCAGGACACGGCGGCAAAAGCATGCAGGGCGGAAGAAGAAATAAAATCAGTTCCGCCGTGTGATGAAAGATGCGGAATCGTACTGCCTGCGATGCTCGGTTTAAGGATCATTTACCGCGACGAATACATAATTGTCGTAAACAAACAGAGCGGACTATTGAGCGTACCGGGACGCGGTGAAGACAAGCAGGACTGCATAGTAAACAGGGTCAGAAGGCTTTTCCCGGACTGCATTGAACAGCCGGCCGTACACAGGCTGGATATGGAAACTTCAGGTCTCATGGTTCTGGCCTTTACAAAAGAATGTCACCGTGACCTTAACCGTCAGTTTGAGGAAAAAAGAGTCCACAAGCAGTACACTGCCCTCCTCGACGGAGTTCTTGCCGCAAAAGGAATAGAAGCACACGGGCAGATGGAACTCTTTTTCCGTCTCGACGTTGACAACAGGCCGCATCAGATATGGGACAGGGAAAAGGGAAAAAGCGCCGTAACTGAATGGCAGATTTTAAATGTCGAACGATACAGTCATGCCGGCGAAAAGGCCAGGAACGTGACAAGGGTTTTATTCACTCCGCACACAGGACGTACGCACCAGCTTCGCCTCGCAAGCGCAGACAGTCACGGCTTCGGAGTTCCGATTATCGGAGACACGCTCTACGGAAAATGCCTCCCCGGAGAACGCCTGATGCTCCACGCCTCACTGCTCGAGTTTACGCATCCCGAAAGCGGAGAAATAATGCATTTCGAATGCCCGCCAGAATTCTGAATTGTCATAATTTCAAGTGTATTAAATGTTGATAATAAAAATTGACTACCGATTACATAAAGTAGTTGAATGAAATAAAACGGCTACCGGTCGCATAAATGCGGGTCAAAACCGTGCGCTGGCGCACTACACGCTATTTGTTGCAAAGGAACTATTAAACATGCCGCTCACGCGGCATCAACAAACAGAGTGTTTTTGCCCGCCTTTCTGCTTCCTCCCGCCGTTTTATTTCATAATTATTTGTATAACCGGCAGTCAATTTTTATAAAATCTTCGACAACCCAAATTACGGCAATTCAGACTTCATGGCTTATAGTAAACCGGATATATCATACATATTCACAGCAGTCAATTTTTATACAGACATATTATTCTACGTCATTTTCGGGCTTGACCCGGAAATCTATCTTCTAAGAGATTGCCGTGTCTAAGCACGGCAATGACATTGCATTCTCAGAACTGAATGACAAACCTTCAACCGTGATGAGACAAGACGCATTTTGACACGCATTCATTTACATACTCTCACGGATTTACCATAACCCTGAAAAGTTATAAAATAATTTTATTATGAAAACTATTGACGGAAACACCCTCACCATCGAAGACGTCTGTGACGTCGCATACAAAAACGAAGAAGTTTCCCTTCCTGAAGACAAAGCCTTCTGGGAACGGATGGAAAAATCCCGCAAATTTCTGATTGACTACATAAATACCGGAGTTCCGACCTACGGAGTAACCACTGACTTCGGCGACAGCTGCCACAACCAGATCAGCGTTGACAAAGCCGGCGAGCTTCAGCGCACGATTGCAACTTACCACGGAATCGGCCTTGGTCCTAAATTTGATCACGAAACCGGACGTGCAGTCGTTCTTGCCCGCCTTAACGGAAACGTAAAGGGCGGCCACAGCGCAATACGTCCTGAACTTGCCAGAATGATGCTCACTCTCCTGAATAAGGACATCATTCCTGTAATTCCCCAGCTCGGTTCTGTCGGAGCTTCCGGCGACCTTACACCGCTGAGCTATCTTGCTGCGGTAATCATGGGACAGCGCGAAGTTTACTACAAGGGAAAAATCGTTCCTGCAATGGAAGCCTTTAAGGCAGAAGGCATCAAACCTCTCCCGATCGAAGCAAAGGAAGGCCTTGCAATCATGAACGGAACAAGCGTCATGACAGCCGTTGCTTCCCTTGCATGGAAAAAGGCACAGCGCCTCGCAAATATTTCGGACTTTCTCACGGCAGTTACTTCAGAAATCACCCGCGGCAAGGACACTCCTTTCATTACAAAGGTAAGCCAGCTCAAGAATCACCGCGGTCAGATGGAAAGTGCAGTTTACGTGCACAACATCATAATAAATTCAAAACGCGTCTGGAAATACGAAGACTTTCTCAAGAACCAGATTGAAAAAATGGACGGAAAGGGCTTTGTTGCCCAGACAAACAAGATTCAGGACAGATATTCAATCCGCTGCGCTCCGCAGATTAACGGCGTATACCGCGACACCCTCCGCATCGCCCGCGACTGGATCACGGAAGAACTCAACAGTGCAAACGACAACCCGCTTGTAGACATAGATACACAGCAGCTCTACAACACCGGAAACTTCTACGGCGGACATATATGTGCAGCATGCGATTACCTGCGCACTGCCCTTGCAAACATTTCGGATCTCTCTGACAAGCAGGCAGAAATCATCATCGACGGAAAATTCAACGGACTCACGGAAAACCTCATTCCCTTTACCCCGGAAGATCATCCGCGTGCAGGCCTCCGCCTCGGCTTCAAGGCCGCTCAGATTACAATCAGCGCCATCCGCGGTGAAGTTGCAACCTACTGTTTCCCGGTTTCACTGACAAGCGCACCTACGGAAGCCTTAAATCAGGACAAAGTTTCGATGGGAACGATCAGTGCCCGCAAGCTTACAGAACAGATTGAACTTGTCTTCCTTCAGTACGCAACACATCTTCTTGCAGCAATGCAGGCCGTTGACCTTGCCGGAATCGAAGACTTTTCTCCGTTTACAAAGAAAGTTCATGATGAAGTAAGGAAAATGAGCGCCTTCGTTGAAGATGACCGCGCCCTGGACAAAGAAGCCACGGCAGTTGCACAGTGGCTCAAACAGACAGAATTATTTGCATAAAAAAAATGGGGCGGTTATCCGCCCCTTTTTCATTTACAGTGTAGCAATAGTCCTTTCAAGACGTTCAAGCGAACGTTCCTTTCCAAGAACTGCAATAGAACCGATAAGCGGCGGAGAAACGCGGCTTCCGGTAACAGCCATACGTACAGGCATCATAAAGTCACCGAGTTTAATTCCAAGTTCTTCAGCCTTAGCCTTTGCAAAGTTTTCTGCACCTTCATGGTCAGTCTCGAATACCTTTGCAACGAACTCCCTTGCATTTTCAAGGACTTCCTTAGTTTTTGCCTGATCAAGTTTTTTCGGAATAATCTGTTCAACAGGCGGTACTGCAGGCTCAGTGAACATAAAGTGAACCATCTCAGCAGCTTCCGTAAGGAACTTAAGCCTTTCCTGAATGAGCGGCATGAGGCCCATGAGTGTCTTTTTGACATCTGCGCTGGTCATGTTCATTGACTTATCTACGCAGTACGGCTCGCCGTCTTCACCCATTGCAACGCCCGAGAACTGTGGTCCTACATTTGGTTTCGGCTGCGGGTTCTCCGGGTTGATTTCGAGGGTCGCATCGCCGGTTCCTGTGATGAACGGAAGCGTCCACTTGTAAAGTTCTTCCGTTGAAAGCTGGCGGATATAGTTTGCATTATAGAATTCAAGTTTCTTGTAGTCGAATACAGCCGGAGCCTTGTTGAGGTGCTCAAGCTTAAAGCGTTCTGCAAGTTCATCGAGTGTATAGAAATCGCGGCCTTCTTCGTAAGAACATCCGAGAAGTGCAACATAGTTTACGATAGCCTGCGGCAGGTATCCGCGTGCACGGAACTCATTAAGGGAAGTTGAACCGTGGCGTTTTGAAAGCTTTTTACCGTCAGCACCGTTTACCATCGGAAGATGGCAGAACTCAGGATGTTCCCAGC
>DGTU01000053.1 GCA_002394465.1 Treponema sp. UBA4328 | reverse complement strand
CGGATCAAGTCCGGCAATGACATAACTGTAAGCATTTACTGAACATTAAAAGCTGTTGTGTAAATGCATTCCAGAGATTCAGAACGCGGACTGGTCTTTGAGCACTGAGTGACCACCTTTATCAGGTAGTTTCCAGCTTCAAGTTCCGGTACGACGCAGGCAATTTCTGAAGATGTATTTACGCCGATTTTATCAGCGCCAAGCGTAACGCTTTTTGATTCATCATCTTCATTCACAAAGTAAAGTCCGACATCCTCATTATCACCGGTAACCAGAATATTCTTTCCGGTAATTTTAAGGAATCCTCCGGGAGTAAGCTCCCCTTCCCCTGCACTTTCTACATCATATACGCTGATTACCTCAGGCCTGACGCTGTTGCCCTGTGCAATTACAGGCTGAATCTGCGAAGCCAGTTCCTTTACGGTCTTCCCGCTCCTGAAGGCAATGTCAATTGAGTTCTTTTCAGAATCAAAGGCTGACTGTTCGCTGTCAAAACTTCCTGCAAGCCTTGCATAATAGGTTCCGATTCCGCCGTCAACAAGTGAGCCGTTAAGGACGCGGTCAATGACGGCATTATTCACGACCTTCCATACGGTAAGGATCTGCTCTGCAGTATAATCTTCAAGAGCTCCGGTTGCGATGATGTCATCAGCAATATTCTCCATTTCAAGCTTGTTCCTGAAAATCGGACGTGCATGATAAGTCAGTTTGCCGTCGACACCTTTTCTCATTGCAGTCGGATAAAGGGCAACTGCAAGTTTTGATGATTCGTATTCTGCATTTGTTTTTGATAATGTGTTGATATTCATAAGTTTTTCTCCTTAAATTATTTATTCATTGCATACGTAAAGTATGCTCCCGTTACTATCACGAGCGCCTCACATAAAGACACCCGTACCCAGAATTTTCTTTTTTCCGTAAGACTCCGGATTTCTCTTTCCTTTTGCCTCACGTCAAAAATCCACTGTTCCGTGATGCCGTCAATTACGGCATCAATGGCTTCAAGCTGCTCAGAGCTTACCGTGTACGATGATGTTTCTGATCCGCTCTTTTGCTCCTGCTGCTGCACTTTGAGCTTTTCCGCTGACGATTTTTCCGGCGGAAGGGAGTGAACTTTCACAATCATCATACATGCTGCTGTCAGCATCACAATCTGTCTTTTCACCGCAGTTTTCTCCTTTACCAAGGCTGCTCATAATCTGTTTGCCCGTCCTGTTCGTTATGATTCCGAGAATAAGCGAACACCAGACTGCACCGGAAATAACTCCGCTGCACAGAAACAGACAGCACACAAGAAAGGCCATTCCCTTGAAGCTTATGAATTTTGCAACAAGGTAGACACACCGCTTGAGCACCAGCATCCAAAGCTGTGCAAAAGAAGCTTCAAAAATATTCATGCCCATTTTGAAGCCTCCAGCTTTCTGCGAACCATGAGGAAGTCAGGATACATTTCTCCCAGCTCATCATAGTTCCTTGCCTTCCCGCCGGACTTTTCAAGACGCGAAACGTTCATAAAAAGCCCGTCCCCGGCATAAGCCGCAACATGTACGGCCTTTCCGTCCTGATTCAGGAAAAACACTGCCTGTATTCCGTCATATCCTTCTGCCTTTCTGGTAAAATATCTCCTGAAAAGACAGTCTGCAGTAACACGGATTGATTTTAAGAACATGGCGTTCAGGCATGCACATACCGCCCCCGAGCAGTCAGACCCGTCGGGGGAACTTCCGCCCAGAGATACGGCGTACCGTTAAACTCTGCAAGCAGGAAATAAAAGATTTCTTCATCACGAAGCCCCTGTATGCGCAATGTTCCTGCATACATACAGAGCCAGTCGTGAGATTCAGTTTTGTCTGGATTCATAATGCCTCCTTTAGTTTTTTTATAAGCGCTTATAACTAAAGGATAGCGAAGAAAATAGAGGAAAAAACTAGTAGTTTAGTTACTCTGATACCCTTTCATATTCAATAAATTTGACGCCTTCAGCCTCGCCGGTGATTTTTCGCGTGAATCTACTGCTGTCAAACTCAGGGAAAAATGTATCGCCTTCTGTTTCAAGGTCTATTTCCGTGAGGTAAATTTTATCTGCAAGAGGCAGGGCTTCCTTATAGAGTCTTTCCCCGCCGCAGATGAAGACAGTCTGATTTTTGTATTTTTCAAGGGCTTCATTCAGTGAAGTAAAGACTTCAATTCCGCCGCATTTGACTTTCGATGATGTAATTACGGCGTTAGTTCTCCCGGGAAGGGGTCTTCCGATTTCTTCAAAAGTCCTCCGGCCCATTATTATTACGTGTCCGGTCGTGAGGCACTTGAAATGTTTTCTGTCGGCTTCAATATTCCACGGAATCTTACCGTCCCTGCCGATTACATTATTGTGCGCTGCTGCGGCTATAATGCATATCATGGCTGAAAAATCTATTCACAAAGTTCGTCAATAAGCTCAGTGATTCCCCCTTCATTTTCGGGAGTGAGTCTTGTCCTGATGCTGACAGTTTTCTGACAGAATGACAGATCCTTGAATTCTGCAAGCATTGAAGAGACGATTTTTGCTGACTGGGGAGCCCAGGAACCGTTTTCTATCAGTGCAATTTTTCTTCCTGCAAGATTTTTTGACTTGAGGCGGAAAATAAACTCATTGATGCACGGCATTACTGAACCGTCATATGTCGGGGCTGCAAAAAGAATCCTGTCGTATTTAAATGCAAGTGAGACAACGCTGCTCATATCACAGTGAGCAAGGTCGAATACTTCACATTCTACGTTTTTTGCCCTTATAAGTTCTGCTGCCTTTTCTGCTGCAGTTTTTGTATGTCCGTGGAGCGTTGAATAGACGATGAGTACGCCCTTCTCTTCCGGTTCCGAAGATGCCCACTGCCTGTAAAGCTTAGAATAATTATGAAGCTGTCCTGCAAGAACCGGTCCGTGAAGCGGAGCAATGATTTTATAGTCAATGTCACCGATTTTTTTGAGCAGGTTCAGGACCATCTGTCCGTACTTTCCGACAATATTTACAAAGTAGCGTCTTGCTTCATCCTTCCATCCGGCTGCGTTTTCAATGCTTCTTGCAATCAGCGTCGAAGGAATGTCAAAGGTTCCGAATGCATCAGCCGAATAGAGAACCTGTGTCTTTTCGTCAAAACTCATGATGACTTCAGGCCAGTGAACGAAAGGAGCAGCAATGAAAGAGATTTTGTGGCTTCCGGCCTGAATGCTGTCATTTTCTTTGACTGCAATTTTCTTATCATCAGCAATTTTTACGTCTGCAAACTGAGCGAGCATCGAAAAAGCCTTTTCGCTTGCAACGACTGCCGTATCAGGATATTTTCTGAGGAATTCACTGACCGAACCTGAATGATCGCATTCAAGATGTGAAATTACAAGATAATCCGGTTTTCTGTCGCCAAGGACTTCGGAAAGGTTTTTCATCCACTGTTCACAGCATCGTTCATCAACGCTGTCCATTACGCAGATTTTTTCATCGTCAATCACATAGGAATTATATGTAACGCCGCAGCGAAGCGGATACTGGTTTTCAAAGAATTCAATTTCAGAATCCTCAGCTCCGACATAAAAAGTTTCATCAGCAATTTTCTGGACAGTCATATTATCTCCTTATTTTATTCTGTCTTATTAAAGACCCAGTCCGTTTTTCCAGGTAACGTATTTCTGCAGTGTAGAAGCAGGCCTTTTCTGCGTATAGCCGTAGCCGTTGCGCCTCTCCTTTGACATGTCATTAAAATCTTCACAGTATTTACAGCCCCTGTCACACCATATCGGCGTATTAACTGCAGGATAAGTTCCCTGAATTGGTTTACGGGCACCTGTAACTACATCATAGGAAGCATCAAG
>DGTU01000078.1 GCA_002394465.1 Treponema sp. UBA4328 | reverse complement strand
ATCTGGCAGTGTGCTAACTGCGGACATATCGTTGTCGGTAAAAAAGCTCCGGCTGCATGTCCTGTATGCGCTCATCCACAGAGCTTCTTCCAGGTTGAAGCAGTAAACTACTGATTTAATCTTTAACCGGACAAAAAAAACGGGGATGTTCTTCATTCTGCTGAAGGGCATCCCCGTTTCTGTTTATACAGCTGTCTTTTATTTTGCGTTGACGCTGTTTGTAGTTGTCAGTGTTCTTGGTGTAGAAACCGGTGCAGGTGCGGCTGCTGCAGGTGCTGAACCGTACTGGTATGCGTATTCGCAGATTCCTGTGAGTTCATTTACAGTACCGCCGAATTTATCTGCAACAGCATATGTCGTTGCCTTTGTTACGTTTCCGGCTTCGTCATACTTAAAGATGATTCTCTGAATGAGCTTGTTGTTCGTGTTGTAAGTCTGCTCTTCAGTGATTGCATAGCCTGCATCGAACCTGTAAACAGTCTTGCGAGACTGATGGCCGGTGAGGTCTGTGTAAACGATTTCAGAAAGGCGGCCTGCATCGTTATAGGTGTATGTGCGCTTTTCATCAAGGACACCGTTTGCAAAATACTGAAGGACTTCTGCCGTTCTGCCCTGTTCATCGAATTTTGTAATCGTCTTTCCGAGGAGGACACCGTCAGCATTGTAATAAGACTCTTCGTTCTGTTTGCCAGGAATCAGTTTCCAGATTGATTTATTTGAGAGAACGTCGCCTGCATTGAATTCTGATTCTTCAGTTTTGTTTCCCTTTGCATCGTATGTGGTAAGGATTTTCCACATTACCTTTCCGTCGGCATCCGTGCATACGGTCGAAGTAAGGTTTCCTGCTGCATCGTATGTATATGAGATTTTGTCAATCAGTGCATCTTTAACGGAAAGTTCAGATGCTTCAGTCTGTTTTCCGGCTGCATTGAAAACGTGTACATATTTTGCCTTTGGTGAGCGGTAGTAGTCACCGAATTTTTCTGTAATAGTAAAATCTGTTCTGGTATAGCTTGATACGGTTCCGTTTGGTGTGAGCGTAGTTGCCGGGTCGTATGCATAAATATTTGCTGCAATCAGGGCAGCTGACAGAATAAAAAGAGTCTTTTTCATAGTTCCTCCATAAAAAATAATACATTTTAATTATCGTTTATTTATTCAAAAAAGTAAAATACAAAATTTGTTGACAATTATTTAATCTGGCTGTATAACAAACATATGAATAACTGTTCATATGTAATATAAGAGGTGCTTATGCAGGATGAAGAAGTGCTGCTGGATCTGGCGGAACTGTTCAAGGTATTCGGAGATTCAAGCAGGATAAAAATACTTTCAGTTCTTCTTGAAGGAGAAAAGCCGGTCGGAGAAATCTGTGATGTACTTGGAATGACGCAGTCTGCCGTAAGTCATCAGCTGAGAATCCTCAAGGCGAATCAGCTCGTAAGGTACAGGAGGGAGGGTAAGTCCCTGATTTATGCCCTCAATGATGATCACGTCTCAAAAATCCTTGAGATAGGACTTGAACACATAAGCGAGTAGGAGGAGAAATTATGGAGCACGAACATAATCATGAACATGAGCATGAACACGAATGCTGCGGACACGGACACTGTGAATGCGGCCATGAGGAAGAAATGGGCCTTAAAAAGATAATTGCAGGCTTTGTATTTTTTGTCCTTGGCCTTGCTGCAGAACATATAGATCTGTTTGCTCTGCCGGAAAGTTTTTTTGAAGGCCTTAAGGTTTCAGATCCGGCACTGTTCTTTCATGATGCAGGAATAGTTTTGTATCTCATAGCCTTCCTCCTGTGCGGACGGAATGTAGTTCTTTCTGCAGTACGGAATATCCTTAAGGGCAAAATCTTCGACGAGCAGTTCCTCATGACTGCTGCTTCCGCAGGTGCTTTCTGTCTCGGTGAATTTGCAGAAGCCGTTGCGATAATGCTTTTCTATGATGTCGGTGAGTATTTTCAGGACTATGCGGTGGATAGGACAAGGGATTCGATTTCTTCCCTGATGAAGATAAGGCCGGATCATGCAGCCCTTGTAAAAGACGGAAGTGTCGTACAGGTTCCGCCTGAGGAAGTTGCTGCCGGCGACGTTATAGAAGTCCACCCGGGAGAAAGAATTCCCCTTGACGGTGAAGTAATAAGCGGCTCGTCCTTTGCAGATACATCAATGCTGACGGGCGAAAGCGTTCCGAGGAGAATTGAAGAAGGAAGTACGGTTCTTGCAGGCTTTGTAAATGCCCAGGGAGTAATCCGGATCAGGGTAACAAAAATCTGTTCTGAAAGTGCAATTACGAGAATCCTTAAACTTACGGAGCAGGCTGCTGACGTAAAGGCAAAAAGCGAAAAGTTCATAACGAAGTTTGCAAAATATTATACGCCGGTTGTCTGTATTCTGGCCGTTCTGGTTGCAGTAATTCCTCCGCTGGCCGTAAAGGTTTTCATGCCGGAACTTTCTGCCGCAAACGGATTTGATAAATGGGTTTACCGTGCCCTGATGTTCCTCGTCGTAAGCTGTCCGTGTGCCCTTGTAATTTCTGTTCCGCTTTCGTTCTTCAGCGGAATAGGACGTGCAGGCCGGCAGGGTATTTTGATTAAGGGCAGCAGCTTTATCGAGGTGCTTTCAAAGGCTGATACGGTGGTTTTTGACAAGACCGGAACCCTTACCAGGGGAATATTTTCTGTTTCGAAAGTTGTTCCTGCGGAAGGTTTTGATGAAGATGAACTTGTAGCACTTGCTGCTCATGCTGAATATTTTTCAAATCACCCGATATCAAAATCAATCAGGATTGAGCACAAAAACCGCTCTCCGGATACCGGATGCTGTGAGCAGACAGTGAAAGAGCAGGCACAGGAAATCGCAGGACGCGGGGTAAGGATTGTGCTTGACGGAAAGACTGTACTTGCAGGAAATGAACGCCTGATGAAGGAAGAAGGAATTGATGTTTCTGTTCTTCCGCAGAAAAAATGTGCCGGAACGGTGGTTCATGTGGCGGTCGACGGAAGATACGCCGGCTACATCGTTATCAGTGATGAAGTAAAGGAAAACTCATATGAGGCTGTCCGTGAACTTAAAAAGCTCGGAATAAAGGAAACGATAATGCTTACGGGTGACAATGAAGAGACAGCCGCCCTGATTGCAGCCGATCTTGGAATCGATACCGTGTTTGCAGGTCTTCTGCCTGAAGACAAGGTAAGCAGGATCGAAGACGTGATTGAATCAAAAAATGAGCCGGGAACTAAATCGTCAGGTACGGTAATTTTTGTAGGTGACGGAATAAATGACAGTCCGGTTCTTGCACGTGCCGACGCCGGTGTTGCCATGGGAGCGATGGGAAGTGATGCTGCAATCGAAGCTGCAGATGTCGTAATCATGGATGATAACCCGGCTAAGCTTCGGGATGCGGTAAAAATCTCCCGCAAGACAATGAGGATTGTACGTGAAAATATAGTTCTCTCGATCGGAGTTAAAGTTGCCGTAATGGCTGCAGGAACGGCTGGATTTACGAATATGTGGACGGCTGTTTTTGCTGATGTGGGAGTATGCTTTATTGCAATCCTGAATGCAATCCGGGCAATGAAAAAATAACTCCGGAAAGCATTCAGGCTGTATGATTACTGTATGCCGGTTTTTGCTGCGATTTCAGCGTGCTGGCTGTCAAAGATTTCCATTACATGGTCGATGACTTTCTGCTTTGCATCAGGATCATCAGGACTTAATGTAGCAAGGAAATCCTTGCGGAACTGTTTGCATTCAATTACTGGACTTGAGGCAAAAACATAGTTTGCCGGTTCGCAGAGATCTGCAAGCATGTCATCCGGATTATTCATGTCGATTGTAAGGCAGCTTCCGTTGATTGTTACGAGAATCATTATGTCGAACATTCTGAGGTAGCTGTCAATTTCCTTGAGGCCGCGTTTTGTTTCCGGATGTCCCGGACGGTAGCGTGTGCCTGACGGGAAAACAAGAATTACTTCGCCTTCGCGCTTGCATTTGTCCATGGCGCGCATTGAAGCAAGGTTTATTGAACGTGCACGCTTTTCTTCGGCTTTTGCTTCTTCCTCAGATTTTGCTGAAGCTTCTGCCTTGTCGAGTGAACGTGTCGGATAGATTACGACGCGGGTAAAGCTTTCTGCGAATGCGCGTACGAACGGATCTGCTTCGTTGAGCTTCATTCCTGCGATTGCAACGATTCTGTCAGAAAGATCCTTTCCGTCTTTGCCGAGTGTTTTATCATGTTCAAGAAGATACATGAGGGACGGAAGGTCTGTATTTGAATAGTGTTCCATAAGGATAAGGCCATGTTTTCCGCCTTTAACCTGTTCAAGGAAGTTCCTGAAATTATCAGTTCCTTCAAGATGTGCTTCCGGAAGGGTATTTTCTGCTACAAGTTTGTCCATGATTTTTCTTGTATCAGGATTAGCCTTCTGATAGACATTCGTTTCGTCGATTTTAGCTGCTGCGTGGGAATATTTTGCAAGAATCTTAAAAGATTCGCCGTATTTTTCCCTGATAGACTGAGACATAGATTCCTCGTTAGTAAAGTTATTTTCGTAATTATTCTATGCTCACGGATTTAATTTTTCAAGTACACGGAAAAATCACGTTTTTATTTTGTAGCAGACCGTGCAGCCTGTAATCATTACGTGTTTTTTGCCTTCCGTGCGGTTGAACAGGCGGGCAATCAGGTAACCTTCCATCGGAATTTCCTTATGGCAGACGGGACAGCTTCTCCTGACGCCCGGTTCGCGCTTCGGATAGCAGTGGGGGCAGCCGTTTATCGTCATTCTCTGGTCGGGAGTCGTCATCGGGCGGTATATTTTTGAGGTCATGTTTTCTGTTTTTGCAAGCGGGGTATTGCAGACAGGGCAGGTTACAAATACAGTCGCTCCGGATTCATCTTTCTGCGTGCGGAGGGATTTTTCTGCATATTTCTGCCGTTCGCGGGCTGTAAGTTTTGAATATCCCATGAGGAGGGCAACGAGGCTGCATACAGCCAGAAAAATTACTAAATATTCCATATTATCAATATCGGTCTATTTAAAAAAAACAGCAACTAATCTATACTATATATTAAGGGTGGAATTAATTAAATGAACCAGAGACGCATCAGTGACGTTTCCTTCGTCATTGACAGGGATTTTAACGTCCTTGACGCAAACCGCAGCTTCCTCTTTCTGTTTAATATTACTGATTTTCACATTAATATTGCTGACTATATTGATTCTCCGGACAGGGAGAACTTCAGCGTATTTCTCCGCAATTTTTCACCGACAGATTTTAACAGAATTTTCATGGCAACCCTTAACCCCCAGGATTCAAAAATTACCTGTCTTTTTGAAATAAAGGATTATCAGGAAAACCGCTATACAGTTGAACTCCTTGAGTTTACTTCTGCCAGGGAAATGCTTTCTTCTGCGCTCCTTCAGAACAGGGAATATTCTGCCCTCCTGACGAGTTTTGATTCATATTATTTTGTATATGACGGTTCAGTCGTTGAAGTAAAAAGCACCAAAACTCTGAATGCGGTCTTTGCAGATAACCTTGATGAATTCAAGCTTTATCTTGAGAGGACGTTCAGGCTGAATACACGGCCGGAAGACAACCGCATCCTGTTTGAATCTTTTATTGCCCATATCAGGAATATGGATTCCGGAAAGAACTACAGGATTCCTGCAAAAGACGGCAACATGCTTTCGATTACTACTTCAGAAGCCTGTACGCGTGAAAGCCGGATAATTCTCGGACTTCTCACGGGAAGTGCTGCCGTTGTCGTAGACAGGAATTCCTTTACTGAAATTAAAGACGGACTTACGGGTCTGTTCAACAAAAAAACGATAACCGAAATGGCCGTCAAGAAAATCGACGGTGCCGGTGAAGAATGCGCGCTTATTATTCTTGACCTCGACAAATTCAAGGAATGCAATGATAACTATGGCCATGCATTCGGAGATAAAGTTCTTGTTGCCGTCTCAAATGCGATAAAGGAAGCCGTTGAAGGCGTCGGAGTCGCAGGAAGAATCGGCGGTGATGAATTCCTTCTCGTTCTTGATAAAACTTCTGAAGCTGACGTGCGGACTGTTGCCAGGAACATCAGGGTCGGAATCCAGTGGAGTATTCCTGCAATTGAACCTGATTCGGTCGTAACCTGTTCAATGGGCGTTGCAAGATATCCGATGAATGCTTCTTCATACGATGAACTTTTTAAGATTGCAGACAAATGCCTTTATATTGCCAAGGACAGGGGCAGAAACTGCTACATTATCTATAAGCCTGAAATGCATGATGCGATTTTCCGCCAGCAGAAAAAAGATTCTAACGAAGTCCTTTCCGGTTCGGCTTTTACCCGCAGTGCAGAAGACGAAATGCAGATTATTCAGCTTCTTTCAAAGCAGGACAAATCCTTTGTACCTGAAATCCTGGACAGAATGATTTCGTACATCGGTCTTTCAAAGATTACGGTCTATTCACCTGAAACTTTTGATGTCCTTTATATTGCCGGATGTGATAAAACTGATTCCCGCAGGAAGATTCTCTCATCTTCTTACTACAGGTTTTTCAACGACTGCGGATATATGCATATTGATAATACGAATATTTTCAATACGATTGATAAAGAAATGCATTCAATGTACATTGATTCCAAAATTGCTTCGACAATCGAAATTCTTTGTTCAGATGAAGACGGCAGAAAAAAAGCACTGATGTGTTTTGATATTTACAAGCCTGCACGTTCGTTTGCAAAGGAAAAGATTATATTTATAATTATGGCAGCAAAAATGCTGGCAAAGATTATTTAGCAAATAAAAATCAGAATATAAGGACAGAAAAATGAAAGTAATGGTTATCGGATCCGGCGGAAGGGAACACACAATCAGCTGGAGGCTTGCACAGAGCCCTAAAGTTGATCAAGTCATCTGCGTACCGGGAAACGGCGGAACTGCTCATGAAGCAAAATGCCGTAACATTGACCTTAAGGAAGATGAGGCTTATAAAGACCTTTCCCTTAATGATGCAGCGGTTAAGATTGCAAAAACAGAAAAAGTTGACCTTGCCGTTGTCGGCCCTGAAGATCCGCTGGCAGACGGAATTGCCGATGTCCTCTGGAATGCAGGAATCCCGACAGTCGGTCCAAAGGCTAAGGCTGCGGCTCTTGAAGCTTCCAAAGACCTTTCAAAAATATTCATGAATAAATACGGAGTTGCCTGTGCAGCAAGCATGACATTTACAGACAAAATGCATGCGGTTGAGTACGTAAGGGCAAAAGGTGCTCCGATTGTAGTTAAGGCAGACGGCCTTGCAGCCGGAAAGGGTGTCGTTGTTGCAAAAACCGTTGAAGAAGCTGTAAATGCCGTTAACGATCTTATGGACGGCCAGGTCGGTGATGCAGGAAAAAAACTTGTTATCGAAGAATACCTTCAGGGAGTTGAGATTTCTGTTCTTTCAGCCGTCAGCGTTACGAAAGAAACTGCTGCCTCAGGAAAGGCCTGCATAAAAGCTTTCCTTCCTGCAAGGGATCACAAAAGGCTTCTCGACGGAGCTCAGGGACCTAATACCGGCGGAATGGGAGCCGTATGTCCTCTTTCTGACGTTACTCCTGAAACAATGCAGCTCTTTGAGAAAAATATCCTTGAACCAACACTCAAGGGCCTTATTGCAGAAAAAATGGATTACAGGGGATTTATTTTCTTCGGCCTCATGATTACAAAAGACGGACCGAAAGCCCTTGAATACAATGTACGCCTCGGCGATCCTGAAACTCAGGCAGTTCTTCCGCTCATGGACTTTGACTTTGCAGAACTCTGTGAAGCCATTACTGAAGGAACTCTTGCTGACTTCAATATGAAATGGAAGGAAGGTTTCCAGGTTGCTCCGGTTGCAGTCAGCGGCGGTTATCCGGGAAGCTACAAAAAAGGCCTTCCGATCAGTTTTGATGAGGCAAAAATCAGTGCCGCCGGTGCCAAGGTATTTATTGCAGGCGGAATTGAAGGCAGAAGGACGCATGAACACAGTCTCGTTACAAACGGCGGCCGCGTTCTTGCATGTTCATGCTTCGGCAAAACCTTCGAGGAAGCATGGAAAAAGGCATATGCTGCAATGGATGGAATACATTTTGAAGACATGCAGTTCAGAAAGGACATCGGTCTTCCGGGTGCAGCGGAGTCAAACTAAAAGATGTTTCAGCTTAAGTGCTCAAACCTGACTCTTGGATATGATTCCAGGACAATAATAGAAAACCTCTCCTTTGAAATAGAAGCCGGAAGTTATGTCTGCATAATCGGCGAGAACGGTTCAGGAAAGTCTACGCTCATGAAAACCCTGCTGGGGCTGCACAAACCTGTTTCAGGGAAAATTGAAACGGGTGACGGGATTGCGCAGAATGAAATCGGCTATCTGCCGCAGCAGACTGACGTTCAGAAAGATTTTCCTGCAAGCGTGCGTGAGATAGTTATTTCAGGCTGTCTTGCGAGAATGGGACTGAGGCCTTTTTATAACAAAAAGGAAAAGCTTCTTGCGGCCAGAACGATGGCCAAACTCGGAATAACTAATCTCGCAAAAAGATGTTACCGCGAACTCAGCGGCGGACAGCAGCAGAGGGTTCTTCTTGCACGGGCACTTTGTGCAACACAGAAAATGCTTCTTCTTGATGAACCGGTTACAGGACTTGATCCTTCAGTGACGGAGGAAATGTACAGGCTCATCGAAGAACTGAATGAAGACGGAATTACAATCGTAATGATAAGTCATGATATTGATGCTGCCATGAAACACGCAACGCATATCCTTCACATTGATTCAAAAAATCATGCTTTCTACGGAACAAAAGAAGAATTTGTTAATTCGGCAAACTGCAAGGATTGTGCGGATAAAATCAGGAAATACTATGTTAAACCAAATCTTAGGATACTTTGAACTTGATTTCGTCAGGTATGCATTTATTACCGGAATCCTCATTTCATTATGTTCGTCTCTTCTTGGAGTCACGCTCGTATTAAAAAGATTCTCCTTTATCGGTGACGGATTGAGCCATGTTGCCTTCGGGGCAATGACAATAGCTTCGGTAATGAAGCTGTCGAATAACATGTACCTCATTCTTCCGGTAACGGTTATTGCTGCAGTCCTGCTTCTGCGTGCTGGTAAAAATACAAAGATAAAGGGTGATGCGGCAGTTTCCATGATAAGTGTCGGTGCACTTGCCATGGGATACCTCATAATGAATGTGTTCAGTTCTTCGGCAAACCTTGCAGGTGACGTATGTACGACGCTTTTCGGTTCAACCCTGATTCTTACAATCGGAACTCAGGATGTCATTCTGTGTACGGTGCTTTCCCTTGCCGTGATTGCACTCTTCATAATCTTTTATAATAAAATCTTTGCGGTTACATTCGATGAATCATTTGCGCAGGCAGCAGGAACCCGCGCAAAGCTCTATAATCTTTTTATTGCTGTAATTATTGCCGTTGTAATTGTGCTCGGAATGAATCTTGTCGGCTCACTCCTCATTTCTGCACTGGTTATTTTCCCTGCGCTTTCTGCAATGA
>DGTU01000101.1 GCA_002394465.1 Treponema sp. UBA4328 | reverse complement strand
CAGGCTTCCATTGCAAGAATCATTCCGCTTGTATTTGAATTTACTGCAAGTGCATGCTTTGTTCCGATATATGAGGCAAATTCTTTTTCAAATTCAGCAGTAACTTTTCCTGTAGTCAGCCAGCCTGAATTCATTACATCAAGAACGGCTTTTTTTTCTTCTTCGCCGATTGACGGCTTAAAAAACGGAACTTTCATATTACCTCACAACGCCTTCGAACATACAGTTTTTTCTGCTGAAAGAGCCTTTGCATACGAAGGAATATATTTTTTGAGTATTTCGGTAAGTTTCTGCCTGTTTCTGTACATTTCAGGTTTAGTTTCGTCAAAACGGCAGACAGGGTATAATTCTTCAAGAAGGGACTCAAGTTCACTGCTGTTCATTTCAAGGTTTTTGAGTTCAAGGAGTTTTTCATGTTCTGTCTTGCGCGGTTCTTCTTCTTCAAGCCACAGCGGCTCATTAAGGCGTTCACCTTCACGCAGACCGATGATTTTTATTTCAATATCCTTATTCACTTCAAGTCCTGAAAACCTGATTATCTGTTCTGCAAGGTCAATTATTTTAACCGGTTCCCCCATATCGAGAAGATAGGATTTCCCGTTTGTACCGACACCGCCAGTTTTAAGCACAAGGGAACAGGCCTCAGGAATCGTCATAAAGAACCTCTCCATCCGCGGATCCGTAACTGTGAGCGGGCCTCCGGCCTTTATCTGATTCATAAAAAGCGGAAGTATTGATCCGCGGGATCCAAGAACATTTCCAAAGCGAACGAACATGAATGACTGGTCTTTTTCGGCCTTTTTCGAAGATTCAAGTACAAGCTTTTCACAGAGCATTTTGCTCACGCCATAAACGGAACACGGTTCAACAGCTTTGTCAGTAGAAATCAGCACGAACCTCTGAACTGAAGATTCGAGGCTCGCATCAAGAAGATTTTTAGTTCCAAGTACATTGTTTTCAATGACGGCAACCGGATTTTCTTCCATCATCGGAACATGCTTATATGCAGCACAATGGAATATTACGTCAGCATGTGTCTGCTTAATGATGTAACGTATGTATTCCCGGTCTTTCATGTCGCCGATAATCGGAACAATCGTTGCCTTTTCGCCTACACCTTCACTCTGAAGAAGATTGAGTTCCCTGTATATATTTACGATTGAATTTTCACCGTGACCAAAAAGATAAAGGCGCTCAGCACCTCCGCTTAAAAGCTGTCTTGCAAGTTCAGAACCGATAGAACCTCCGGCTCCGGTAATCAGTACGCGCTTACCCCGCAGATACTGAAGGCTTTCATGGAGCGGGATTATAACCGGCGTCCGTCCGAGAATATCAAGAGGATCGATTTCCCTTGTCTGAACAAGATGAGCTTCACCATCAACAATCTGACTGACAGAAGGAAGAATCCTTATATGGGCAAACCTTACGGACTTAAGTACATTGAATATTTCATGAATTCTCTCCGTAGGAGCGCTTGGAAGTGCAATTATTGCTTCATCATTCCGGCCGCAGCGTACTACTTTTGCAGCAGCTTCAATAGGTCCGAGAACGGGAACTCCGTCGATTGTTGTACCGATAAGGGATTTATCATCATCAAGAAAGGCAGCAACCCTTCCAAAAACCTTCTTGCGCGCAATGTCATTGGCAATCATCTGCCCGGCAAATCCTGCACCAATTATATAGAACTGCGCATCACGTTTTTGCATTAAAATAATCCCCTTAAAGCAGTAAACTTATATAGCATTCTTATTTTATCACAAATTATTTTTTAAGGATATAATTAATTTTTGAAAGAATCCGTTTTTTATTTTTCGGCCATTCGGGTGCAATTAAAATGTTTTTCGGCGGATCACCTGTAAGCCGGTGAATGACACAGTTTTCATCAAGAAGATGGAGTGTTTTTTCAAGAAGATTAAAATATTCATCCTCGGACAGCGTTTTTACTTTTCCACGCTCATACATCCCTGAAAGTACCGTACCTTTAAGGACATATAGTGACGTAATTTTAATTCCATAAAAGCGGTTCCACCCTGAGTACGTCATATTGTAATTATTATTCCCTGCAACAAAACGAACGCTTTCAAGCATGTCGTCTTCAGTTTCCCCCGGGAGTCCGAATATCAGATGCGTAACAATATGAATGGCAGGAGAAGCTTTTTTAATTTTTTTAACGGCATTACAGTAATCTTCATCAGTATAGCAGCGGTTTATTAATTTCCCCGTAACTTCGTTTGAACTCTGAAGGCCAAGTTCCAGCTGAACAAAATATTTTTGTGAAATTAAAGCAAGTTCAGAAAGTATTTCATCACTTATGCAGTCAGGTCTTGTTGCAACGGCGAGTCCTGCAATATCAGTGCATTCAAGCGCCTCCCTGTACTTTCGTATAAGAGACTGGCAGTCGCCGTAAGTCGAACTGAAATTCTGAAAGTATGCAATATATTTTACGACCCGGTTTCCGCTTCTGCCAAAAATCTTTTTCTCAACAAGTTTTTTTGCTTCTTCTACCTGTTCAGAAATTGATTTATTTTTCGAAGCAGCAAAATCCCCGCTTCCACTCTGACTGCAGAATATGCATCCGCCAAAACCTTTTGTTCCATCCCTGTTCGGGCAGGTACAGCCGGCATCAAGAGAAATTTTATAGGTTTTGCAGCCGAATAATTCTTTGTAAAATTCCGAAACAAGCACTATCAGATTATACAATTTTTCGGGGACAAAAAAAATCCTCACGGAATTATCCGTGAGGATTATATTACGATTCCAGGATTAACCTTAGCGTTTCAGGCTCAGTACTGTTTCAAGCAGTGTATCTGCAGTCTGAATTGTCTTTGCGTTTGACTGGAAACC
>DGTU01000067.1 GCA_002394465.1 Treponema sp. UBA4328 | reverse complement strand
AAACTATAAAATCAAGCCGGGTTTCTATATGTGCATGAATACCGGATCCGTTACAAAGGAAATTCCTGGTGAAGCTACAAATGATCCGGCTTTCGGAATGCCTGCAATCTGGGTAAGCGAAGATAACCGTGCCGAAGCAGAGTCAAACGGTTATGTTGTTGTAGATCCGCCTACCATTATCGCTACGCATCTTACTGAAATCATACGTGCTCATGCTGCTGAAATACTTGGAAGACAGGAAGTTTCCAAGATTATCGATGAAATCAAGAAAACTTCTCCTGTTGTCGTTGAAGAAGTCCTCAATACAGGAAAATACACTTACGGTGAGATTGAAAAGGTCTTCCAGGGTCTTCTCCGCGAACAGGTTTCAATCAGGAATGTTGTTGCGATCCTCGAAACGCTTGCAAACTACGGAACCTACATGCCGCATAATCCGTGGTTCCTCATCGAAAAGGTTCGTGAAGCGCTCGGAACGCAGATCTGTCTTCAGTATGCAGACCTCGACAAAAAACTTAGTGTCGTACAGCTCAGCCAGACTGACAGCGAATATATTCTTCAGCACCAGGTTGATCCTAAGGACGGAAGCATGCCGTTCGTTGCATTTGATCCGGTTGACGGCCGTAAGTGGATTAAGGGCGTAAGCGATGTACTTGCTTCCGTAAGGGAGAAAAACCTTCTTCCTGTAATTATGTGTGCACCGGAAGTAAGGCAGCTGGTTAAGGCTTCGATTGACCGTGAACTTCCGGGAACGGTTGTCCTGTCATTTGGTGAGGTTATGGCAGCCGGTTCAAATATAAATCTTGAGATAATTGGAGAAATACATGTCTGGTAATCAGTTTCAAACACCGCCGCTTGAAATAATGGGAAAAAACCTCGACGACTGCAAGCGCAAGCTTTTTGAGCAGTATGGTACTGATTATGATCTCGTTGACTTCCGACCAAAACTCAGCGGCGGATTTTTAGGTTTCTTTCAGAAAGAAATGATCTGTGCCAAATATGTACTTAAAACCCGTTCTCAGGAAGAAAAGGAAAATTTTTCACAGGCTAAAAATGAAATCCTGAGGAATACTGGAATTCAGACAGATACTCTTGTACAGGCATCTTTCATCAAAAATCAGATTGATGATATGAAAAAGAGCCTGGAAGAGAAAATTGACAGCATCGCAAAAACAACTCCGGTCGGAGACAAGCATCCGACGATTGAGCGGATTGAAGACATGCTTTCTGCAAATGAATTTACGTTTTCATACATTCATTCAATTTCTTCACGCGTTAAGGATGAATTTGCGCTTTCGGAACTTGATGATTTTAAAGCCGTTCAGAGAAAGGTTGTTGACTGGATCGGTGAATCAATAAAAATTGCTCCGAAACCTGTGTATGTAAAGCTGCCTCATGTAACGGTACTTGTAGGACCTACGGGAGTCGGAAAAACTACTACAGTTGCAAAAATTGCAGCTAATAAAATCATTGAAGCCAGAAACAAGGGGCTTCCTCAGCCGAAAATACGTCTGATTACGATTGACTGCTTTAAAATCGGTGCAGAAACACAGCTCAGAACGTTTGGTGAAATAATGAACATTCCGGTTGATAAGGCTGAAAATGTAGATGACATTAAGAAAATTTATGATGACTATAAAAATTCCATCGATGAACTGATTATTGATACTTCCGGTTACAGCCCGAATGATTATGAAAACATTGGAAAAATGCGGGCAATTCTGGATGTTCCGGGAATTACTCCGGATGTTTATCTGGCTGTTACGGCATCGACAAAGGCAAGTGACCTGATGAAAATCATTCAGAATTATGAGCCTTTTAATTTTGCATCAGTCATCCTTACAAAATGTGATGAGACGAGCGTTTTCGGTAACGTAATAAGCGTACTTGCCGAAAAGCATAAGCCGGTTTCATATATAACGGACGGACAGAAAGTTCCGAACTTTTTTGAAAAAGCCGGTGTAATTTACTTTTTGAAAAGACTTGTTGATTTTGAAGTCGACAGGGGCCACATAGAAGACATGTTCATTGGAATGGAGGAATAGCACAATGGAAGATCAGGCACAGGAACTCAGGGAATTTATGGGAAGCACGTCTTCTGATGGAAAATCAGCTCATAAAACCAGAATTATTGCCATTACAAGCGGAAAGGGCGGTGTAGGAAAATCTAATATTGCCGTAAACATGGCAATTTCATATGCCCAGCTCGGCAAAAAGGTTATCCTTATCGACGGAGACCTTGGTATGGCTAACGTAAACGTCCTGCTTAATATTGTTCCTCAGTACAATCTCATGCAGGTAATCAATAAACAGAAAACAATGCAGGAAATTATCCTTGATACGGAATTCGGCATTAAATTTATTGCAGGTGCAAACGGTTTTTCCAAGATTGCAAACCTTTCTGTTGAAGAACTGGATTATTTTGCAAAGCAGTTTGCGCAGCTTTCTAATGCTGACATCATAATCATTGATACGGGTGCAGGTATCGCAAATAACGTACTTCAGTTTGTTGCTGCTGCAGATGAAGTTTATGTTGTTACTACTCCGGAACCGACTGCGATAACTGATGCATACGGAATCATCAAGATCATCACTACTGAACTTGTTGAGCGCCAGATTAACATTAAGCTTCTCGTAAACAGGGTTCATTCAGCTGATGAAGGAAAAAGGATCAGTGAAAGAATCATAAATATCGTTGCTCAGTTCCTTAACTATAAGGTTGAATATATCGGTTTTGTTTATGATGATCCTGTAGTTCAGGCAAGCGTAATCAGGCAGAAACCGTTTATTATTGTTAATCCGACATCAAAGCCTGCACAGTGTGTAAAGCATATCATCGGAAGAATTGAAAAAACTGATACCGGAAGTTCTGAAGGCGTTACAAGTTTCCTGAGGAAATTCCTGAGAAAAAAATAAAACTTGACCTAACGGTTTTTTTGGCTTAATCTTTTATATGGGAGGAAAAGGGTGTTTAATCCGAAAAATGTTGGTATCTGCGCTTTTATCGGCTTCGCCCTGTCTTTTGTAATAGGACTGATTTCGTCGAACAGTATTGGACGCTGCTTTCTTAATGCATTGATTTATGCGGTAGTGTTTGGTGCCCTGTGCGTCGGTATTACGTTCATTTATCAGAAATTCCTTTCCATAGATAAAACTGACTCTGACTCTTCTTCTGAAGACGGACATTTTCAGCCTGCTCAGGGCTCAAATGTTGATATTACGATTGATGATGACAGTCTTCCGGATGACGAGAACGGGCCGAAATTTGTTGTCAGCAGGACTGAATCAGTTCCTCCTGAAATGAGGGCTGAAACTCAGGTTTCCGAAAGTGCAGATAAAGGCATGGAAACTGCTTCTTCGGGAATAACTCCGATGAGTGATGACAAGGCAGATACTGAACATGAACTTGATGTTCTTCCAGATGACAGTACGGGACTTGAACCTCCTGACAGTCTGCCGGATGAAGAAGTCCGGAAAGAAGAACCGCCTGCTGCTCCTGTGCAGGAAAATGCGGGTGAACAGCCTGCATCCCAGGCATTTGTTCCGGTTAATCTTGCTGATAATGCTGCACCGGTACAAAAAACGGAAAAGCCTTCTGGTTCCGGCGGAGTCCTTGATGAACTTGGAGAACTGCCGGATATCGGAGAATTGTCACCGGATTCTAAAAATGAATCCTCTGGTGATGTTATAAACGACAGTGAATTTGCTTCTGCAGGATCTCCGTCGGTTTCAGCGTCAGCGCCGACTTTTTCTGACGGAAAACCGGCCGCAGAGCAGAATGCCGCTGTAATGGCGGAGGCTATAAGAACCGTTTTGGCTAAAGAATGACAAAAAGGATGAGAATATATGGATGTTGAGACAACTCAGGTAATTAACGAAGTAGAAGAAGATAAACTCTGGGCAGAATTCAAGAAAACCAGATCCTCTGCAATTCGTGACAAACTCATCAGGCAGTATATGCCGCTTGTAAAATATGTTGCCGGCAAGGTAAGCATCGGTCTCCCTGCAAGCATGGAATTTGATGATCTCGTAGGTTTCGGACAGTTCGGACTTCTCGATGCAATAACTAAATATGACCTTGACAAGGGTGTTAAATTCAAGACTTACGCCGTTACCAGAATCCGTGGTGCAATTTTTGATGAAATGCGTCAGCTTG
>DGTU01000074.1 GCA_002394465.1 Treponema sp. UBA4328 | reverse complement strand
GCTTAAATGTACGTTTACTGTTGAACGGCTGCGTGCGGAAATCCATACAAAGGCGAGCTTTCCGACATGGACCTGCTCGCGGCCGATATTATTGTGCTTGAATTTTGCGATTACTTCTGAACTGAGGTACTGATAGCCTGCAACAAGTTCTTCGAGGACGCGTGTAATGTCAGAAGCAGAAACTTCTTCAAACTGTGAAGCAAACATGCCTTCATCAAAAACAAGGACTGCTTCATCGAATGAATTTGTCTGGTTCATGCAGCTGATTATTACTGAACGTGCAGAAATCGGTGAAGAGCGGTTCCAGGAAACCGGATTTGCTCCGGTAGTTGAAGTTTCAGGCGTACCGGAACTGCAGGTAATCAGGACGGAGCGGTTGTGGGCCATTGCTCCGGCTGCAAAATCATCACCCTGCGGAAGTTCTTTTCCGGCTATCAATAAAGTTTTTTCCATAACGAAAACATTTTATCACAAGAACACAAAATGATGAAGTTTAATATACCCGGAATTGTGGCTATTCAAATTATATGCCGGGTGACTAAAGGTTCTGCAGGGTCTGGGAAACGCCGAGTTCTTTAAGGAGTCTTGATTCGTATGGTTTTGCTGAAGCAGACGGATTTTTTACTGCCCTTAGCATGAGGTTTTTCGGGGTGTTTGCTTCGTCGATAAACTCCAGCACCTGAACTGAATATCCGGCGGCTTCAAGGAGTTCAGCGCGCACGGTGTCCGTAATGAGGGCTGAAAGGCGTTCCTTTATGATTCCGTATTTGAGAAGCGGCCTGAACGCTGATTCTTTCGGAAGGGAGTTTTTATTGAGCTGAGAGTTTATTTCATGCTGACAGCAGGGAACACTCAGTATTGCGCCGGCGTTGTGTTTTACTGCATAGTCGAGGGCATAGTCAGTTGCCGTATCGCAGGCATGAAGGGTGATGATGATGTCAGGTTTTTTGTTTTCCCCGAACGAAGAAATGTCGCCGACTGCAAAACTTATGTTTTTGAGATTCAGTTTTTCTGCAACGGAAGAGCAGTATTCGATTACGTCCTTCTTGAGGTCAAGGCCGAAAACATTACACGGAATTTTCCTGACGTTTTCCATAAAGTACTGGACTGCAAACGTGAGGTAACTTTTCCCTGAGCCGAAATCCACGATGTTAAGCGGACCGTCAGTGTTTTTTGTAACGGACGGAATGATGTCATCAAGCAGTTCAAGGAAACGGTTTATCTGCCGGAATTTATCGTGCCTGCTTGCAAGGACTTTTCCCTGGTCATTCATGATTCCGAGCAGTACAAGGAAAGGAACAGGCTCTCCTTCGCGGAGAAGATAGTTTTTTGATTTCTGCCCTCCGGTGAGTTTTACGCTTTCCGGGGCCGAAAGTTTTTTTACTATACGTGAGGTTTTGCCTTTTTTATTTGCGAGAAGGGTGATTTCTTCAGTTTCCGTGCGCTCAACCGTGTTTTTGAATGTCGTTCCTGCATGCTGAGTGATAAAGGCGTCGAGTTCTTCCCGGGTAAAATTTTTATGAAAAACCTGGGTTTTTGTATACAGTTCGGCTGCGTAGTTATTTCTGTTCATCAGTGATGAAGACACTGAGCGCCGGATTTTGATTTTTGTATAATCCCTGCCGAGAATCTGTTCAATGTTTTTTACAGGTTTTGAAAAAGTTACTGAAAGAATCATGGAGGAATTATAGCACATTTGCGTCTTATGTGTTATCATGACCTTATGTTAAAAGGTATGAATCTTATAAAACCAAGCGATCTGACCGTTGCAGAAATTGATGAACTTTGTGCACTGGCAGAACAGATTATTGTTGATCCTTCTTCTTTTAAAGACGTGTGTCGCGGGAAAATCCTGGCGACACTTTTTTTTGAGCCGAGCACAAGAACAAGGCTGAGTTTCGAGGCTGCGATGCTTCATCTTGGAGGTGCCGTTGAAGGTTTCAGTGATGCGATGAACAGTTCTACTTCCAAGGGCGAATCACTGGCAGATACAATAAGAACGGTTTCTTCATACGTTGACGTTATTGCAATGCGAAACCCAAAGGAAGGCGCAGCCCTTCTTGCAACAAAATATGCATCCTGTCCGATAATTAATGCCGGTGACGGAGCTCACTTTCATCCGACACAGACGCTGACGGATATGCTTACAATCCGTGCACTTAAGGGCGGTTTCGAAGACCATACAATCGGATTCTGCGGTGACCTTAAGTTCGGACGTACGGTTCATTCCCTTGCAGAAGCAATGAGCCGCTACAAGGCAAATAAATATATCTTCATCAGCCCGAAAGAACTTCAGGTTCCTGAGTTCATCACGGATTACCTTGATAATGCCGGGGTTCAGTATACGACAGCAGAACGCCTTGAGGATGTAATCGGCGACCTCGATATCCTTTACATGACCCGCGTACAGAAAGAAAGGTTTTTCAACGAACAGGATTATATACGCCTCAAGGACAGTTATATCCTCGACAATGCAAAGATGACCCTCGCACGCAAAAACATGATAGTCCTTCATCCGCTGCCAAGGGTAAACGAAATTGCGCCTGAAGTTGATGAAGATCCGCGTGCAGCCTACTTTAAGCAGGTTAAATTCGGAATGTATATCAGGATGGCTCTGATAGCAAAGATTACCGGAGCCATATAGATTTTTACTGGAGATTTTTATGCTGAACGTAGATACGATAAAAAACGGACTTGTAATAGATCACATTACCGCCGGAATGGGTGCAAAAATATTCCACTATCTCGGACTTGATAAGGCTCCCTTCTGCTGTGCGCTCATAATGAACGTTAATTCCAAGAAAAGCGGAAAAAAAGACATCATAAAGGTTGATAACATCATCAATATCGACTATTCGGTTCTCGGCTTCATTGATCCGAATATTTCAATCAATGTAATCAAGGACGAACAGATTGTCCGCAAGATCAAGATGGAACTGCCGGACAGGGTTGAAAATGTCATTCACTGCAAGAATCCGCGCTGTATTACCGCAACAGAAAATTATGTTTCGCACACCTTCAGGCTGGTAAACCGCGAGAAAAAGCAGTACCGCTGTGAATACTGTGATGCACCGCATTCAGCCGGACTGATAGGATAGATACATGAAAAATTCAATTCTGATTATATACAATACCGTTCTGACAGATTCTCATATCAGCAGTCCGGGTATTATTGTCGTAAAAAACAAAAAAATACAGGGCATTTCGCTGTGCCGGTGTGATACCTCGCATGCTGCACTTAAAGCAGCCGGTGCAGTCCTTACGGAAGAAGAAATAAATGGAAAGCCCGTTTTGTATAATGCTCACGGAATGACGGTTATGCCGTCTTTCGTAGACATGCATGCTCACTTCCGCTATCCGGGACAGACACAGAAAGAAGACCTTGATTCAGGATTAAAGGCTGCTGCTGCAGGCGGATTCGGAACCATGGTTCTCATGCCGAATACAAAGCCGGTAGTATCAACAGTAAAAATGGCCCTCGACATCAACAGGGAAGCTTCAGAACGCCAGCTTGCCAGAACCTTCCAGACAATAAGCATTACAAAAGATTTTGAAGGTACTGATACTTCAGAAATAGACAATGCAGACAGAAACGAAATTCCTGTCATTTCAGAAGACGGAAGAGACGTTACAAATGCTTCTGTAATGCTCGAAGGAATGAAACGGGCCGGAAAGCGCGGAATAACGGTTGCCTGCCACTGTGAAGATTCAAGCCTGAGCCAGTCTGCAAAACCTTACCGTCAGCGGGCCCTTGGCTTCATGGAAAAATATAAAATCCCTGCCGGAAGGATTCATGCAGAAGTAAAGAACGTTCCTGAATCAGTTAATTTTGAAATTGACGGAAACTTTGCCGCTGCAAACAGTCTCCTCGCCCTCGCAGAAGACATTGCTACTGAACGTAATATTGAAATTGCGAAACTCGCCGGCTGTCACATACATATCTGCCACTGTTCAACAAAGGTGAGTATGGATGCAGTACGCCGTGCAAAACAGCAGATAAAGAAGGGTGAAACAGCTTCTGCCTTTGACTGTACCGTCGAAGTTACTCCGCATCATCTTTCGATGGTCGGAACTGATTACCCTTACATCCGCGCGCTCGTAAATCCGCCGCTTCGCAGTGAATCGGACAGGCGCGCTTTAATCGAGGCAATTCGGGACGGAACCGTAGACTGCATCGGAACTGACCATGCACCGCATACGCTCGAAGACAAGGCTGCCGGTTCACCGGGCTTTTCAGGAATAGAAACTGCCTTCGCTGTCTGCAATACGGTTCTGGTCAAGGCTGAAGGAATGACGCTTTCAAAAGTATCGGAACTCATGAGCGATAATCCTTCACGCATGCTCCATCAGGATTCAGGCCGGCTTCTCCCGGGATATGATGCAAATCTTGTTGTTGTTTCACCTGACGAAACCTGGACCGTTGATCCTGCCGAATTCTTCAGCAAGGGTAAATCAACTCCGCTTGAAGGCACAAAACTGACAGGCAGGGTTAATGCAACATTCTTCGAAGGCGAAAAGGTTTTTGAACTTAAATGACACTGAATAAAAAATACCTGACAATTCTTGCGCGTCAGTACCCGACTGAACGTGAAGTAATTACTGAAATAGCAAACCTCCAGGCAATCCTCAGTCTTCCCAAGGGAACGGAGCACTTTCTTACTGACATTCACGGAGAAAACGAACAGTTCAGCCATGTACTGAGAAACGGATCAGGTTCAATCAGAACCAAGATAGAGGAAGTGTTCGGAAATACTGAAACGTCTTCAAACAAGCGTGCCCTTGCGACATTGATTTATTATCCTAAGGAAAAACTGGAGCGCGTAAAACTGACTGAACCTGATATGAATGACTGGTATGCAGTTACGCTTCACCGGCTTGTTGCAATGACAAGACGTGTTTCTTCCAAATATACGCGTTCAAAAGTACGCAAGGCCATGCCTCAGGATTTTGCATACCTTATTGAAGAGCTTATAACCGAAAAGGAAGAAATCAACGACAAGCAGGCATATTACAACGAAATAATTCAGACAGTCATCAGGATCGGCGCAGCGGATGCACTTATCGAAGCACTCTGCAACCTGATTCAGAGGCTTGTAATAGATCACCTTCACATTATCGGCGACATCTTTGACAGGGGGCCGGGACCGCATATCATTCTCGACAGCCTGCTCAATTATCATTCCCTCGACATTCAGTGGGGAAATCATGATGTTGTATGGATGGGAGCTGCTGCCGGAAACAAGGCCTGTATCGCAAACGTAGTAAGACTCTGTGCCCGCTATAACAATCTTGACGTTCTTGAAGAAGGCTACGGAATCAACCTTACTCCGCTGGTAACTTTCTGCATGCAGGCTTACGGCCATATGGACAGGCATGCGGTTCACAAGGCGATAGCCGTCATTCAGTTTAAGCTTGAACATCAGCTCATTAAGGAAAATCCTGAATTTGAAATGGAAAAAAGGCTGATTCTCGACAAAATTGACTGGAACAAAAAGACGGTAACAATCGACGGCCGCGAATGGCAGCTTAATTCCACGGACCTTCCGACAATGGATCATGAAAATCCTGAACGCCTCAGCGAAGAAGAAACTGTCGTCATGAACAGACTCTGTTATTCGTTTACACACTGCCAGAAACTCCAGACACACGTTAAGTTCCTTTTCCGCAAGGGCAACCTCTACAAGGTATTCAACGGAAACCTGCTTTATCACGGCTGCCTTCCGCTTGATAAGGACGGCAAATTCCTTTCTGCCAGAATTTACGGAAAAACGCTGAGCGGAAAGGCCCTGTACGATGAATTTGAACTGTGGGCACGCCGCGGATATTTTTCAAAGGACGGTTCAAAAGAAAGGGAGAAGGGCGGAAATATCCTCTGGTATCTGTGGACAGGTCCTAAATCTCCGCTGTTCGGTAAAGATAAAATGGCAACCTTCGAAAACATGTTCATTGACGACAGGGAAGCCAGCCGTGAACATAAAAATCATTATTATGATGAACTTGAAGATACAGGTACGATTGATTCTGTGCTTGAAGAATTCGGACTTGATCCTGCAACGGCACATATAATCAACGGACATGTTCCTCAGGAAGTTAAAAAAGGCGACTCACCGATAAAATGCGGCGGAAAGCTCCTTATCATTGACGGCGGATTCAGTGCTGCCTACCATGAAAAAACAGGAATTGCCGGTTACACGCTTGTCTGTAACTCATACGGACTCAGGCTGGTCGTCCATGAAAAATTTACGAATGCAGAAAACGTAATTCAGACAGATTCCGATATCGTAAGCGAAACAATTCAGGTTGAAAAATTCCCGCGCAGGCATTATGTTGCCGATACTGACCGCGGACAGGAAATCAGGGAAGTAATCAGCGAACTTGAAGACCTGCTTGCTGCATACAGAAACGGAGATATTTTTCAGAACAACGAACTCGTCCGCTGAAAAAAAGGTTGTAATATGAACATTTTTTTGATTTTATTTCTGGCCGGAACGGCTCTTGGTGTCATTGCAGACATCCTTCTGGAAACAATTGATTTTAATTTCAGAAAAAAGCACGGAAAGGAAATCCCGGAAGAAGTACGCGGCTGCCTTGATGAAGCAACTGCCGGAAAAACCGTGCTCTACAGAAATGCCGGCTACAAAACAGGAATCTATGAGGTAATTCTCTCTGCCGCACTTACGGCTTATCTGGTTTTCTCCGGCTTTTATCCGTCGATTTTCTATACGATACTGAACCAGAACTTAAGTCCTTATGTTTCAATTCCGCTTTTCTTTGTGGCCTGCGAAGTTCCTGCATTTATACTTGGAATCCCTTTTTCGCTTTATGAAGAATTCGGTATTGAAAAGACTTTTGGTTTTTCGAATATGACGGCCGGAATGTGGATTGCAGACCTGATTAAGTCAGTGATCGTCGGACTCATAATATTTGTTCCGCTGATCTGTGTATTTGTATTCATATTCAGTCATTTTGAAGTGTACTGGTGGTTCTTCCTTGCAACGGCATATCTTGTGTTCAGTCTCGGCCTGAGCGTCATTTATCCGATGTTCATTGCACCGCTGTTCAATAAATTTACGCCGCTTGAGGAAGGTGAATTAAAAACCCGTCTTGAATCGCTGCTGACTGAATGCGGATTTAAGGCAAGCGGACTGTACGTTATGGATGCATCGAGAAGAAGCGGACATTCAAATGCTTATTTTACGGGTTTCGGCAAAAGCAAAAGGGTTGTCCTGTATGACACCTTAATTTCACAGATGACGGCACAGGAAATCGAAGCGGTGCTTGCTCATGAACTAGGGCACTATAAAAAACATCACATCATTAAAAGAATGCTCGTTGTCGTTCCTGTAATTTATGCCCTACTGTTTGCCGCAAGCCTTGTACTCAGTACGCCTTCATTGTACGAAGCATTCGGGTTTACTTTCAGTGCCGGAAAAATTGAATTAATGTTTGCGGGGATTTTCCTGCTGTCACTTGTATTCGGACCATGGGGAATCGTACTTAATCCCGTCACGAATTATTTCAGCAGAAAAGATGAATTTGAAGCGGATGCTTTTTCGAAAAAACTGTGCGGAACAGGAGAACACCTGGTTTCGGCACTCATAAAGCTTAACAGGGAAAACCTGTCAGAATTACAGGTGCCGCGCATCTACAGCCTTTTCAACTATTCGCATCCGCCTCTTCTTGAAAGAATCAGGGCTCTTAAGGATTAGGCTCTCGGAAGTTTTGCCTTTGCTTTTGAGGCGAGTGCAAAGTATGACATCGGAACCATAAAGGCAATCGGCCATACGATAAGAACCTGGGCAACGATATTTGAGAATACTGAACGTTCGCCCAGTGCCGATGATGAAAGATAGTAGAATGCACAGGCTCCGACAGTCAGCCACAGAAGTGCTTTTGCCCATCCGCAGCAGCTTGGAATGTCATCCTGCCTGTATGCCCTGTAACCTGCAATTGCATAAAGGAAGCAGAACATGATTCCGTAGACACAGGCTGCGATTGCAAAGAAGACTGCGTTCTCATCATATTGTTCATCAAAGAGCTTGCTTCTGAAAACAATTCCGACAATATTTGCGGCAATTCCTGCGATTCCTACAAGTACGAAAAGCATACCGACAAGCTTGAACAGGGGATCCGGCGGATCAAGTTTAATTGATGCGTAGGTTTTTGAATCCTTTTTCTTGAGCTGTGTTCCGCATTTTGTACAGAATTCTGAGTCGTCGTTAATGACGGCATTGCATTTTGGACATGTCATTTTTTTACCTCACTGTTATTTAATGATTTATCTGCTGCAATCCTGTAGAGAATTGCAAAGGTTAACCTTAAAGGCCAGTTAAACATTATATTAAGCGGAATCATCGAAAAGAAATAGTCCTCTACATCAAGTCCGCTGTAAGCGATAAGGAACGGAACAGCAAAGGAACCGACAGTCATCCAGATGATGGCAATTCCATATTTAGGCGTGTTAACGAGGGATTCTTTTTTAATGACAACAATCGATGAAAACATCATGAAGCCGTAGTAGACTATTCCGTAAAGGCATATAAATGAAACCGGCTCTGAAAGCAGGCTGAACAGAATGTGATTCCGTCCGATTATTACGATGGAGGTATAAAGTAATCCTACTGAACTGATTACGAGGTTTACGATTGATACGGCTGTAAGGAAGCCACCGGGATTTGATTTTCCAGATGCAGGAATTATTTCCCGGCCGGCATCAGCTTTTTTCTGTTCCGGCGGAACCTGCTGTCCTGCATCCTGCTGAGTAGAAACTTTTTCCAGTTTTGTTCCGCACCTTGCGCAGAATATATCATCATCTGCGCAGGGGGAACCGCATTTTCTGCAGTACATGATTTATTTAGCTTTTCCTGTCTGAAGCCAGTTCTGTGTAAAGTAGGTGTCAGAAATCTTCTCGTCGAATTTAAAGTCCTTTACCATAATCCTGGATTTTCGTCCTGTTATCATGTTTGTGAACATATTGCTGCGGCGGAGAGGATATTCAATTCCTGTAGAACCCTTAACCATTTCAAGTTTTTCGCACTCATAGAGTTTGATTACCTTTGAAGCATTTTTCTTGTCATAGAATTCAATCTTTACAGGAACATAGGTTTTCTGGTCAAACCATGAAATGCGGTATCCGTATTCAACGTCGTTGTGCTTGAGTGGTGTAGATTTTACTTTCCAGCAGTTATATTTTTTGCCGTTTACGGTAATTTCTTCATTTTCAGCTACAAGTTCATTTTTGTCTTCATCGACCTTGCGGATTGTCATGTCATTGTAAGTAAGTTCTGTTCCTACGAATGACTTGTATCTGTCGCCCATCGGGATGCGGCGTGTCTGCCTCAGGTCAGGGAGATAAATCCATCTGTCGTCTGCGCGGCCAACTTTTTCAGCCTGAAGAATTCGTGTATTTTTTGCAGATGACGGAGATATAAAGTTGAATACAGTGTTTTTAAGTCCGTTGCTTCCACCTCCGTACTGCTTCACTTCCATGTGTTCAACCTTGCCGTTTTTTTCGATGTTATCAATGAGGATTGTAGAAAAACAGTAGTCAGGAACGCGGTCAAGGTCCGTAAAAACTTTTATGATATTTTCAACTGTTTCAGAAAAACCGAGACCGGCAACAAGTGAAAATACCAGTGCAAACATTTTTGTTCTTTTCATAAAAATTCTCCTCCAGTTTATCAATTTTTTATGAACACTGTTAATTATAGCATGGAGATTTCGAAAATCAAAAAAAATAAGAAAACGGTAAGAAAACATTTAGAATATAACAAAAGTTTAATAAAAAAAGCCCTTGGAAGAGCTCAGATAACTTCCAGCACCACAACTAGAAAGATAATGCTGCTGCCTTCCGGCTCTGACATGGTTTTCTAACAGTTATGTGTGGACATCTGAGCTCATCCAGGGGCTCTGCAAAAAAGAAGGTCTGCGTTTAAGCAGACCTTCACGTTGAGACTGACACGAGTCGAACGTGCGACCTCCACCTCCGCAGGGTGGCGCTCTATCCAACTGAGCTACAATCTCGTCTCTCAACACTATAAAAAAAGGTGTTGGTACACGGAGGCGACAGGAGTTGAACCTGCCCGGCCCTTTGGGGAACCGACGGATTAGCAATCCGTTGTATTACCGCTCTACCACACCTCCGAGCGACATCAAAAAAAAATCGGAGCGAGAGGGATTTGAACCCCCGATACCTTGCGGTATGCCGGTTTTCAAGACCGGTGCATTCAGCCTCTCTGCCATCGCTCCAATTGATGCTCTAAGACTATAACAAAAAACTGCGGACACTGTCAATAAGGTGAAAAAGATTTTTTAAAAATATCTGAGTGTAAATCTGCTTTTTACAAGTGCCTCTGGAATATGGACTTTTGCTCATGTGTGAATTATTATTATCCATATGAACAGGACTTTTTTAGGCATTATTTTTCTGGCAGCCGGAATACTTCTGGCTATTTCAAAAGACGCATTCATCGCCATGAATGAAATCGTTGTAAGTTCGGCTGTTTTCATCAACGGAATCTTTATCCTTGCAGCATCGAGGCGGATTCTTCAGGAAAAACTTTACCGTACCATGATGCTGGTACGCGGACTTATGAGCATCATTACCGGACTTGCAGTTGCTGCAGCCATTCTTGTTCTCGGAATTGATTCTGAACTTACTGTCGTACAGGCAGGGGCTCTTGTTCTCTCAGCTTATTTTGTAGTGTCTGCCGGAATCCAGGTATTCGGTATCATACGCCTTAAGGTAAATAAAATATCCGTTTTTGCACCTCTGGTAGAAGTTTTCATTTCGCTCGTTCTTGCCGGAATCTTCTTTATGTTCTCATTCCATGAAATTGCAGTTTCAATCGTAAAATTCAGCGGATTCATGCTGATTGTTGCAGGCGTGATAATGCTTGTCATTTCATGGAAATCAAATGCTTCCAGACGTGAAGAAAAGGCCGGGGAAGATTCAATGAATGAACCCGGCATGCCGAAGATTGAGGATCTCGATCAGGCTAAATGTGACCAGTAACTGAGGAAAGTTCAGGACTGCTGCTTTGCAGCAATGTTTTTCTTTATGCTTTCAGTAAACAGTTTGTTCTGATCGTTTCTGACCGGTACGCTGAAGCTCGGACCGCCGTCTTTTTCGTTAATCCTGTAGATTTTTGTCGGATCAGTTGAATAGGCCGGACTGTCAGGATTGTTTACCCACCAGTCGAGTACGGAAACTATGCACAGCGCATATTTTATCAGGTTTGCGTTTGTGGCTGCAGTTTCACCTTCAGGGCGTTTTGCACCGAGAAGAACGTCCATGCGCTTTGAAACAACATTCGGAATGTCGAACGAATATTTCTGCCACGGATTTGAAATACCCATAACTTTTGCCTTTGTTGAAGCTGCAAGGTCTATGTTTTTCGAAAGAACGCTCAGATACTGACGCATAAAGTCCGTCCTGAGGCACAGCGGCTTGTATTTTGCATCGTTCGTAGGTTTTTCAAGAAGAATCTGGTTAAATTCAAAGAACGGAAGGAAATTGTATTTTGTCTGCCAGAGCATTGACGTAATCTGCTTCTTTCCGTAAAGGCTTGTTTTGTAGTCCGGGGAAGAATAGAGCTGGTTTACATAGTTTCTCAGCTGTTCTCCGTAGTCTTTTTCAAAAAGTGTTTCACGGTACAGAGACCATTCATTCAGGACAGTAGAAAGGGAATCCTTTGCGTTTTCTGCAGAACCGTCGTTTTCTTCGGTGAAAACAATGTTACGGCAGCCCTGGAAGATGTCTTCAGTAATTTTCAGGAGTGTAACAGTAACCTGAAGCGGATTCTCAGGTGAAAGCATGTTGTAGCCGTCATAGAACTGATAGAGCGGCTGGAAGTACGGATACATGTCCGGCATGCTGTCAAGATGAGAAAAGCCTGCGTCCGGGAACAGCTGTTCGAGAAGCTTGATTCCTGCGTTAACGACTTCATTTTTCTGACCGCGGATAAGTTCAGGCTTTTTCTTTTCTGCAGCAGCTTTTTCTTCCTCTGCCTTTTTGGCTTCATCCTTTTTTGCGGGATTTTTCTTTTTCTCTGCTATTACGAGGTCAAATTTAGTCAGGCCGAGAAAGTTGAGTATTGCTCCTGTCTGTACGTTGAAAAAATGCGGGAAGTGCTCGTATGTCGGACTGCACATTCTCATGAGAAGAGGATACATTCCGCGGATTATCTGTGAATATACGTAAATCCATTCCGTTAGCGCGCTCTTTGAAAGCGTAAGGATTTTGTTTTTGTCAACTTTCGGGTATTTGATGATGTCGGAATAAATTTCCTTGAAAAATCCGGAAATACTGGTTTCGCCGATGTAGTAGATCTTTATCAGGTCCTTGTATATGGCTTTCGTAAGCGGAATCATGTCTGCAACTTTTGCCGTATCAGCATTGTCCTGAATGTCCATTGCAAGCAGCTTTATTGTCTGCATCGTCCAGCCGCCGACCGTCCTCAGGAATTTGAATTTTAGTTCGGTTGCGGTCTGAATCTTGGATTTGTATGTATCCGGAGAAACCTGAATCAGTGACTTTACTGCCGTTACAAAACTCTGAAGGTGCTCTACATGCATTTTAACCGTATGCTCGGTAAATGATTTTCTCAGGGATTCGCGGCCGTCTTTCTTGAACAGACGTACGAAATTGAAGAAACCGTAATTCGGCTTGATCTTGTATTCATCGCTCATCATGAGCTTGTCCATCTGGTTTCTTTCTTTTGCGGCAATTTCAGGAAGCCCGTCTGAACTGAGGCGGGATTTTTTAGTTCCTGCGGCATAGCCGATTACTTTTGTTTCTTTCTTTGAAGATGAAGAAGATGAGGAAGCCCTTGAATTCAGCTGCGATACGTCTGAAGAAGACTTTCCTGATGTCCTGTGCGTATAATGTACGTCCTTGCGCGGAAAGGCTGAATAGTCGATGGGAGCCGATTTTTCTGCAAGAATTTCACCGCCCAGAGTTTTTATCATTTTCTGGGCTTCTGCCTGATCAATAGGTCCGATGTTCCGCCTCGTATTGTCGAGGGTTCCCGGTTCCCAGACGGCAGCAGGTTTCTTTTGTCCTGAAAAATCGTCAGCCATTGCAGTACCTCATCTATAGACGCATTAACTGGTTTGCAGCTATGCCTTCAAATCCATCAAGTCCGATGCATTCATCATCACTTATCCTGAGTGAACCTTCGAATACGCCGTAAACAGTATGTATTCTTGAACTCATTACAAAAAGGGACAGTTCGCGGAAATTGTCAGATTTCGGAGTAAACGTAAGGTCGACCATATTCTCCGTATCCTGAATGACCCATTTTTCCGTAATTCCCATCGGGTGGGTTATCGTAACTGACGGAAGCGGAATGCACTTTCCGTTTACAATCAGAATATTCTCGTTGTAAGTGTCAGTTTCAACGGCATCTTCTGCCTGCTGTGAAAGTATAAAGCCGATTTTTTTGCCGTTTACCTCTCCGCATGCAGCAAGGCTTTCACGGCTGTTGTAAAATTTATAATAGGAACGGTTTATTCTGAGTATCGATGTACCGGACAGTTCCCCCGGGCTTACTTCGTCAGAGAATTTTGTTTTTCCGAGGAAGATGGAGCCCTTTATGTCAGAAACTGCAGTATATGTAGCCGAACAGCGTCTTTTTACCGGGTGCGGAATTACGGAAGTTATTTCACATGTGTTTTCGTTCATGAATCTTCCGGAGAAAGCTCCTCGTGCATCAGGCCTTAAAGAATCGCCCTTCATGTTGAATACAAGCGAGATTCTGTTCAGTGCATGATTCCAGCTTATTCGTATGTATCTTTTTTTCTTAAAGCTTGAGCAGAAACCCTTTTCAAGTGAATGCGGGATAAAGCGTCTTCTCGGCCCCATGAAGGTGTTGTATGAGAATTTCCGGCCGGTTTCTTTGTTCCATAAAACAAGTTCTGCAAAACCGAAGGCCTTTTCGTCAAAGAAATCTATGTTTCCGATGTAGTCGCCGGCTTCAAAAGAAAATGACAGGATGCTTCTGATCCTTATGTCGGTAAAAACGTGAGGAAGATTGATGTTACCAAAAGGCGTTCTTACTCCGCGGATATCCAGTTTTTCCGGATGGCCTTCGAATGTTCCGAATACAGGCGTTCCGTTGTGAATCAGATGTTCCGGCGGGGGAAGAAGTTCCCTAGAATACATAGACTATAATTATAAATATAAATGCATAAATTGGCAAACTGTTTTGTAATTCAGGAATTTGATTTATTTTTTGAAACACCTGCATTATAATTTTTATTACTCTATTTTTTTGTCTGGTGAGCATTTTTTGTGTTCCGGAGGAGTTTTTATGAAATTTACGTCCAGCTACAAGTTTAAATTCATGCTGTTTAATATCGTGTGTATTCTTCTCGTAAGCGGAATCGTTGCATTTACAGGCATACAGGGAATTGAAAGTTCCTCAGTCGAGTCTTTTTCGCGCGTCGGACAGAATGCCGTTGAAAAAGCCGCTGAAAAAATAAATATGGATGATTTCCTCAGGCTTGCTTCATCACTGGACGAGAAAGATCCTTATTATGAAGAGCTCAATGCCGAACTGTATGAACTCAAGGAAATTTTCGGATGCAAGTATCTGTATACGATGATTCAGAAAGAAGGAACAAACTTCGTATATGTCGTAGACGGAAGTGCGCTTGTAAGTGACCCGAATGATGATTTTTCTCCGATTGGAACGGAAGAAGATATTGAAAGTTACGGTGATGCTCCGTTTGAATGCATGAGAAATGGTGAAATCGTCAGCTCAGAAATTGAAGAGCAGGAAGAATGGGGCTTTATTACGACGGTTTACTATCCGCTCACAGACGGAAGCGGAAACGTAGTCGGTTTCCTTGGCGCAGATTTTTCTGCATATGAACTTATGGAAACAATTTCAACCATGAAGATAAAAATGCTTGTCTTTACAGTGCTTGGAATACTGCTTGCACTTGCCGTTTTCATGGTAATTATTCATTTCTTCTTTAAGAAAATGAATAATGTCGTCGGCAGGATGCAGGAAATTGCAGGAGGTGGAAGTGACCTTACTGTACGAATCCCTGTAGGCGGCGACAACGAAATCGGTGAACTTTCTGCAGCCTGCAACCGTGTCATGGATACAATGCAAAATATGGTAAAAACCGTATCTTCTTCAGTAAATGACCTTTCGTTCAACAGTGCGGAAATGCTTGAACAGAGTATCAAGATGACAGAAATGGTCGGCGAAGCAGAAAATGATATTGATGTAATTGAAGGAAAGGCAAACAACCAGGCTGACCTTGTAAACCAGATCAACGGTGAAGTCAGTGAATTCAGAAAATCCATTGTTTCGTTCAGTTCAAAGGTTCAGGAACAGTCTGAAGCCGTAAGCCGCTCTTCTTCTTCCGTTGAACAGATTACGGCAACAATTGATGCATCTGACGATACAATCAGTAAAATCAGTTCCGAATACAATGAAATCGTAGCAGAAACAAATGCAAATATTGCAAACCAGAGAAACATTACCGAGCAGATTGTAAAGATTCAGCAGATGGCACAGAACCTGTATGAGGCAAACAAAATCATTACAAGCATTGCAAGTCAGACAAACCTTCTGGCCATGAACGCTGCAATTGAAGCTGCTCATGCCGGTGAGGCAGGAAGCGGATTTTCCGTTGTTGCTGAGGAAATCCGTAATCTTGCAGAAACTTCTGCACATCAGACAGGTTCCATCAAGTCGATTATTAATGATATCGAAGCTGCAGTTGGTGAGATGGTTAATTCATCCGGAAAGAGCGAAAAGGCATTTGCACGCCTTGGAGAAAAGGTTACTTCACTTCAGGGATCGGTACAGCAGATTCAGCAGGGCATGAACGAACAGGCAGCCGGTGCAAAGGAAATCCTTGACATGATGAGGGTTCTGACAAAGTCTTCATCTGAAATGTCAGAGGCATCTGATACGATGAATGAAGAGACGGCCGCAATTGCAATGGGAATGCAGCAGATTTCAGCCTCTTCAACAGATATTCTTGCAAGTACTGCACATACGTCTGACAGGCTCAAGCAGATCAAGATGTTTGCAGAGGAGTCTTCAGGTACGTCTGAGAACAACGAAAAACTTTCTGAAACCGTACGCAATATCGTCGACTCATACAAGGTAGAATAGGATTGAATAAAGAGAGATTTTTTTGATAAACTCTAGTCAATCATGGTGCTGAAAATAATAAGTTTCGCCGGAAGTTTGTGTTTCGTTCTCTACGGAATGAAACTTATGAGCGACGGAATCCAGAAGAGCGCTGGACAGAAATTACAGGCTGCGCTCGCAAAGATAACGGGAAACCGTTTTGTTGGTCTTCTGACAGGTTGTGTATTAACGATGATCATTCAGTCATCCGGAGCAACAACCGTAATGCTTGTCAGTTTTGTTAACGCAGGCCTTGTTACCGTTACTCAGTCAATCGGAGTTATTTTCGGTGCAAACATCGGTACTACGGTTACCGGCTGGATTGTCGCACTCGGTTCCAGCTTTGAAATAAAAGATTATGCTATTCCTATATTCGGACTCGGCTATCTTTTCCTTATCCTTAAAAAATTAAAAAAAGAAGGCCTTGCCCTTGCCGTAATGGGATTCGGACTCCTGTTCTTCGGGCTTGGCGGACTTTCTGAGTTTTTTGCATACCCTGAAATCAAAAACAGCGTAATTGAATTCATCAATCAGGTAAACGGCTACGGTTCTGTAAGCTATATCATTGCACTTCTGATAGGAATCGTATTTACGGCGATGATTCATTCTTCTTCTGCAATGTCAGCCATCGTAATCGGAATGGCAGTTGCAATGGAAGCTGCTGGAAATGCAACGCTTGAAGAACTTAATGCTTTCTGGCGCTTTGGTGCAATAATGGTAATCGGAAGTTCCATCGGTTCAACGGTAGATGCCATTCTTGCGGCAATCGGTGCAAAGGCAGATGCAAAACGTACTGCAGCAGTTCATGTTCTTTTCAATGTTGCAACAGTCATAATTGCACTTGTTTTCTTTAAGCCGTTTATAGGTTTTGTAGAGCTTATTTCACCGGGAACAAATATCGTTTTCAGAATTGCAATGCTCAATACGGCATTCAAGATTATGGGAACGATAATATTCCTGCCGTTCGTAAAGCAGATAGCAGATTTTGTCATTCACCTTATTAAAGATACCCCTGAAGAAGACGGCATTTACCGCCTTGAATTCAGCAATGAAATGGGTATCAAGGCGCCTGAAAGCTGCGTATTCCGCGCTCAGTCAGAAATTGCCGCATTCAGCGAAAACGTAGTTTCGATGTTTGATGAACTTCAGCAGGGACTTGCAGACTTTAATGATACATTTGTTGCGAAACATCACGAAAAAATTCAGTTTCTTGAAAATTACTGCGACCAGATGCAGGAACAGCTTACGGCCTATCTTGTAAAATGTCAGCACCTTCACCTTTCAGATTCTGCAAAAGATAATGTACAGCTCATGCTCCGCCTTGTAGGTGAGATGGAAAGCATGTCTGACGGCTGTCTGAGCATATCAATTCAGATTAAAAAGGCCCTTGAGAAGAAGGTTCAGTTTAAGCAGGAAGACTTCGACCGCCTTATTCCATATTTTGAACTCGGCCGCCAGCTTCTTTACTTCATCCACAAAAATGTTGCAAAAATCCAGAAGCTTACGCCTGAAGAGTTTGAATTTGCCAGCGAACTTGAACAGCAGATTGACAATGAACGCAATGAACTCCGCAGAATTGCCCGCAAGCGTCTTGAAAGCGGTGAAAATGTCCGTGCAGAGCTTTACTATATGGATATTATCAGACAGATTGAAAAAATCGGTGACAGGTGTTTCGATGTTGCCGGTGACCTTCGTTAACTTTTAAGGAGATGCCGTTATGTATGAATCTGGTGAAGATTATCTTGAAGCAATCCTCAGGTTACAGCTTGAAAATGGATTTGTACGCTCTGTTGACGTAGCGAATAAACTTGCTGTTTCACGTCCGAGCGTAAGCCGTGCCATGGGAGTCCTGGAAAAAGACGGATACGTTGAGTTTTCCATCGGAAATACGCTTAAGCTTACGGAAAAAGGCCGGGCAAAAGCAGAAGACGTTTACGGAAGGCATAAACTCCTTACTTCATTCCTTCAGAAGATTACTGGCCTCCCTGAAGATCAGTGTGAAGAAAATGCGTGCCGCGTTGAACATCAGGTTGATGCCGATGTCGTTGACGGCATAAGAAAATGGCTTGAAGCAAACAGCTAGCAGACAGATTCTATTATTTTCCTGAGTTCGTCTGCATCTGCAAGGAATTTGCGGTTCAGGTTTACTGGTTTCAGTGCATCCCTGACATTCTGAGGCATTTCCGGGGCAAATCCCGTGTTGTGCTTAATCCATCCGCTGTCCAGTGCCGGGTGATCGCGCATTACGAGAACAACGGTTTCATCTTCATCATCAATTACTTCATGCCGGCTTTTGGCTGCTGCCCAGGCACTGCTTGTATGTGAATCTGCAGATATATTGTATCTCATGTAAAGTTCACGGCAGGCTTCACTTTTCTGTTCAGCGGATACTTCAGCAGGATAAACAAGGTTTTTGAGCATCAGTGAATTCCTGTGAAATATATCTTCCAGTCGTTCCAGGTTTGAAGGACTTGCAGGATCTGCCTTTCCGCGGTTTAAAAAATCAACCATACTGTCCATTATTTCGCATTCACCGGAAGGAGAAACTTTTATCTCGTCAGTTGCCGGGCATATAAATCCGCTCAGCGGGAGTGAGAGCTTCCATGTATACAGCCCCGCCGTCAGGTTACTGTAATTGCCGGTAGACATTGCATAGAATATGTCTCCGCTTACGGTTTTCTTGAGGCGGCTGAATGCAAACGGATAAAAGAACATCTGGGGAAGAAGACGCCCTATGTTTGCAGTATTTGCAACCGTAAGGTTATGCGCAGCAGAAAAAGCCGTATCGTTGAAAATCTTTCGTACAAGCTCGTGGCAGTCATTTTCTGTTCCGTCTACTTCTACCGGATATACATTTCCGCCGTTCCAGACAAAATCTTCATCATTCAGTCCGCGAACCATTCCTTTCGGGTAGACAAGGACTGCCTTGAGGTGTTTTTTACCCCTGATTGCCCGTGCAAGGCTGCAGCCGAGTTCACCGATACTGGCATCGAGAAAAACTGCATTCTGGTCTTTCATCGTAAGGATCGTTTCAAGACAGCTTACAATATAGGAAATTCCAAAGTCCTTGTGGCTTCCTGTCGGCGTGTTAAAAAGTTCAAGGGCAAAAAGGTTTGAATCAAGGCGTTTTAAAACCGGTTCAAAAGGAAATGCCTTTGTAGCAATCGTTTCACATATTACCGGTGAAAATTCATCGTTAACGCATGCATTTGTAAGGGTTCCGGCAATGCTTGCAAAGGTCGTTGTTTCGCCCGTATACAGAATCCATTTGCGGAGATCCGGGCTTGAATGCGGAACATAGAGGCCGCCGTCTTCAGGAAGACAGTTTATTACGGCCTTTTCAAAATTAACGGTGAGGTTCTTGTTCCTTGTACTGACAAAATCCATATTGTTTCTGATTCCTTATTTAAACTGAATTTTAACATAGAGTTTTGCAGTATTCAGTATCTGGTACAAATCATTCTGACTTTTATATAAGGCATATTTAGCATAAACCTCATCCCTGAGGCCGATTTTAAAAGTTTCAGTAACAGGGAATTCGTACGATGCTCCGAGAAGACCTATGAATTCCCATCCCTGCGTCATGTCACGGAATTTTATCAGCTGATGGTAAAAATCGTGCATGATGTATCCCCTGAAATCAAGAGCAAGAACGTGGCCGCTGTCCGTTGAATATTTAATCCTTCCGATTGATTCTATTCCGACCGTATCATTGTAATTTCTGAAAATTCCGCGCGGTTTGTCTATGACTTTTCTGTGGAAATAGTAGTAATCTGTTGTTCCGAGCAGTATTAAGGCAAGCTGAGACTGCCATTCAATTCTGCCGGCATCACGGTTTATGCGCTGTTTGAATGCAATTCCCGGCGCGAGGGAAGAAAGCATGTAGTATGAATGCCATTCAAAGTCGTAAATCATCGTCATTCCGAGGGAACTGTCCGTGTCGCTGCCGGTATTGACTGCCCTTGAAAAAAGCATTGCATCAGAAAAAATCCTTATGTCGTAAAAAAGCTGCCTGTCGATGTCTTCGTATGCGCAGTAACCGGATTTTCCTGAGCCTTTACCCATTCCGCCCTGAACATTGAGCGTAAACTGGCTGTAAGGACTGTTCGAATCGTGTCCGTATGGATCGTTATAGTCAGCTGCGAATTCAAATCCTGCAGATACTGGATATAATTCGTAAGAAGCGAAATTGTTTTCGTAGTTTTCTATCTCAAAATCTTCGATGAATGCACCGCCTGCAGATGTGCCGGCCCCGAGAGCGAGGGACATGGAATGAATGTTTCCGTGCGTATTTTTCTGTTTTACGCGGCAGATGTATTCTGTCCAGAGACGTTCCGGATTGAGTGCAGTTCCCAGAATTATGTTTTTTGAATTTGCTTCCTGACTGAGCCTGAAAAACATTTCACCTACGCAGAATGAGCCTATTGTCGTATAGGCCATGTCATTTATTGAAGGAGAATTCTGTTCGCAGAAGTATTCCCATATTGCAGAACCGAGGACCGTTACACCCATTGATTCAAGCGTATTAAGGTTAGCGCCCCGTGCACTCATGTAATACATTGAGCCCTGATAAGGATGAAGAAAGAAATTTGTCCAGTACCAGTCGTTGTCCCAGCTAAGACGGCGTTCGTAAAAATGAATCCAGTCATCAGGACCTGTTTTGGCCCATGCGGAACCGACTGCGAACCTGTTGTAACCTGCAAGTCCGACGTTGAAGATCATCATTCCGCCGAGACCAACGAGAGGATGTTTTTCCGTATCAGCGGAAAATGTTATTTCCTCTGTTTCAGGTGTATTTGAGTGCAGCTGAGAGCATATGAGGAATGCTGAAAGAACGGAAAAAAGAATCTTCTTCATATTATATTTTCCTGAGGATTATACAGCCGTTGTGTCCGCCGAATCCGAGCGAAGCACTTGCAGCAACGTCAACATTGCAGCTGATTCCTTTGTTCGGCGTGTAGTCGAGGTCGCATCCGCCTTCGATATCCTGATTGTCGAGGTTAATTGTAGGCGGGATAAAAGAGTCGTTGATTGCCTTTACGCAGAAGAGGGCTTCTATTGCACCTGCAGCACCGACAAGATGTCCTGTCATTGATTTTGTAGAAGAAATGTGAAGTTTTTTTGCATGTTCACCGAATGCGAGCTTGAGCATGTTTGTTTCGCCGACATCGTTTGCATGTGTTGAAGTTCCGTGTGCATTGTAGTACTGGACTTCCTCAGCTTTGATTCCGGCATCATTGAGGGCTTCGGTAACTGCAAGAGCAGCTCCGCTTCCGTCTTTAAGCGGTGAAGTTATATGGTAAGCATCACAGCTTGTTCCGAATCCTGCAAGCTCGGCATAGATTTTTGCGCCGCGTTTTTTTGCATGTTCGTATTCCTCGAGCATGAACATTGCTGAACCTTCGGCCATTACGAATCCATCCCTGTCTTTATCAAAAGGACGGCTTGCTTTCTGCGGGCAGTCATTGTAGCTGTGTGAAAGTGCTATAAGCTTGATGAAGGTTGAAACTGCAAATTCCGTGATGGCAGCTTCCGTTCCGCCTCCGAGACATACGTCAACACGGCCGCTTCTGATCATGTCAGCTGCAAGTCCGATGGCGTCCGTTCCTGATGCACATGCAGTATTAAGAGCCCATGATGGACCTTTAAGGCCGTAGTAAATGCTTACGTTTGCAGAAGCCTCATTGCTTATCATGAGCGGGGTTGTAAGGGGAGGCATTCTCGAAGGACCTGCTTCCGGATCAAGAAGCTTTACGAAACCGTCATTTGCCGCATCCATACCGCCGAGGCAGCAGCCTGTAATTACGCCTGTTTTTTCCTGCTGAAGCGTTTCTTTTGTATATCCTGAATCGGCAATGGCCTGTGCACTTGCAGCAAGACAGAATTTAGTAAACCTTGCCATCTTGCGTACGTCTTTTGAAGAAATGCCGTATTTTTCAATGTCAAAATCCTTTACCTCGGCATCAATCTGTACAGTGAGGCGTGAAGGATCAAAAAGACTGATTCTTCCAAGACCGCTTTTCCCGTTTTTTACGCTGTTCCATGCTTCGTCAACAGTATTTCCGACAGGAGAAACAACTCCCATTCCGGTAATAACAACCCTTCGTCTTTCCATAAAATGTCTCCATAATAAGTAACTGAATTTCAATGACATTTTACAAAAAATTGTCATTACGGGCAACATAACGAAACATGCAGGAAATCATGACGCTTGAGGAAGTCCTTGCACTTAAGGTCTGAAATTGAAAGAAAAATCTGTATCTGCATGTAAAATATCGCAGAATATGGAACTTAAGGCCGAAAAATGCGGAATTTTCTATTGTATAAATATCTGCAAATCATTAAAGTTAAGGTAGTGAAAATAAGTTAGTTTATGCTAACTACAAAAAAAAGGAGAAAAACAATGAAAAA
>DGTU01000171.1 GCA_002394465.1 Treponema sp. UBA4328 | reverse complement strand
CTGACGAGCAGGGGCTTTCTGATTTAATGGATAAGGGCCCGGTCGCTTTTTATGTTGGCTGTGACCCTACAGGACCAAGCCTTCACATCGGACACATGGTTCCGTTCTTCGCTCTCCGCCATCTGCGCAAAGCAGGTCACATCGGTATCGCCTTGATTGGCGGCGGTACAGCACGAATCGGCGACCCTTCCGGCAAAACTGAGATGCGAAAAATGATTTCATACGAGCAGATTGACCAGAATGTTGAGACTATCAAGGCTCAGCTCGACAAGTTTATAGGCTTTGACGGAAAGACTGCTTTTTCTGACAACAACAAGGACTGGCTTGCAGACCTCAACTACATCGACTTTTTGCGTGACATCGGCTCATGCTTCTCTGTAAACAAAATGCTTTCTTACGAGGCTTACAAACAGAGACTGGAGCGCGGTCTTTCTTTCATTGAGTTCAACTACCAGCTTTTGCAGAGCTATGACTTCCTTCGCCTGCACGAAAAGCACAATGTTCAGCTTCAGATTGGCGGTGACGACCAGTGGGGCAACATCACTGCCGGCGTTGACTTGATTCGACGAAAGCTCGGTGGTACTGAAGAACTTAATGCACAGCATAATGTATTCGGTCTCACATTCCCGCTTATTACCCGAAGCGACGGCAAAAAGATGGGGAAAACTGAGAAGGGCGCAATCTTCCTCGACGAAAATATGACAAGCGTTTACGACTTCTTCCAGTACTGGAGGAATGTAGCAGATCCTGATGTCGAGAAATTCTTCAAGCTCTTCACATTCCTTGAAATCCCTGAGATTAAAGAGATTTGTGCAGGTGACATTAATGCTGCAAAAGAGCGGCTTGCTTACGAGGTCACAAAAGAAATCCACGGAAAAGAAAAGGCTGATTCAGCACTGGCCGGAGCAAAGGCTGCTTTCAGCGGTGAGGGCGATAAAACTCAGATGCCGACTGTTGAGGTTGCAAAGGCTGAACTTGAGGCTGGACTTGGCGTTCTTGCGCTCTTTGTAAAGGCTGGTTTGTGCGCTTCTAACGGTGATGCCCGCCGCCTTGTTCAGGGTAATGGTGCAAGCCTGAACGGCAAACAGCTTTCTGACCCGACGGTTAAGATTGGAACCGGCGACCTCGATTCTGACGGTGAAATTGTATTAAAGGCAGGAAAGAAAAAGTTCTGCAGGGTAGTGTTTAAATAAAAAATTAAACGAAAGATAATAAAAAAGGAGAAAACCCGTTTTAAGGATTTTCTCCTTTTTTTTTAGTCCATGAACGGGTTGAAGTCCTGTGCGACTCCGAATTCGTCTTCTTCAATAATGAATCTGCTTGAATTTGTTCGTCTTCCTGAGAATCCGTCTCCGCCGTAAGAAACTCCGTCGAGAGTGTATGTGAGAGGTTCCCAGTCGGTGATTTCCTTGGTCCAGTCATAGCCTGACTTGTAGAACTCACGTTCAAGGCGGTAGAGGGCGAGGGACTTTAAGTTAGCTCCGCTTCCTGAATGTACCGAGCAGACCTGTGTCGGTTCAGTGCCTTCGAGGAACCACTGGGTTGTCTTGTGGTCACCGCATTCAGGTGTAAGGATTCCACCCGACTGTGAGCAGACGGTTACTTCAACTACGCCTGTTACAGGCTTTGTAAAGTCTTTGTATGGAAGTCCTTCATGTATTTTTTTCATGAAGCGTGCCATTGCATATCCTGAAAGTGTAGAACCTGTAAGCCTTGTACCGAGGGTTTCGCCCCGCTTGTCAAATCCGAACCAGAATGTAGACGTGTAGTAAGGCGTAAAGCAGGTTGCCCATGCATCAGCCCAGTTCTGTGTCGTACCGGTTTTTCCTGCTGCCGGAATGACATAAGTCCTTCCCCTGTCGGTCTTCTGGGCAAAGATGTTTCCTGAATCAGTCGGACCTGCAAGAGTTCCTGACTTGACTGTATTTTCCATAAGTTTTGTCATGACAAAAGCTGTCTGAGGCGTGATGACCTGAGATTTTGCTCCCTTTGCTGCCTGTGCCTTTCTGATGTCGCTTTCAGGTGTGATCTGGACGTTTCCGTTCCTGTCTTCAACTGAACGGATTGCTATAGGCGTAACCTCTTTTCCTCCGTTTGCAAATACAGAATATGCACGTACAAGTTCAACAGGACGTACGGAACATACGCCGAGACCAAGAGGATAAACACGTTCAAAGCCGCGGCTTTTGACTTCATTTTCTGGAATTCCGAGAAGGGCTACTGCCCTGTCAATTGCTGCTTCAAAGCCGATTCCGTCAAGAATCTTGAGAGAAGGAATGTTCATTGAGTGTGCAAGGGCATACCATAACTGAACGTCACCGCTGAATTCTCCGCGGAAATTGAGAGGAATGTACTGGGTTCCGTCATCATAATTGAATACAACCGGTGTATCTGAAATTATTGTTGTCGGAGTGAAATTCCTTGAGTCAATTGCAGCAGAATAGTAAAGCGGCTTGAATGAAGAACCCGGCTGAATTTTTGCGCGCATTGCACGGTTAAACTCATTGCTTCCTTTTTCGAATTTGCTTCCGCCGACGAGGGCTGTTATGTAGCCGTTTGAATTGTCAAGGGCAACCATTGTTCCTTCTACGAGGGTTTTTGTTGCATTGGCCTTTGCCTTGATGTTTGACTGGTTTACAACTGAAATTTTCAGTTCATCAAGTCCGCATACAAGTGACATTACGTCAATGAGAGGATTTATGTTTTTTGTATATGTGCTTTTTGACAGGTTTTCATTCTGCTGTTCGGTAATCTTAATCTCGTTGATATTGAAGGTGAGGGCGAGAAGTTCCGTAAAAGGTGTATAGATTTTGAAAGCCTGGTTTGAATTGCTTTTCTTGCTGTCCTGATAGACTTTGTTTGCATACTTTATGTAAATGTCCATCGTGCTCTGTGCTGCATACTGATTCTTGAGGTTCAGGCTTGTGTTTACGGTAAATCCGCTTGTATAGATGTTGTCGGTTCCGAAAATGTAATTGTCCTGAAGTTCCTGCTGAACGTAATCACTGAACCATGGTGCCTTGTCATCTGCATTATAGGCAAAGTTTGAACCGGTTCTCGTATAGTCAAAATTTGCCCAGTAGTCACCGTATGAATTGTCTGCTTCTTCCTGAGTGATGTATCCGAGTTCAATCATTGAAGAAAGAACGTATTTCTGCCTGTCCATTGCACGGTTAGGATAATCAAAAGGATTGTAATACGAAGGATTTGAAAGCTGGATTACAAGAATGGCTGCTTCTGCCGGTGTAATGTGCGTAGTATCGTGTCCGAAGTAATATTTGCAGGCTGCATCGACACCGTACATACCGCCGCCGAAATATATTTTGTTGAGGTATAGTTCAAGAATCTGGCTCTTCGTGTAGCGTCTTTCCATCTGGATCGCATACCAGAGTTCCTTGATTTTTCTCGTAATTGACATGTCTGAACGGTCACAGTAGAGGGTTCCTGCAATCTGCTGGGTAAGGGTTGAACCGCCGCCGAGCTTCATGTGGAGTACCTGACCTGCAACTGCACGGAAAAGTGCCTTTGTAGAAAATCCGCCGTGTTCATAGAAGATTCTGTCTTCACGGGTTATGAGGGCATCAATAAGATGCTGCGGAAGGTTGTTGATGCTTATGATTTCACGCTTTTCACCGCCGGCAAGCTGGGTTATGAGTTCACCGTTTACGTCAAGAAGTTTTGTCGGAAGGGCTGTTTCTTCCTTGAACCAGTTCTTCGTTACAAGTGAAGTTGTTTTTGGAGGAATATATTCTGCAAACTGTTCGTTATCAATGAGTTCCTTTGTGCTTGAAAGGAGTTTTCCAAGGCCTGCGCCGAATAATACAGAAAAGAAAAAAAGTGAGTATACAAAGAAGTATGTAGTCTTTTTTATTTTTACCATAACTTACTTATTTTACTGATTTATATGAAATTATTCAACGAAGCCCGATATGCGCAGGGACAAAAAAAAGACCGGCTTTCACCGGTCCATGCCATCAGGCTTGCCGGGCAACAATGGGTGGGAGGGGATTATTGTACGCCCGACATATATATAATCGGCAGTTTATCCGGAAACTTTAATTTTTTTTATTCAGACTCTGTGATTTGTGCGTCAATATTGAGGTTTATGCTGTAGGAACGGCCGTTTTCGGCAAAAACTGTCCTGATAATCTCGTAATCGCCTATTATGAACTTGACCGAATGTTCTCCGGGAGTAACCGTAAGTTCTTCTTTCGGATTTGCAACGGGCTTCTGATCAAACAGAATTCGTGCAGTTTCCGGACAGACGAATTTTACTGACGGGGCAATGTCCCTGAGGGTGACGCTTACGGTTGAAGTCTTTGCCTGTTCAATGCGGAAGGTTCTGACTTCATTGCGGAAGGCATCGCTTACGATTGAAAGATGGTGTTCACCTGTAGAAAAAAGTTCCTTAGGTGTCTGGGAAGAAAGCTTGTCGTCGATATAAATGCTGTAAGGCTTATCCCTGAGTTCAGGAGGAACCGTAACGCTTATTTTTACCCTGCCTTTATCGAGGAGGATCGGGCGTACTGTAATTTCAAACTGTGATGAATAAAGGTCTTCGCTTACGCCTTTCATTACGAGCTGAAAGCGGAGCATGATTTTTCCGTCGGTAATGTCAGGTACGCTGCGGATTATTTTTGTGTATGGATTGTCTTTGAGCGGGGATGCATCTGTAAGCGGAACATAAACGGTCTGTGACAGTGCTCCCGGAAGGGAATCAAAATAAAACTGCTCGCCTTTGTAATCTACGATTTTTTCTGAAGGAGAAGGCGTAACCCTGTGATAGAAAGAATAGGCAACTGAGTTTCTGTAGCCGGCAATTACGTCAGGAATTTTGATTTTAAATTCAAGTCCTGTTACGTATGTAAGGTCTTTCGGAAGGGTTACGCTTACTGCATCGCCTATTCCTGATTTAACCGTTATGGATGAAGAAGGGGAGGAAAGGTCTGCAGGAATCGTTTTTGCAACGCGGAATGATTCTGCATTTACTGAAAGCAGTGAAGAGAATAATACCGATGTCAGCAAAATCCTTAATTTCATTGCCTGCATTATACGGGAACTTTTAAAATCAGTCTATGGTCATGAGCCTGCCCGGGTCTGCCGGATTACCGTTTAAGCGTATTTCAAAGTGAAGGTGAGGGCCTGTTGATGCTCCCGTAGTTCCGGTTTTTCCGATTATCTGGCCTGCGCTTACTGTATCTCCTTTTTTTACTTCGATTTTTGAAAGGTGTGCATAAACGCTTGTCATTCCGTTTGTATGAAGCAGTATTATGTAGTTTCCGTAGGTCGAATTGAATCCGGTGGCACTGACGCTGGCTCTTTTGCAGGCATATACATTAGTTCCCTGTGGTGCGGACAGGTCTATTCCTGAATGAAATTTCCATTTGTTTGAGATGGGACTTACCCTGTAGCCGAAACTTGAAGTGAGTATGATTTTATCCAGGGGAAGCTTCATTGCCGTATCAACGAAAAAGGCCCTCTGCGTAGGACTGAACCTTTTGTTAAGCAGGAAATAATACTGTGCTGAATCTATCGTGTAGGAATAGTCAGATTTTTCAAGGAGAGGCTCGTATTCTTTTTTGAGAAGGATCTCATATGATGAAGAGGGCTTTTCTGCAACAAAAATTCCCGGCTGAACGGGGATAATCAGGGTTTTACCGGCGAGTTTGTCGTCGGTTGCTGAGATTTTATTCAGTGTGGCAATTGTTTCGTAGGGAAGTGAAAGCCTTGAAGCAAGTGAAAGAAGGTCATCCGTTTCAGATGCCTTATACCTGTAGAAGGTCTGAACCTGTTTTTTTTCGATGACTATGTTTTTGTAGGCTTCTTCGACATCCTGGCAGAACTGCCTGAAGATTACGTTCCGTGAATTGAGGGAGGTCAGTTCAACCAGCCTTGAAGTGTCTATGTTTATGTTCCGGGCCTGACTGAATGAAAAAAAAACGGCAAAAAAAACTGTGCAGGCTGTTATGATTTTTTTTGTCATGGAACTACTTGTGTGCCCTTGATTTTGATATGCCGAGGCTGATTCCGTAAAGAACCAGTATTACGGGAATTATGAGCGCTGCAAGAAGCCTGTTTCCGCCAAGTACGAGGATAATGCACAGGTAAAGTCCTCCGGCAACGATTGCAATCCTGAAAAAGGTCATCAGTGACTGGAAAAGCCCCTTTGATCTTGCCTTAAGGAAAACATGTATCAGGAACAGGGTAATGAAAACACCTGCGACAATAAGCGTATATGCTGCCGGGAATTCTGTAGCTGCCTTATACAGCGGATAGACGACGATGGCACCGAGAATCGTGCAGAGTACAAGAAGGACAAGTACCTTCAGAAGAGTCGTAAAAATATTTGTATATTCTGAAATCAGGCTTTTTACTGTCATATTAACGGATTATAGCGCAAAGAAGCAAAAAAAAACAGACTTGAAAACCATAAAGGTTTTAAGCCTGTTCCAAAACACTGTGAATGCCTTGCAAAGAATAATTAATTACTCTTCGCTGATAGCAGAAGCCGGGCATTCAGAAGCGCATGTTCCGCAGCTGAGGCATTTAGAAGCATCAATTTCCCTGTGTCCGTTATTTTCAGAGATTGCTCCAGCCGGGCAGTCCGGTTCACATGTTCCGCAGTTTACGCATACACTAGCGTCAATTTTATAAGCCATAATAAGTACCCCTTTAGGATTAATATACTACTAATTTAACATCACTTTAACTGTAAAGCAACACTCAGTAATACGAATTGCATATTGCTAACATATAGCCTGTGTTTTTTTTACTTTAATTTGCCGGAGAATTTGTATATAATTGTCTGAAAGATTATGGAGGGCGTTATGACCAGGAATGAAATTGCTTCAATGATAGACCACACATGCCTCAGTGCCTGTGCAGGCGAAAAGGATATTGAAAAACTGTGTGCGGAGGCAAAAAAATACGGCTTTGCCAGCGTATGCGTAAATCCTTATTATGTTCCGCTTGCTTCTGAACTTCTTAACGGAAGCGGAGTAAGGGTTTGTACCGTCATAGGTTTCCCTCTCGGAGCAGTTTCGATTGATGATAAGGCCGGTCAGGCAAGCATTGCCGTTGATGAAGGCGCTGATGAAATTGACATGGTCATAAACCTCGGCCTTGTAAAAGACGGTGACTTTGATGAAGTAGAAGATGAGATTGAAACCGTTGTCTGTGCGAGCAAGGAATTTGAAGGTTCTTCAAGAACCGTTACGGTAAAAGTTATTCTTGAAACCTGCTATCTGACTGATGATGAAATTGCCGAAGTATGCAGAAGGGCAAAGAGCGCCGGTGCAGATTTCGTAAAGACTTCAACCGGATTCGGACCTGGCGGTGCTACGGTTCATGCTGTCGAACTGATGAGGAAAACTGTCGGACCTGACATGGGCGTTAAGGCAAGCGGAGGAATCAGGACTGCTGAAGATGCTGCTGCAATGATTAAGGCCGGTGCTTCAAGGCTTGGATGCTCTGCCGGTGTTGAGATTGTAGAAGGCTGGAAAGACTAGATTTTTTTCCAGAGCAGCCGGTTCCCCTCAATAAAGTAAGTAATTTTTCCTGCTTCGTATAAGCCTGACAGGTAGCTTTTAAGCGTGCTGCCTATCAGGACGTAGTTTGCAAGGTGAAGCGTTATGGAACTCCTGTCTGCAACGGATTTAAGGATTTCTTCCGTTGTTTTCGGACAGGAAAGTTCATCAACAATCATGTCTTCGGTTTCGATGATTGCAATGAGGTTAAGTTCTGCAAGTCCTTCGATTTCCTTTACCGATTGACCGTGTCCCGGTATGTAAAAATCTGCCTGAGTTTCTGCGATTTTGAGCAGAGACTCCTTTGTGCGCGGTTCATCCAGCAGATACTGAATCCAGTACCGCCTTATTACGTTTCTTCCGGAAATTGCATCTCCCATGAAAAAAGATTTTTTTCCGTCGGTGTCAGTTACGATAAAACCTGTCTGATCAAGGTAATGTCCGCTTAAATTTACGACGCTGATGCGGATCGGGGTTCCGCCTTCCGTAATGGTGAATTCTTCTTCGCCTTTGAATATTCTGTCTGCATCGCAGGCTTTTGCCATGAGGTAATCCGAGCGTATTTCATGTACGGGAGTTCCGCCCCAGATTAAGCCGGTTTCAATTTCGGGATGTGCCATGAGGGCAGCTTCTCCCTTGCTCGACCAGATTTTACAGCCTGTTTTTTCCCTGAGGTAAATGTTTCCGCCGCAGTGGTCGGCATGGGAATGCGTGTTCAGTACGGCTTCAATTGTGTAGGATTCATAATGCTTTGACAGAAGCTTGAGTATGTCCTGCGCCTGTGCGTCATCATTTCCTGAATCGATAAGGTAAATCTTAACTGTCTTTCCGCATGGAAAGGCGATTATTCCTATGTTTGTTGAAGTCGAAATGTATGATACGTGAGTGCTCAAAGGTATGTATTTGTTTATATTTATTCCCATAATTCATGAAATTATAGAATTTAAGCGTTTTTTTTGATAGTATTATCAGCGTGAAAAACATTAATGAAGTTGAAGGCGAAAAGATCGTAATAAGCGGCGCCCGTGAGCATAACCTTAAAAACATAAGCGTGGAAATACCGCGCAACAAGCTTGTCGTTATTTCGGGACTGTCCGGTTCGGGTAAATCTTCCCTCGCATTTGATACGATTTTTGCAGAAGGTCAGCGCCGGTACATGGAAAGCCTTTCAAGCTATGCAAGGCAGTTTCTTGGAAGCATGGATAAGCCTGACGTTGACTTTATCGAAGGCCTGTCGCCGGCAATTTCAATCGAACAGAAAACAACCCACAATAATCCGCGTTCAACTGTCGGAACCGTAACTGAAATATATGACTATTACAGGCTCCTGTTTGCAAGAACGGGACACGCACACTGCCCCCAGTGCGGACGTGAAATCAAGGAACAGAGTACAGACCAGATTATCAGTTCAATCATGTCATGGGAAACCGGAAGCAGGATAACCCTTCTTGCGCCGGTAGTACACGGGAAAAAAGGCGAACACACAAAAATAATTGAAGATGCCCGTCAGGCAGGTTTTGCCCGTGCGAGAATTGACGGCCTTATGGTAGAACTTTCTGATTTCATAAAGCTGGACAAGCAGAAAAAGCATACAGTCGAAATCGTCGTAGACAGAATCGTTCTCCGGGAAGATTCCCGCAAAAGACTTGCTGAGAGCGTTGAAACGGCACTTATGAGTTCCGGCGGAATCCTTATAGTCCTCAGACGTATTGAAGATGATTCTGAAACCGGCTGGCATGAAGAAGAAGTTTTTTTCAGTCAGAAAAATGCATGCCCTGACTGCGGTATTTCAATTCCTGAACTTCAGCCCAGATTCTTTTCATTTAACAATCCGTTCGGAGCCTGCCCGGAATGTACCGGACTCGGAGAGAAAATGGAATGGGATGAAACGAAAATCCTTCCTGACAGAAACCTGAGCTTTAATGAAGGGGCGCTTCCGTTTTTTAATCCTGACAGCGAGTGGAATGCTTCGATGTTTTCTGCCGTTGCAGAAGCAAACGGATGGACGCTTGATACTCCGATAAAAGACCTTACTGAAAAGCAGTTTAATGATTTCTGGTACGGAGACCTTACGAAGAATATCCGCTGGATTTACAAAAAACAGAGCGGGGAAGGTTTTTCTGAATACAACAGACCGTGGATAGGCGTACTTGCCGAGATGAAACGGCGTCATAATGAAGCATGGGCTGAGTCTCAGAAAATCAGGATTGAAGAAAGGTTCATGTCTGTTTCAGAATGTTCCCTCTGTCATGGAAAACGCCTGAGGCCTGAAGCGCTTGGAGTTACCGTCGGCGGAAAAAATATCATTGAACTCTGTGCCCTGAGCGTTGAAGAATCAATTGAATTCTTTAAGAATCTTGAGCTTACAGAAACTGAAAAACTGATTTCACGCCAGATCCTCAAGGAAATAAATGCGCGGCTGTCGTTTTTGAGCAACGTCGGACTTGATTACCTTACGCTTGAACGTTCGGCAGGTACGTTGAGCGGCGGTGAAGCTCAGAGAATCCGTCTCGCAACCCAGATAGGTTCAGGCCTTACAGGAGTAATGTATATTCTTGATGAGCCGAGTATAGGACTTCATCAGCGGGATAACCAGAGGCTCATTGATACCCTTACATACCTGAGGGATCTTAAAAATACAGTTATCGTAGTTGAACATGACGAGCAGACGTTAAAGACTGCAGACTGGATTGTCGATGTCGGTCCGGGAGCAGGAGTTCATGGTGGACAGATTGTCGCTTCCGGAACGCCTGAACAGGTAATGAATTCTCCTGAAAGCATTACGGGGCAGTACCTGAGCGGAGCACTTTATATGCCGCTTCCGGAAAAACGGCGGAGCGGTAACGGAAAAATCATTAAGATAAAGGGTGCAAGAGAGCATAACTTAAAGAACATAAGCGTCGATATTCCGGCAGGAACATTTACATGCCTCACAGGAGTATCAGGATCAGGAAAATCAACACTGCTTTCAACGATTTTTTACCCTGCAGTTTCAAATGCACTCATGAAAACTTCGTATAAGACGGGAGACTTTGACGGAATTGAAGGAACGGAAGCCTTTGACAAGGTAATCAATATAGACCAGTCTCCGATCGGAAGAACTCCGAGAAGTAATCCTGTTACCTATGCAGGAGTTTTCGACAGTATAAGGGAGCTGTTTTCGACGCTTCCTGATTCAAAGGCACGCGGCTATAAATCCGGACGTTTCAGCTTTAACGTAAAGGGCGGACGGTGTGAAAAGTGTCAGGGAGCCGGAACCCTTACAATTGAAATGAATTTCCTTCCTGATGTTTTCATTCAGTGTGACGTCTGCCACGGGAAACGCTTTAATCAGGAAACACTGGATGTGCGTTACAAGGGAAAAAATATTTCTGACGTACTCAGTATGACCATTGAAGAGGCCGCGGAATTTTTCAGTTCAATTCCTCATATTTCGCGTAAACTTGAAACGATGAAGGATGTCGGGCTCGGATATATTCAGCTCGGACAGAATGCACTGACGCTCTCAGGAGGAGAAGCTCAGCGCGTAAAACTTGCTGCAGAACTTGCACGCCCTTCAACAGGTAAAACCCTTTATATTCTTGATGAGCCGACGACAGGACTTCATTTTGCGGACGTAAAGATCCTCATGGAAGTCATTCAGAAACTTGTAGACAAGGGAAATACAGTTATAATGATTGAGCATAACCTTGATGTTATTGCCCAGGCAGATTATATAATAGATCTCGGACCTGACGGAGGAACCCGCGGCGGACAGGTTGTGGATTGCGGAACGCCGGAAGAGATTGCCGGCCGCTTTGAACAGACTGGAAGCTATACGGGAAAATTTCTTGCAGATACATTGAAGCAATGCAGAAAACACGGATGATTTTTGGCGGACATTCATTAAAGTTTCTCTTTTTTGCAGCAGTTCTGTCTTTTTTTGCCGTGCGGAATGTTTCTGCGCGTGATGAAAGTTCAGAGAGAAGCGTTATAAATATTGAATCTGCGCAGAAAACCGAATACAAAAAAGATTCTGAAAAGGGAACAGATACTATCGTCCTCACCGGAAACGTAAGGATTTCGGTGAGCCGCGGAAACAAAAAGACAACCATTACCGCTGATACTGTAAATTACAACCGTGCAAATGACATGCTTTATGCAGAAGGAAACGTAAGCCTTGAACAGTCTTCAGGCAGTTCCGGCGGCGAAAGCATAACGGCTGACAGCCTTCTTTTTAATACTTCAACGCTTGAAGGAATCTTTGACAACGGACGCGCAGTTCAGACTTCAAGCGATGCCATTAATCTTCCGAGTGGATCGACCCTGATTGTTGCCAGCGATATTTTTGGACGCGACTCCGGCGGAACCATTGCATTCAAAACCGGCGAACTTACATTCTGTGATGATGAAGATCCTCACTGGAAAATTCGTGCTTCAAGAATATGGCTTCTTCCTGGAGGTGAGTTTGCCTTTCTGAATGCAACGCTTTATGTAGGCCGTATTCCGCTGCTCTGGTTTCCGGCATTCTATTATCCTAAGGATGAACTCGTTTTCAATCCGGCTTTCGGCTATAAGGCTCGTCCGGGATATTTTGTAAACACAACGACTTATCTCTACGGAAGAAAGAATCCGTCGGATACTTCTTCAAAATCAAGCAGCAGCGATGACGATGATAAAATCAATTTCTTCAGTTTTATGAAAACCGGGGCAATGAAAGAGCAGGTAAGGGAAGGCCTGGTGCTTCATAACCTCGATGAAGACTTTACGGGCGATACTTCAAGCTATTTTAAGGTTATGGCTGACTATTACTCAAATCTTGGTACGATGGTGGGATTTGACGGAGCGTTCAAGCCTGGAACAGCGCTTACTTCCCTTAAAGTTAATCTTGAGCTCGGTTTTTCCAATACGGTATTTGAAAGCGGTACGGGGCTGTATTATCCCTATAATTCCAGCGGTGAAATTGAAACGGATTCGAGCAATTTTATGTCGCTCAAACTGCCGTTCCGCTATCAGGCTGATCTTGAAATGGAAATTTCAACGCCGCTTTCGCTTAAACTCAGCCTTCCGGTATATTCTGATCCTTACTTTGACTGGGACTTTAACCAGCGTGCCGAAACCATGGACTGGATTGATTACATGATGAGCGGCGGCCAGTCCGATACTGATGAAGATGATGCTACTACGACCGGTGATTTTAACTGGACTTTAACTGGTTCGTATTCATTTAAGGTTCCTGAAATCGTAAAGCCTTTCATTTCATCGGCTTCAATTTCAAGCTTCTCAAGTTCGATAAAGTATTCGACGAAAACGATTTCCAGTTATACCGGATCATCAACTTCTCCTGAACGTTCCTTTTACTATCCGTCACAGATAACTCCGTTTAAGATCAGTGGGAAAATCTCAGGAACAATCTTTGAATATCCGGCATCCTCTTCTTCGTCTGCTTCAGCTCCTTCAAAAGTTACCCTTAATGTTCCTGAAATACTCGATAATTCGGAAAAAAAGACAGAGGAAGCGCCGTCTGAAGAAACGGCCGGTGATGACAAAAAAACTGACGTAAGCATTACGGTAGAAAATATTGAAGAGGAAAAAAAGGTTCTTGATGAATCAGCCCTTCCTGTAATTGCAACGCCTTCATTTACAGTCCAGAAAATATCAGGTCTTACCTACAAATTAAGCTATTCCGTTTCTCCGGATTTTACATCGCAGATATCTTATGATTCTTCGTCTATAAGTACTCCGGAGGACTTTTCATGGAGTGACATGCAGTCTACGTACTATCAGGTGAAGGCACCTGCTACGCTGACAAGTTCGCTCGGTCTCAGGGACGGCTTTCTCAGCCTGAGTGATACCTTTACATTTAATCCTGTTTATCAGGAGCATCCGTATATCAAGATAAAGGAAAATGATTCAGACAGCGGCTATACGGAATCTGCTGCACAGAACGTCAAGAAGACTGACTATAGTGCACGTAAACTTGACCTTACGGATGTTAATGCCGTTACACTAAAGCCGTTTTACTATACGGAGCATTTCTCTGACACAAGCCTTACCTGGAATACGACGGTCAAGATGATCCGCACAAAATATGTAAGTGATGACGTTGAAAATGCTGAATGGGAATACCTTACTACAGACCTTACTGATGAAGAATGCCTTACCGTACACAATCTTAATTTAAAGCTTGCTGCAAAGGAAGGAAATTATAATCAGAGCCTTACGCTTACGACGACGCTTCCGCCGCAGGTCGACTCATACTCTGGAACGATCTCTTTCGGCTTTCCGTATGCAACCTTATCTGCCACTACGGGAATAAAACAGAAAAGTTCAACTGATGATACCTGGGTAAAACAGGATTTTTCGGAAAGCTTCTCACTTAACCTGTTCAGCAGCAAACTTAAACTCACCCAGTCTTACATTTATGACCTTGAAGACTGGTACCATGAATCACTTAAATTCAGTATGTCGGGCTTTGGAGCACAGCTTGCCTATACGATGAGTTATACGACCGGTTATGAATTTGATGTCGATGAGGTTACAGGCAGGAAAAAGGGCTGGGTTTCAACCAGCGAAAAGGAATTCAGGCCGTATTCACTCAGTTTTGCATATACGACTCCGTCAAAAACTTCCAAGCATATGAGCGATAAAATATCGTGGGCTCCGTCACTGTCAACAAGCTTTGTTTATGATTATGTAAGGCCTACAAATACTTATTTTGTATTTATCCCGAAACTGACGTTCAAGGTTAACGACTTTATTGATATTTCCTTCAGTGCTGAAACAAGGAACTCTTCTGTGTACCGCTATTTCTGCTCTGAAGAAGACTATGATTTTTATTACAGTAAAAACGGAGAAAGAAATTTCCTGACGGATCTTGCTGATTCATTCCGGTTTGATGATGAAGAAAAGCGAAAGTCATCCGGATTCAAGCTGAAATCACTTAGTGTTAGCGTAACTCATGACCTTGATGACTGGGATTTAAACTGTAGTTTTAAAATTTCACCACGGTACGTATCATCCGGCACAAAGCCTTACTATGATTTCAGTCCGTATTTTTCAATCAGTGTTGCATGGCGTCCTCTCGCAGGAATGAAGACTGAGATTGTGGATGAGTATGGAACTTGGGAACTAAATCCTTAGGATTTAGTTCCCAAGTTCTGTGAGTTTTTGGAATTTACGATTTGTGTTGAATATAGCAGAGATACGATGTAAAATATAAATAAGTGGATTCACAATTTACTATTGTCCTGCCGGATTCGGGTGTTCTTGCCCAGATATGCGGGACTAATGACAGAAATTTACAACTCATTGAAAATCATCTTGGCGTACCTGTGTTTACCCGCGGAAATGAACTTTCCCTTGAAACGGAAGACGTAAATATCCGCGAGCAGTTTAAATTCATCATAGACAGGATTGTTGATGAAATATCTGATTCCGGTGAATCAGGAACGGATATGGTAGTTTCAATTCTGAATGCAGGTGACTCAAATTCCTTTAATTCCCGTGAAAATTTCATAAGCATTCCCGGCGGAAAAAGCAGAATTTATCCAAAGACCAGAAATCAGGCTGAACTTATCAGTGCATTCAGAAAAAGCGAACTGGTTTTTGCATGCGGGCCTGCAGGTTCCGGAAAAACTTTCCTTGCTGTTGCAGAGGCACTGCGTCTTCTCCTTTCACATAAGGTCAGTAAAATAATCCTTACGCGCCCTATTGTTGAAGCGGGTGAAAGCCTCGGGTTCCTTCCGGGAGACCTGCAGGAAAAAGTTAATCCTTATCTGAGACCGCTTTATGATTCAATGAATGCCTGCATCGCGCATGACATAATGCACAGGCTTACGGAAAATGGTATTATTGAGACTGCACCCCTTGCTTACATGAGGGGGCGCTCATTAAATAACTGCGTGGTTATTCTTGACGAAGCTCAGAATACTACGGTGGAACAGATGAAAATGTTCCTTACCCGTATGGGTGAAAATTCCAGGGTGTTTATCACCGGGGATATAACGCAGACTGACCTGCCGAAACGGACTCCTTCGGGACTTCTTCATGCACTTAAAGTGCTTGCAGACATTCCTGAAATAAGCATCATTAATCTTGATGAAACGGATGTCGTCCGCTCAGAGCTGGTCAGAAAAATAGTACAGGCGTATCAAAATGAACAGGAATGTCAGTAAAATGTCTAGTGAAGAAAAAAATGAAAAATTCTCCGTCGGAGGAATGATTAAGAATTTCGTAAAGACTCATGTCTCTATGATTATTCTTGTTTTCATAACGTTTGTTGCTGTCAGTGCAATAATTTATGTCGACAAGAGTACCTCTGAATCAATCGGATTCAAGAACATTGAAACCCTTAAAATCGGTCAGATTTATACCGGTGCAACCTTTAAGGCTCCGCGGGATGTTCCTGCCGGCAAAGGTTTTGAAAACAAAATCGTAAAAGGTGAGCCGATTCTTGAAAACGGTTTTCCTGTAACCCAGGATGCAATGGAAAAACTCCATCAGCTTAATTCAACTCCGGGAATCTATGACTGGAGGAATTTTGCCAATTCAGAAATTTTCCTTATGCTGATTGCGGCCCTTACGTTTCTTCTGTTTTCTCCGTCCCTGCTCAAGCGTAAGATTCTCGTAAAGGAAGCCGTGCTTGAGTGCCTTCTGTTTACGATAGTATTCGGAATGACGGTTTTCGGGTGCAAGACGCTTGGTATTACGATTTTCAACGGGGATGATTCCCTGTGTGCACTTCCGGTATTCATTCCGGCAGCTCTTGCCTCGTTCCTTGTTGCAATTCTATTCGGACAGACTTCAGCCCTTTATTTTTCAATCGTGCTTTCCCTCGGCGTTCTCTGCGCAGGAAGGTTCCACATAATTCCGGCAATCTTTACTTTTGCAAGTTCAGTTGCAGCGTTCAGAATCGTACGCAACATTGAACGCCGTATCGACATGGTTTTTGCATCCGTATTCATTGCAGTAATGAATGCGGTTTTCATCATCGTTATCAAAGTTGTATTCCCTGATAAGGTAATGTTCATGGAGGATCTTTTTACGGTTCTTCCGGGAGTTGCCTTTAACGGCTTTATTTCTGGAATTCTTGTCCTCGGCTTCCTTACGCCTCTCGAATCAATCATGAATACGGCATCTGTTTTCAGGCTTATGGACTTGAGCGACCTGAATACGCCTGTAATGCGCAAGCTTCTTCTTTCTGCCAGCGGAACATACAGCCACTCAATGATGGTTGCACAGCTTGCCGAAAATGCCTGCAAGAGAATCGGTGCAAATTCAATCGTAGCCCGCGTAGGTGCGTATTACCATGACATCGGTAAAATCGATCATCCTGAATATTTTGTTGAGAATCAGTCTGGTGAAAACAAGCACAACGAAATCAACCCGTCGCTTTCTGCATCTGTCATCAAAAGTCACGTAAAACTGGGTGTAGAGAAGGCAAGACAGCTTCACCTTCCGAAGCAGATCGTAGATATCATTGCTGAACATCACGGAAATTCGGTAATTGCATATTTTTATAATGAAGCGAAAAACAAGGATTCTAATGTAAGTCCTGAAGATTTTGCATATCCTGGTAATCCTCCTGCTACAAAAGAAAGTGCAGTCGTAATGCTTGCTGATACTGTTGAGGCTGCCTGCAGGACTCTGGATAAACCATCCGTAACAAGACTTGAAAAATTCATCCAGCAGCTGATCAGTTCAAAAATCGAAAATCATCAGCTTGAAAACTGTGCCCTTACTTTTGGTGAACTTACGCTCATAAAGGATTCCTTCGTTCAGATACTTGCAGGATATTATCATTCAAGAATTGAATATCCTAACCAGAAAGATCCTGATTCAGAGGGTTCTCTCGGAGAAAAAACATTGAATGAGGTTAAAAACAGCTGATGGCAAACAGGGTAATTGTAAGTGCAGAAGAATCTCTCGGAGAACTTCCGTGGCTTGAAAATGCAGAAAAGTTTGTTCTTGATGTTCTTGACCGCCTTGAGTTTGACGGTGAGGAAATATCTGTTTTCTTCTGTCAGAACGAAATGATAAAGGAGCTTAATAAACAGTACCGCGATATTGATGCGCCTACTGACATACTTTCATTTGAAAACGGCGAAGAATATACTGACGAACAGGGCGAAAAATGGATCAGCGCAGGTGACATGATCATAAGCCTTGAGACTCTTGCCGAAAATTCAGCATATTTTAATGTTGATGAAAACGAAGAATTTAAAAGGCTTCTGATTCACGGAGTTCTGCACCTTAACGGCTATGACCACGGTGATGAGCATATAGAAAACGGTGTCGTTCCTACAGACCCGATGATTGTTCTGCAGGAATCAGTGTTAAAAGATTTTAGTGAAATTAAAATAAAATAATTTGGAGCATTAAATGGGGTTATTTAACTTTTCAAAGAAAAAAGACGAGGATCCTGACTCGTTTAACCCGGCAGGATCGGACAGTCAGTCTGTTTCTGACCGGGAGCAGGAAGAAATTTTAAATGAAGAAAAAAAGGACATGATCAGGGGAATTGAAGATCTGTCCCAGACTACAGTTAAGGAAGTTATGATTCCGCGTATCGACGTTGATTTTCTTTCGATTGATACGCCGGTAGATGAACTGCTTGAAAAAATCGCTGAAAGCGGACATTCAAGGTTTCCGGTTTACAGTGAATCAATAGATAACGTTATCGGTGTTCTTTATGTAAAGGACATCATTAAGGCATATGCAAAAAAAGAAACCGTTGATCTAAAAAAAATAACGAGAAAGGCATTCTTTGTGCCTGAGTCAAAGAGAATTGACGGCCTTCTGAGGGAATTTAAGAGAAGGCATCTTCATATTGCAATCGCTGTTGATGAATACGGCGGTGTAAGCGGTGTCGTCTGTATGGAAGACATCATCGAGGAAATTGTCGGTGACATCCAGGACGAATTTGACAATGAAAGGGAAGACATCACTCCGCTTGGAGAAGGAATCTGGCTGTGTGATGCGAGGGTTGATCTTGATGACCTGAATGAAAGGATCGGCTCACAGTTCCCGGTTGAAGATTTTGATACTCTCGGCGGTTTCGTATTTGACCTTTTCGGAAAAATTCCGGTCAAATATGAGGTTACCAGATGGAAGAACTGGGAATTTACGGTTCAGGATATGGAAGGCCACAGGGTTAACCTTATTAAAGTACTTAAATCCGCAGAAAATGCGGAGAGCGAAGAATAAAGAACGTTTTGACTTTGCGGGCGGGAGGCAGAATGAAAAAAACGATTTTACTTGTAATATCTCTTTTGATGCTTCACTGTGTCTTTGCGGATAATACTGCACAGTCCGTTAAATATTATGAAAAGGGACTCGTGTTTCAGTCGCGCGAACAGTGGTACGATGCTTCAGAAGCCTTCCAGCAGGCCCTGCAGTCAAATTCTTCGTTTGCAGATGCCTGGTTCCATCTTGCGCAGGTTACCTATGAACTTAATGACTTTAACCTCGCGCTTACTTACCTTGAATCTGCCGAAAAATATGCAAAGGATTCAAGTCAGGTTTTAAATCTCAGGGGAGCGTGCTATATTTCGCTCGGTGAACTTGATAAGGCTAAGGCTTCCTTTGATTCTGTAATACAGAAATATCCTAATGACATTGATGCAAGGTTTGGACTTGCTGAGCTCAAGCTTTTTACGGGAAACTATGACGGTGCAAAGCTGCTGTATGAAGATGCGCTTAAGCGTCAGTCGAACAGCAGGAAAGCGCTTCTTTCACTTGCACTGTTAAGTGCTGAAACCGGAAACTTTGATAAGGCCGGAAGCTACATAAACCAGGCCCTCCGCTATCATTCAAACGACGCGGCAGTTCACTTTCTTGCTGCATATCTGAGTGCAAAGGAAAATAAAATTGACGAAGCTGAAAAACGCCTGCGTTCTGCAATGCAGATCAAAGGTGATTACATACAGGCTTATGTTTTTCTTGCAAACATTCTTTTTGAAAAACAGCGTTATTCTGAAGTAATTGATATTGCAGATTACCTTATTAAAAAAGACAGGAACCTTTCTTCTGCATGGTATTTCAAGGGACTTGCACAGTACAGGAATTCGGAAACCGCTCTTGCTATTGAAACCTGGTCAACAGGACTTTCTATTGCTCCTCAGGATGAAATCATGCGTGCTGCACTTGAACTTGCAGTAAACCAGACTCTTCCAGTTGAAGATGAAAGAAGAAGTGAATGGGCAGAATTTCATATTCATAAGGCACTGGAATACTCAAAAATGTATCAGGGAGCCCAGGCACGCTATGAATATCAGAGGGCACTGAGGCTTGATCCGTCAAACATTCAGGCGCGCTATGAGTTTGCAGGAATCCTGTCCAAGCTCCGTCTTAACGAACTTTATCTTAATCAGCTTAAATTTATAAAGTCACAGACTGATACTCTTGATGAAAAGAACCTTTCTGCTGATGAAGCTGCAAGAAAACGCAGCGTTGAGGATACGATTGAAGCATATGAAGCGCTGATGAAATATTCGATAAATGAAAAATGGAATATAGATCCGTTCTACCTCGATAAAAACAGGTGGAATATCGGCATATACTGCAAAAAGTCTTCTGTCCGTCTGCTTCATGCTGATTCAGGTGAAATTACAGCCAGAATGATTGCCGACATCTTCAGCGGAGTTGCCACTACATCTGTTTCAGTCCGCAACAGCAGCGTTGAAGGGTACGGTGAGGCTTTCCGTCTGGCCAGGGAATCGAAACTCGACTATTTCATTATCATGGATTTTGAAGAAACCGAAAGGGAAGTCTCCCTTGAGGCCGTAATGTACTCGGGAAGGACTGGAACTGAGACAAAACGCATAAGTGTATTCAGGACCGGAAATGACCGCTATGCCGGAGTCCTCCGTTCATTCAGAAAAACCGTTCTTGACGTGCTGAGCGTACGCGGAAAGGTACTCAAAAGAAGCGGAAATGAAGTGCTCGTAGATCTCGGTAAGAGTGAAGGAATTACAGCCGGAACAGTTCTTGATCTTGTCAAAAAGGGAAGCATAAGGACTGCCGATAAGGGACCTGGAATTATTTTTGACAGTAAGAATTCCCTCGGAACAATCAAAATCGAACAGGTCGGAGAAGAAATTTCAAGCGGCCGCCTTACTCAGAACGGATTTTATGACCGCGTAAATATTGGTGATGAAGTCGTAATTAAGTCAGTTCCGAAAGCTGAAGATGCCCAGGGACAGGCCCTTATTTCTGATACAAATCCAGCTGCTGATGAAAACGGGAATACGCTGAATTCCGTCAGTATGGCAGCCCGCGAACTTGGACTTGTAAGGACTCCAGCTGTTATCGATATTATCCGTTCAATTCAGTAGTAAATGACTTTAGAGGATTATTCCGGGATTTCGTAAAGTTCAAGACAGCTTTCGATCCACTTTTTTGAAAGTGAAGGGTATGTGTCGTTTACGTAGAGGAACAGGCTGATTGCCTGCCTGTAATTTTTTGTATAGTAAAGGCATTCTGCAAGATAAAATGCAGCCCTGTCGCTTACTTTCTGGTTCCTGTTTACGCCGAGGAATTTTTTAAGTTCGCCTGCGCATGTTTTGTATTCTTTTTTTATGAAACTTGTCTTAAGGATTTCAAAGAGAAAGTATTCATCGCCGCCAGCAGGTGAAACCATGTCTTCTTCAAAATAATACGGGTCGAGTACTTTCGGCGGTTTTGCCCTGTATTCGCCTGCGAGATCGTTTCCGGCCTTGAGAACCCTTCTGCTGAGTTTATTCGGCTTTCTGTAAATGTCCTGAACCATATCAAGATACGGGAGAGGCAGTTCCCTCATTACGCCTGCAGGATAAAGTTTTTCTTTTGCTGACTCGGTATCCGTTTCGATTTTTTTAACCGGACGCGGAGCCTTTACCGGGTTTACGGTTGCATTTATTGACGGAAGTATGATGTCGTATACGGAGCCGTCTTCTGTTTTTGCAAGAATTGCATAGTAGTAGTCATGATAGTTTTTGAGCGTGTCTGTAAATGAAATTGCCTTTGGAGGAAGTTCTCCCAGCGGTTCAATCGTATAAAGCTGGTTCCTTGCTGCAATCGGGCGCGTTGACTTGTAGACGACAAGCGAGGAAGCCTTAAAATCCTTTGAGAGTTTCCATGAGACTTTAACCTTGTTCGTTGAAACGACTTTTGCAGAAATGTCCGTTACTATCGGGCGCGAAGTCTGCGCATTAAGCGAAAGTGAGGCTAACAGTAAAAAAACGACAGGAAAAATTTTTCTCATACTGCTATTATAACGCATATTATTGAAATTGTGGAGTGTTTAGTTTATCCTTATATAATGTTTGTTTCAGTTGTTTTGGATCCGGGCGGCATTGACTCGGCAAAGGCTCTTGCGAATATTCTTGCTCAGTATAAGTTCAAAAAAATTCAGCGTGCCTGCTGGGAAAACCTTCAGATTAACGAAAAGGAACTTTCAAATCTGAAGCGTGATATTGATTCCGTAACGGATTATTATGACACAATCAGAATATACCAGTTTCCGATAAACTCCAATTTCGCCGTGACTGAATTGCGTCACAAGAAATGGAGGCGTGCCCTCTTCGGAAGCGAAAAAAAATAATTTTACGGAAGATACAGATGCTTGAAGATTATAAACAGCCGTTAGATACACTTAAGGAAGACATAAAGCAGGTCTGGGACAAGCTTGATGCTCCTTCAATCGACAAAAAAATAAAGGAAACGGAAGCCCTTACAACTGCAGAAGGCTTCTGGGATGACGTTGAAAAAGCCCAGAAAGTCATGAATGACATCAAGCTTCTCAAGGGACGCGTTGAACCGTGGAGACAGCTGATTGCAGATGTCGATGATGCATATACCCTCTATGAACTTGGAATTGAAGGCGGAGATCAGAGCGTTGAAAATGAACTCAAGCCTGTCGTTGAAGGCCTTCAGAAAAAATTCGAAGAACTCAGCATCCTCAACCTTTTGAGCGGAGAGGCAGACAAAAACGGCTGCTTCCTTACGATTCATTCCGGTGCCGGCGGAACCGAGGCCTGTGACTGGGCATACATGCTCTCACGAATGTACATCCGCTGGGCTGAACGTCACGGATACAAACTCGAGACGATTGACCTTCAGGAGGATGAAGGCGGAATCAAGTCAACTACAATTCAGATTGAAGGGGATTATGTTTACGGTCACCTTAAAGGCGAAGCCGGAGTTCACCGTCTTGTCAGGATCAGCCCTTTTGATGCAAACGCAAGGCGTCATACTTCCTTCAGTTCTGTCTTCGTATTTCCAATTCTTGATGATACGATTGAAGTTAACATCAGGCCTGAAGACCTGCGCGTAGATACTTACCGTTCAGGCGGAAAGGGCGGTCAGCATGTAAACAAGACTGATTCGGCTGTACGTTTTACTCACATACCTACGGGAATAGTCGTTCAGTGTGATTCAGAGCGTTCCCAGATAATGAACAGGCAGACCTGTATGAACCTCCTCCGCGCAAAACTCTATGCATATTATGAGGAACAGCGCCAGAAAGAAACTGCAAAATTCGGTGCTGAAAAGAAGGATATTTCATGGGGAAACCAGATACGTTCCTATGTTTTCCAGCCCTATACAATGGTTAAGGACAACCGTACAAAATTCTCCGTAGGAGACATCCAGTCTGTAATGGACGGAGATATAGACCAGTTCATAGATTCTTTCCTTCAGGCTCAGTGGAAGGGTCTCCCTGTTTCCGGGGATGATGATGACGACGATCTGGAGTAATTTTTCCTGCAGGCATTTTATTAAATTCTCAGCTGCATTACTGTACGTTTTTTTTGCATTTGTGCCGGAGGTATCCGCTGATTCGTGGGTTCTGTCGGCACAGGAATTTGTTTTTGAGCAGCCCGATTCTCATTCTGCAAGTGATATGAAGGCTGCAGGCGTTATTCCCCAGCTGATTCTTGAACAGATTGCACAGGACAGGACAAGAAACGTTCACAAGGATGAAAAACTTGACCGTGCACTCGATTCCCTTCAGACGGAGCGGCTTTCACTGTTTCTTCAGCTTTCAAAGGAATATAAGACCAGGGACGCGCTTGTCCTTTCCAAAAAAACTGCAAGGGAATTTGAAAAGGCTGTCCGCGAGGAAAACGAAAAAATTGCAGAAATCGAAGAAAAAATAGATGCAAACCTCAGGGAAGCCGACAGAAAAACGGCTGAAATTTATGCTTCTGCTGATAATGATTCCGGTGAAACTGTCGTAATATATAAAAATGACGTTACTGCCCTTTTTAAGCCTTCTAAGGATGCCGTATTTGACGGAATAAAAAGCTGGACGTATTCAAGGGAAATTGCTTCTGCAAAGATAAACGGACTTATTACCGGTAAAATTGTTTCGTATGGTGAATATGCTTCCGTTACGGCTGAACTTTTTGTTTTCCCGGGGGCAAGGAGCAGCGGAGCCGTGACCGAAATCGGCCTGCTGTCGGATTCACTTTCAATTGCAAGACGGCTCGTAAGGGGACTTTCACCTAAGATCGCAAATTCACTTCCGGTAAAACTTATGTTTGACATCGGCCCCGGTGCTGCCCGTGATAACTGCCGCGTGAACATTGACGGAGTTGTGTATACGAATCTTTCTGAATCCGTCGTGCTTGATGCAGGAATTCATACGCTGACTGTAGAGTCTCCGGGCTATGATGATGCAATCGTAACCTATGATTTTTCGGGTACGGACAGGTATGTCATTACGACTGACCTGCGCCCGTCAGTTAAAGGTTCAGTAAACCTGCGCCTTAAAAAACTCAGCAGCGGTGTCTTTTATGCAAGGGCTCTTGAACAGAGCAGCGTTGACGAAAACAATCCGGAAGCGGTACTTACGATAAACGGAAAGTCCGTTCTTGGTATCTGGTCGAAGCTTCCGCCAAAGGAAGATGCAATCGAAGGAAATGAACTTAATGCATTTTTCTATATTCCTTCCGATGAACTTGCAGACGGAGCAAAACTTGTCGTCAATGCAAAGCCATTTAACCGCGAGAACAATATTGATAAAAGAAGACGGGGCATGTATACGGCCTATACTGCATTGATCTGTTCCCTGCCGTTTACGTTCTACTGTGTGGGAAATTTTACGGCCGTGAACCAGGCCTATGCAAACAGTGACGGAACGACAATCTCATATGACGATGTAAAAAAATGGCAGACGCGTTCCTATGCAACGCTTGGAGTTACGGGCGCGTGCGGAGTGTGGCTCGTGGTAGAATTAATACGTTATCTTAATGCAGCAAATGATGTCCTGCCGGCTACGGCATATTCATATTAAAATAATAAAAACTGGATTTAAAAACGGGAGGCCTGTATGAAATTAAGTTTTGGTCAGAAATTAAAGAATCTCTTTTCTTCAAAGTCAGTTAACGAAGAATTTTTTGAAGAACTTGCCGATGCCCTTGTTGAAGGAGACCTCGGTGCAAAAAATGCCTTTGAAATTACGGATGAACTTGAGGCATACTGCAAAAGCAGCAGAATTACCGATGAAAAGGAAATTACGCTCCGCCTGAGGGAAATGCTTTTGTCGTATGCTAAGGCGGCAGATTTAGCTCCGGAAAGGGGTAAGGTAAACATTTTTATGATGCTCGGAGTAAACGGTGTCGGAAAGACTACTACTGCAGCTAAAATTGCAAATTATTACAAGGAGCAGGGAAACAAAGTTGTAATGGCAGCGGCAGATACCTTCAGGGCGGCTGCAGAAGAACAGCTTGAAATGCACGGCGAACGCCTTAAGATAAGGGTTGTTGCACATCAGCATGGAGGAGATCCAGGAGCAGTCGTATTTGATGCTGCTGAAGCGGTAAAGGCTCAGGGCGGCGATCTTGTGATTGCGGATACGGCAGGACGACTGCACAATAAGGAAAACCTTGTCCGTGAACTTCAGAAAATCGACAGGATTGCTTCTTCAAAGGCTGATTCCGGATACTATAAAAAATTTCTTGTCGTTGACGGAACAACGGGACAGAATGCCTTGAGGCAGGCAGAAGTATTTAACGAAGCCGTAGGAGTCGATGCAATCATAATAACCAAATACGATTCAACGGCCCGCGGAGGAATTGCATTTGCGGCCGGCAGGGAACTTGGAATTCCGGTTGCATTTGTATGTACCGGAGAACATTATGAGGATATTCAGAAGTTTGATACTGAAAAATATACGGATGAGTTTCTTGGACTTTAGCGCGTGAAAAAGACTTTCCTGATACTGATAATCATGACATGTTTTTTCTCTCATGCATTTTCTTCTGCTTCAGAAAAGGAAAGCGAAAATGTGCTTTCACTCAGGGAATTCTGTTTCGAAATAATCAGGGCCCGGAGTGTTACGGCTTATGAAGCAGAGGATGATGTTATGTCAGTTTCAGGCATTTCATACAGGACTGTTGAACTTATGTTATCTCCTGTGTGGACTCGCGGCGGACTTTTGACTATCTATGAATATTTTAATCCCGATAAAACTGCATCCTTTGAGAAAAACTTCAGGACGGAAGACTTTAAGACCGTACAGAAAGAAAAAACTGACTGGATTGACAGCGTACTTTATGCACTTTCAAAGGAAGGTGAAGATTTTGACATTTCATACGGGGAAGACATACTTGCACTTCCGGACGGAAAGGACGGACACGCCCTTGAAGAAACTGAAGGAAATGACGGTGAAGATGCAGAAAGGCAGTTTTCAGCATCGGACGGATCCCTCAGGCATTTTGTTTACGGAAAGGAAAATCTTTCAAAAAGCATGCTCGGAAAATACCGCTGCGTAACGGATGAAGCGGAAGGGCTTATAAGGCGCCGGATCTATGATGAAAACGGCAGCATAGTACGCTATGAAGAATTCAAGCTGTTTACGGACACTAAAAAGGCAGAAAAAACACTTTCCCGTGAATACAGATACAATGATTCTTCTGAACTTGTATCAACGGAACAGATGACCTTTGCCAGTGAACAGCTTGTTAAGACCTTCTATGACGACAGACGGAATGTAAGTGAAAGGCAGGTTTCGCATTATGAAGGTGAAAAACTGATTCCTGATGGAATTTACAGATATAAATATGACGCAGAAGGACGGGAAACGGAACAGAATATACAGAAATGGTTTTATTCTGACGGTAAGAATGATTCTGTAGTCGTCAAAACCCTCATTCAGAAAAAGGTGTATTCATATACACAAAACTCAACTGTTCCTGACTGTGAATTTTATGAAAACGGACAGCTCAGGATGAAAACTTTATATACGGCAGAAAATGTGTATAATGAATACATGTATTTTGACAATGGTTTTTCGGTTGAAGCAAAATATGAAAACGGAACGAAAGTTTCTGAGCGCATTCTCCTGAACGGACGTGAACAGAGAAGGAGACTTTTTGGCAATGAGTAAATTTTTTGCTTCGCTCAAATGGATTTTTTATGTTTCAAAGAAATTCTCCAGGGTTGACCGCAGGGGACGTTCAAGGGTAACGTCTTTCCTTGCATCGCTTGGAATATGTTTCGGGGTAATGACCCTTATTACCGTAATCAGCGTCATGAACGGCTTTCAGCACAGTTTTATTGATTCAATAATGGAAGTCAGTTCCTATCACATACGCGTTCAGGCTGATGAAGAAACTCAGTTTGATTTTTTGAACTGGTGTCAGAATGAAAAATCCGTGCTTTGCGTTACGCCTTTCTATGAAGCACAGGCACTTATGGTCGGACGAAACGGAAGGCAGGCGGCCGCATTAATCCGTGCAGTCCCGGAAGATATACTTGAAACGGATGAAGGATTTAAAAAAGAATTTATCCTCTATAACGGAAGCTTCAGCCTGAATTCATCAAATTCCATCCTGCTTGCCCGAGAACTTGCAGGAACCCTCGGAGTCGGACGCGGCGGAACCGTAAACCTTTTTGCATTAAGCGGCGGAAATGATGTTGACCTTATTTCTGACGACCGTGAATTCGTAGTAACGGATTATTTCAGGACGGGATATGCAGTAATAAACAATTCCTATGCGTTCATAAACATTAAAGACGGCAAAAAATATTTCGGTGAATCAAGTCCGCTGTATTTCGGAATAAAGGTTGAAGATCCGGAAAGGGAAGAGCAGCTCATTGCAAGAATCAGAAAGGCCTTCCCGAACGTTAAGGCTGAAAGCTGGCGAAGTTACAACCGTTCGTTCTTTGGTGCCCTGCGTGTAGAAAAAAATGTCCTCATGCTGCTTGTATTCCTGATTTTTGTTGTTGTTGCGATAAACATTTTTAACGGAATGAGGAGAATCGTATATGAAAGGAGGGAGGAAATCTCCGTTCTTTCTGCGCTCGGAGGAAGAAGTTCTGCAATACAGTCAATTTTTGTAATGCAGGGCTTTCTCACGGGAATTAAGGGTGCCGTTCCGGGACTTCTGCTCGGGCTTTTGATTTCTGTCAGAATGCCGCAGGTCTTTGAATTCTTAAGTTCCTTCTTGTATCAGCTGGAATATTTTTTTGCAATGCTTTTTAACCCGCAGGCAGCAGATTATATTCCGTTCAATTCGACGTTCCTTATATATTCAAAAATTCCGCCGAAGATTATTTTTTCTGAAGTGGTTTTGATTACGATTTTCGGAATTTTTTCCGCCCTGTTTGCTTCATGGAAGGCGAGCCGGGGAGTATTAAAAATGACTGTTGCGGAGGTTTTGCGTGATGAGTGAGCCTGTAATCAGGATAAAGAATCTTGAAAAGACATATAAGACGGACATTGAGTCACTTACAATTTTAAAAGACGTCAGCCTTGAACTTGAGGGCGAAACCAAAACCGTTATCGTCGGCCAGAGTGGAAGCGGTAAAAGTACCTTCCTCAATATCGTCGGCGGTCTCGACAGTGCAACTTCCGGTTCAGTCTTTGCAGGAAACTACGAAGTTACTGCACTCAATGAGGCTGAACTTGCCAGATACAGAAGTGAATACCTCGGACTCGTATTCCAGTTTCATTATCTGCTCAAGGATTTTACTGCGCTTGAAAACGTATTCCTCCCGTGCTACATGTCGGGAGTTCCTAAAAAAGAGGCCAGGGAGAGGGCACTTTCACTTCTCAATGATGTAGGACTTTCCTCAAGAATCAATCATCTTCCGTCACAGCTGTCCGGCGGTGAAAGGCAGAGGGTTGCAGTTGCGCGTTCCCTTGTAAATAATCCGCAGCTGATACTTGCTGATGAACCGACAGGTAACCTCGATCCTCAGAATTCCGGAATTATCGGTGACCTGCTGTTTTCGATGGTTGATAAGTATAAAAAAACTCTTGTTCTTGTAACTCATGACCTTGAACTTGCAAAAAACGGTGACCGGATACTTTCCATCAGGGACGGAAAACTTGTATGAACGTAAAGGCGTCTGTTCTTTTTGCTTCAAGGTTACTTTTTCCCCGTACCGGTAAAAAATCAAATGCCAGGCGAAGCCTTTTCGGTGCCTTTATCTGCATTGCGATAAGCCTTGTTCCGCTGATTATGGTACTCAGTGTTTCCGACGGAATGATACAGGGAATTACGGGGCGGTATATCGGACTTTCCACAGGTCATATTGAATGCGAGCTCTATCATTATTCTGATGAATCAGGAAGCGCACAGAACCTTATCAAGCTTGCAGAAGGAATCAGGGGACTTGAAAGCGTCAAGAATGCATGGCCGCAGCTCTGCGGAATTGCGCTTGCCGCCGGAAAAAACGGACGTACCGGAGCAACGGTTCGTGCAGTTGAGAATGACATTTTTACGAGGAATGAAGCCTTTGCATCTCTTTTTGACGTTATTGAAGGAACAAGGGAATTTAAGGATGAAAAGAGTGCCGTTGTCGGCCAGAAATTTGCAGAACTTTTAAACCTTAAGGCAGGTTCAACTTTCCGCCTGATTACGACAAAACAGCTTCCGGACGGAAAAACCCTTCCGCGCCTTACGCCTTTTAAAGTTTCAGGAATCGTATCGTGCGGATATCAGGAACTTGATGCCCTGTGGGTTTTCATTCCGCTTGAAAAAGGTTTTTCGATTCTTCCGGTTAATTCTTCCAAGATAAGTATTCTTGTTGACAGTTATGATGCCTTTTCTTCCGCTGCAGACAGGGCAAGAACAGATATCGAAGAAAATTTTCCGGTGTTTACATCCGTTCAGAAATGGAACGAAGTCAGTCAGAACAGGGCAATCTTTGATAATTTTGAATCAACCAAAATCATGCTGCTGCTGATCATGATACTCATCATTCTTGTTGCATCGGTTAATATTTCAAGTGCGCTTGTAATGCTTGTCATGGAGCGCCGCCGTGAAATTGCAATCCTCAAGAGCCTGGGAGGTTCAAGTTCCGGAATTACCGTTTCTTTCCTGATTACGGGAATGGTTACCGGCGGACTCGGGGTGCTTGCCGGAGTTCCTGCAGGTCTCCTGTGTGCAGTGAACTTTGATTCAATAATTAAATTCATCGAAAAAATCGTTAACTTCCTTGCGCAGTTCTTTTATGTCCTTGCAGGAAGTGACCTTTCCGAGTTTACGCAGATAAGGCTTCTTGATCCGCAGTTCTACCTCCAGAAAATCCCGATTTCAGTTCCGCTTGAACAGCTTATGATAATCTGCGGCGGAACCCTCGTGCTTTCACTCGCAGTCAGTACGCTCCCGGCCCTCAAAGCCGGCAAAGAAAAACCTCTTGAAACAATGCGCAAGATGTAACTGCATGCTCTTTTTGATTTCTGTATGTTAAAAAGATTTCTTTTGTGATATAATCTTTCTGGTATGATTTGTGATTTTTGTGGTGAGCGTGAAGCATCCCTTTTTGTTGAACAGTCTGGACCTTCAGGCAAAAAGAAAATAAATCTCTGCATGCAGTGTGCGGCCGAACGCGGAATATCAGATGATCCGCGTTCAGTTGAAAAAATGCTCGTTAACCTTTTTGCGGAAATGAAAGAACGCTCTGAAAAAGACAATAAGGTATGTCCTGTCTGCGGAACCAGCATCAGGACAATCAGACTTTTGAGAATTACAGGCTGCACCGAATGTTATTCAATCTTTGAAGATGAAATAAGGAAAATTCAGGAAAAAAACGGACTTCAGGGACATTATGCCGGACGCATGCCAAAGCGCATCCGCGGATTCCGTTCGACCCTTACTGACAGAACCCTTATACAGGGGAAACTTCAGGAATCAATTAAAAACGAAGAATATGAAAAGGCTGCCTTTTACCGTGATTATCTGAGGGCCATGGAAAAAACTCCCGTAACAGGTGATGATAATGAGTAGCGACTGGTTCACACAGGACGGAACCGATGATGACGTCGTTATTTCTTCCCGCGTGAGGATTGCACGCAATCTTGCAAATTATGCCTTTCCAAATGTCCTTAAAACGGAAGAAGCTGAAAGAGTAAGAAACCTCGTATTTGATTCATTTGCACACAGCGAAACACCGGATCTTTTTCAGGCTGTTACGATTCCTGATCTCAGCGGTTCAGGTCCGAAAATTCTGCTTGAACGCGGAATTGCAGAACAGGCCACACTCAAAAATCCTGCCGGGGGAATAGTGCTCCGTACGGACAGCCGCCTTGCATGTCTTGTAAATGACGTCGACCACATAAGGATATCCTCATTTAAAACCGGACTTGACCTTGAAGAACTCTACGGCCTTTGCAGCGGCCTTGATGATGAACTCCAGAATACGCTTCAGTTTGCAGCGAGCTTTGAATTCGGCTACCTTACGGCAAACATAAAGGATGCCGGAAGCGGAATGAAACTGTCTGTCAGGGTTCATCTTCCGGCCATAACTTTTGCAGGTGAAGTAAAAGCTGTCATGCAGCAGCTTCAGAAAAACGGCCTTGAAATGAGGGACGTTTTCGGCGCCGGGGAACAGACTGGAAGTGCGCTCGGTTCCTGCTACATGATCTCAACGAGGAGCGGCGG
>DGTU01000002.1 GCA_002394465.1 Treponema sp. UBA4328 | reverse complement strand
CTTACGAAGCCCTTTACTCTGCATATAAGACTTTCTGTCTCTGTGCTGCACCGTTCATTCCGTTCATCACAGAAGAAATCTATCAGAATTTAAAGACAGATGAAGACAAAGATTCAGTTCATCTTTGTGATTTCCCTGTATATAATGCTGCTCTCCGCGATGAAAAACTTGAATTCCGCATGGAAACCGTTCAGAAAGCAGTTTCAATGGGACGTTCGCTCAGAAATACATTCAACCTTAAGAACCGCCAGCCACTCGGATCTGCCCAGCTTGTAACCCGCAATAAGGAAGAACGCAAGGTTCTTGAAGACATGGTTGATACTATCAGCGAAGAACTTAACGTTAAGAAAGTTGAATTCCATGAACAGGAATCTGAACTTGTTGAATACAGCGCTAAGGCTAACTTCAAGGTACTCGGAAAAATTCTCGGTGCAAAAATGAAGCTCGCCGCAGCTGAAATCATGAAACTTACCGGTGATTTTATTGCAAGAATCGTTGACGGTGAAACCCTTTCAATTAAGGTTGACGGGCAGGATGTTGAACTTAACTCTGAAAATATCATCGTTGAACGTGCTGAAAAGGCAGACCTTAAGGTTCTTAACGACGGTTCACTCACCGTTGCCCTTGATACAAAAATCACGGATGAACTTAAGAAAGAAGGTTACGTTCGTGACCTCATCCGCGGTATTCAGAACCTCCGCAAGGAAAGTGGTTTTGAAGTAACTGACAGGATTAACCTTAAGCTTAACGGAGACGCAGAACTTAAGGGAGCATTTGAAATGTTCCGTGACCTTATTTCTTCAGAAACTCTTGCCGTCAGTGCACAGTGGGATGACTCACTCAAGGGTGCTGAAATAGAATCTGAAGACCGCATCTGGAGTGCAAGTGTTGCAAAAGTTTAATCTTAAAAAGATTTTCTGTGTTTTAGCGATAGCCTCTGCTGTTTTCATTGAATCCTGCAAATCAGTGCCGGACAATCCTGAAGTTGATCCTCTTGCATTGCTCGACACTGATGCAGCGATGTATATTTATATTCCTGCTGCTCAGAATGCACCATTTTTGACCAGTGCTTTTTCAAAGGCTGCAAATATCTCTGAAAGTGATGCTGAAAAATTAGTTTCAAGGACGAAGGTTCTTGCCTGTGCTGCTGGAATCAGCGGAAACAGGACTGAACTTTCAGCACTTGGAAATTATCCCGTTAAATACCTGAAATATGCGGTAAATGAAAATAACGGCTGGTCAGAGCAGAGCATGCTTTTTGCAGAAAGGGCTTATGCGCTGTATCAGAATGAAAGAAAAAACATTCAGCTTTCACTTCCTTCTTCAAAAAATGCAGTTTTAAGTCCATCTGTACTTAACATGCTGAATAAGTATGATTTTAATGCCTTTGCAGCTTCCAGCCCTGCCGCCGGTTCTATACCTGCCGGATTTGATGAAGCCGTTTACGCACAGCTTACCGGTGGTACAAAGGGTGAAATCAATTTCTATTCTGAAAAGCCGGCTCTTTTTATAAGCAGTTTCCTGGGAAAAAATGTTGATATCGGCATTACAAAAATAAGCGGTTACCTTCTTCCGTCAAAAAACGGTAAAGAGTATGGGGTAACCGTTAAACTTGAACTTGCAGATCCGCGTACAATAAAGGCTGCATCCGTTCTGCTTAAAAAGGCGATGTTTCCAGTTGCTGCAAAAATAATGCAGTCTTCATCAAACAGCCTTACGGTGACAGATATAACTGTTTCCTGGAATACGCTTATTAACCTGATGGGAATAAAATGAAAAAGCTCCTTCAATCCGTCCTGCTGGCAGGCATGTTTTTCTCAATTGTTTCGTGCATATCAATAAGTGTGCCGGGTGAGGAAAACAGGCGGATGAACAACCTTAATGCGGAATATTATAATATAGCTGAAGCTTATTTTTCACTTAAAAAATATGACAAGGCCGCTGATTACTATAAACTCTGCCTTAAAAATAAAGAAACTGAACTCAGTGCAAAATACCAGCTTGCACGCTGCTACGTTTTTTCTTCAAAATGGTCAGATTCAGAAAAACTTTTTTCAGAGCTTCTTGAACGTGACAAATCAAATCTTGACTTAAAACTTTCACTTGCCTATGTTCATGCAATGAGCGGGGAACTTGAAGCTGCGTGCAATGAATATAAGGCTCTTTCGCTTGAATATCCTGAAAATCAGGCCGTTCTTGAAAATTACATTACGCTCCTGATGAATATGGAAAAAAGCGAAGAGGCTGCACCGCAGTATGCCGTACTTAAAGAAAAATTTCCTGACAGCAAACTGGTTTCAACCTATTCAAAACAGTTTGAAGTGAATGAGAATAAAGAAGAAGGGGAAAATAAGAATAACTAACTGTTGTTCAGTATGTATTCCCTGTATTTTTCTGGATTTACCCTGAAAGCGATTATCGGAGATTCTGCATCCGAATGCTCGCGGGCTTTATCAGCTTCTGTTATCAGGCGTTCTGCACTGATTATACGTACGCTTCTTGAAGAAATACCCATTGTAATTTCTGTAGTAAAACTGTTGTCTGAAGCAATTGAAAGAAGCCTGTCCCTGAGTTCTTCTGCGCTTACCATTGCTGCATCAAGGTCAGTGTTCTTAATGATAACTGCATAACTGTCTTCCGTAAAATTGTAGAGGAGCCCGTGCTGGAAGAATTTGCTTCTTATTTCTTCCTGGAATTTAACTGCAATTTCATCCTCTTTGTTGAGGCCTGAAATCTTTATGATTAACACGGTGATGTCCTGTTCTTCTGCTGCGGCCTGTGTGAGAAGTTCATCCAGTGCTTCAGGAAGATTCTTCTGTTCCTGTGAATCGGAATCGCTGTTTCCGAATATTTCCGGTTCCTTAAATTCTTCTTCTGCCGGTGCTTCTGTTACCTGTGTTTCTTCCTGTCTAATAGGAGTTTCTGACTCAACAGCAGGTTCAGTTTGTTCTGATGTATACTGTTCAGCTGCCGGTTCATCGTTGTATTCCGGAGCCGGGGCAGCATTAACCGTGGATTCATTTTCCTCATGAGAAAAAAGTGGTTTTTCAGAATGATTCTGAATACCGTTATCTTCTGTATATTTCCAGTATCCGGATGTTGAATTCTGGTCCTCGACAACCTTTGTTACAAGAAGAATGAGAAGTGCACAGACGGTGCCTGCAAGAATAAGAAGGAATGAAAGGCGTCCGTGATAGAAGATTGATGAAGGTTTTACTGTGTATAATGAAGCAGTGATTTCGAGGGTGTTTCCATAAAGGGTAACGATACTTTCGCTGTAGGTACGTGTAAGATCAAGGTTTACTTCAACATTTTCCGGAGGATAACGGTAGATCGTTTTGCCGTTTAATGTAAGCATTATCTGCGCATAGTCTTCAGCAGGTCCAAGAATTTCAAGGAATTTTGAAGAAAATTCACCCGTGCCCGGCTCGAACTGCTGGCTTGCAATTGCGGTTTCCGTCTTGAGTTCCTGATATTTTTTTAAGGTTTCTTCAGGACCGCTCTGTTTGTCAATATAAAATCCTGCAATGAGATTGGCTATTGCTGCAGCAAATACAAGTGAAATGACTGCTGAAATTATCGTGTAACTGCGTTTTTTCATATAATTAAAGTATACTTGAGTCTTTTATGCATTGCAAGTTAATTGCCTGAAAAAATCCTTTCAAGAGATGCAAAGAGACTTCTGTTTTTCTCCCTGATTTTGTTTAATATTATTTCCCTTTCAGCCTGATTCGTATTTTTTTTGAGGACAACGTTTTCAAGCGGGAAAAAATCATTTAAAAAACTTTCTCCTTCTGCTTTTTCTTTTATTGACTCAAGAATCTTTCTGCCGTTGAAGTGAGCAGCTTCTTTTATGCTTATTTCGAATTTACCTTCTTTACGGCAGTTTTCTTCAAAGTATTTCCAGTTAACGTCTTTAATTTTTCCGAGCGGTGAGGCATAACTGAAATTGTCCGAAAGCCTGAAGACCCTTTCACTGCATCTGTCTGAGAACGAAACAAACCAGTTTCTGTATATGTCAAGGGAAGAAGAGGAACTGTATCTGGAGCCTGATATGCGGCTTTCAGAGGATTTTATTCTGTTGTCGGAGACTGCGTTTATTTTTTCAAGTGCATTTGGCTGCGTGTGCTGAAATCCGGGGGCGGGTGCAAGGTCGAGGCCGCAGAGAAATACCTTATCGTCCGTAAGGTTTAATGCGAGTTCAAGTGCCGTTCCGCTTACCGTTCCGTTTCTTTTGGCCGGGAAAAAATCTATGCCTGTATCTGGAAAATATTTTTTTTCAAAGCCGTCATCGTATGAAAGGGGAATGACCGGATTGTTTTTGAGTATTGAATATGGACATGCTCCTTCACATGAAACGGCATAGACAAGGTTTCTGGTATCTGTTCCTGGAGAAGAAAGATGCTTTTTAGCCCAGTATCCGCCGTCTGTTGATATAACTAAATCAGGAGTAATTCCATCGTTCAGGAGCGGCTGTAATGCTGATGAAACGGCTGTAAGAACCATCCTGTTTCTGAACCTGCTGATGAATTTAAGCGAATCTTTAAGGCTTGGACCTGAACATGCGATAACAACGGGGAGAGAAGTACCGGAAGGTATGGCTAACTTACGAACGTTAGTAAGGAAGTTGGCTGAATTTTTAAGCCAGCGCTGGGAAAAGTATGAGCGTGTAACTAAAACTGAACGGCTTTTTTCAACAGAAGCCTTTATTTCGCTCCAAACTAACGGTAGTTTGTCTTCTGCACACTGGCAGGCAGGTCTCCATTCAAGGAATAATGCTGAGCAGAGTTTTTCTTCCCCGATGTGATTATACAGGTCTTCTGAAAGCGGTCGTTCTGAATTAAAATAAATGACTTTATCCCAGAGTGAATCGTATTCTACGAACTCACTGAAAAGCCTTATGGCATAAACGGGAACATTAAAGCGTTCCCTGAGAAAAGGTGCGCAGTACGAAAGTGCAGGTTCAATAATCAGTATGCATGACGGATTAAAACTGCATTCAAGCGAACTGACAAATGTTTTTGCTTCGTTTACAGGATTGTATGAAGATGCGGCATTTCTTCCGTCAATCGTACAGGAAACGTCACCGTTTCTGGCAGTAAAGAATTCTACGCTCAAGGTCTGTTTAGCCTTTCAGAAGAAATGTTTGTGCGCTTTTTTCACTTGTTGAAGTTCCGGCATTGAGCAGAAGAAGTGAAGAAGCACATTCTTTTCCGAGATAATCTTCAAATGTATTTTTGATGTGTCCGAGGAGGAACTGTTCATCAACATCATCATGTGTAAAATACAGAATTTTAATTTCCGAATTAACGCCTTTAACGACGCAGTGAGGTACCGGGAATAATTGTGAAAGACGCTCAAATA
>DGTU01000050.1:7526-9924 GCA_002394465.1 Treponema sp. UBA4328 | reverse complement strand
TTTTATGAGCTGACTATGGCTCAGGGCTACTGGAAGGAGAACATGAATCAGGAAGTTGTTTTTGATATGTTCTTCCGAAAAAATCCATTTAACGGCGGCTTCTCCATTCTGGCCGGCAACGAAACTCTTATGGATATTCTTGTAAACTTCCGCTTCAGCGAAGATGACATCAAATATCTTGCAGAGCAGAAGATTTTTGAAGAAGGCTTTCTTGATTACCTTCGCGACTTCCATTTTACCGGTGACCTTTACACTATGGACGAAGGAACTGTAATTTTCCCTCAGGAGCCTCTTGTACGCATTCACGCAAATCTTATTGAAGCACAGATTCTCGAAGGTCTTGTCTTGAATCACGTAAATTTCCAGAGCCTTATTGCTACAAAAACAGCCCGCATCTGGCTTGCATCTAAAAAGGCTCCTATTATGGAATTTGGTCTTCGCCGTGCCCAGGGACCGGACGGTGCCATGAGTGCAACCCGTGCCGCTTATATTGGTGGTGCTGCAGGAACATCAAACACTCTCGCCGGAAAAGAATTCGGCATTCCTGTAATGGGAACCATGGCCCACTCATGGATCATGGCATTTCCGAGCGAACTTGATGCTTTCCGCGCATATGCAAAAATCTATCCGACAAACGCAGTTTTCCTTATCGATACATACGACACCCTGCGCTCAGGAATCAAAAATGCAATCATCGCAGGACGTGAACTTGTTGAAAAAGGCTACAATTTCGGCGTAAGGCTTGATTCAGGCGACATTTCCTATCTGACGCGTGAAGTCAGGAAAGAACTCGACAAGGCCGGATTTCCTCAGGCAAAAATCTGCGTTTCCAACGAGCTTACGGAAGAAATCATCGAAACCCTCGTTCAGCAGGATACTCCGATCAACTCATGGGGCGTCGGAACTCACATGGTAACCGGCGGAAACGAAGCAAGCTTTACAGGCGTATACAAGCTTGGTGCACGTCACGATGAAAAAACAGGAAAAATGACGCCTGCAATGAAATTCAGCGACAATCCGGAGAAAAACACTAACCCTGGAATCAAAAACGTTTACCGTCTGTATGATGCAGAAGGAAATGCAAAGGCAGACATAATCGCAACTGCAGACGAGACAATCGAATCAGGCAAAGAATACCGCTACTATCATACGATGGTAGATTACCGCCAGTTTACATTTACTGCAGCAAAGGCTGAACCGATGCTTAAGAAGGTTGTTGAAGGCGGCAAAAGGGTAAACGCAAAACTCAGCGAAGGTGAAACACTCCGCAGGGCACGCGAAACTATGCAGAAACAGCTTGAAAGCTTTGATGCATCATACAAAAGAATCCTTAATCCTCACATCTACAAAGTTTCGCTCACAGAAGCAATGAAAGAACTTAAGATGGAGTTCATCAGGGCAAGAATTGCAGGCACGAACTAATAGATAATCATCTCGTAGCTTGCCGTATCAGTCCTGACGATATCAATTTTTACAAGCGCATCATCATCAATAATTTTCCTTAAGCGTGAAATATAGGAATAAATACTGCTGATGCTGCGCTTTTGTTTTTTCCTGACCGGCCATACGGCCTTTGCAAGTTCCGTAACGGATATTTCCCTGTGCAGATGCGAATAGAAATAACTGAAAATTTTAAAGATAACCGGGGAAAGATGATTCCTCTTACGGAAACTGACAAGATCTATCTGTTTATCCGGTGAATCAGCCTTGTACATGTTAACGGGAGGCTGAAGAAGCGAAACATAAGGGTGAATGCCGGGGCTTTCGATAATTTCATTCAGACGATTAAAAAACGGAAGGAGATGACTGAACTGCTTGGTCTGATACAGGTTTTCATTTGTATGAAGCCAGTGCTCTGCCCTTTCCTGCGAATCAGGAAAGGGATCATTATAAAAAATAAGCGGACGTATGAACTTCTTTTCCCTGAGGTATCTGTAGATGCCGAAAGACTGATGGGGTATGGCGCGGTAATCAACAATCAGCAGGTCACATTTAAAAGTGCTGTCAGTGAGCGAAACAAAAAACTCAGCATCATCCGTCATTATCCTTGAAGTACACCCTTCTCCTTCAAGAATCTTTCCAATCTGCATGCACACGGGAACTTCCCGGGTAAAAAATACGACGTTCATGAAAACCCTCTCATAAACCTCTGTACCGAACTTTCTAAACCGCTTTAATTATCGCCTGACTATCCAGACGAATACAATAAGAGTTTCATAAGAACTTTCTTATTTTTTTACGAATATTTTTTTCACTTTTTTTTATTTTTTTTATTTTCCCCTATTGACCTTTTATAACGGTTCTGATAAAGTAACAGCATCACGCGGGCATAGCGAAGCTGGTTATCGCGCTGGCCTGTCACGCCGGAGATCGCGGGTTCGAGCCCCGCTGCTCGCGT
>DGTU01000050.1:0-7428 GCA_002394465.1 Treponema sp. UBA4328 | reverse complement strand
GGTATTAGCGCAGCTGGTAGCGCGCTACGTTCGGGACGTAGAGGCCGGCGGTTCGAGTCCGCCATACCCGACTTCCTTTCTCCTTTCCATTCCCTTCTTTAATTGACAGTGCATATCCATAATGATAAAATATCAGAACATAATTTAATAAATTATTACTTTAAGGAACTAATCTATCATGCAAAACAAACTTCTCAGATTCGGCTCAATCGTAATCTTTTTTCTGGCAATTATCTTCTTTATCATTGCAGGTTCAGTAGATGACATCTTTGCCATATTCGGCGGATCTTCATTCGGAACACTTGCAAAATATAAGGGAACACCGGTAGGCATTCAGAACGAAACATTCAACAACATAAGGGAAAATTATGCCCGCTATGCACAGATGTCTCAGAACAAAAACATGAACTCTGATGAAAACAGGCCTAACCTCTACTATCAGGCAATGGGACTTACTATCATGAATATGGCTGCAGCCGAGAAAATCGAAGATGCAGGCTTTATACCGAGTGCAGATCTCATTAACGACATGATCAAGCCTTTGAGAACTTCAGGACTTCCCTTCTCTAAGGAAGTTTACGGCGAAGGAACTGCCGAATACACACGTGACCGCTCAATTCTTTTCAATAACATCAAGGACCTCCTCATGAACAACAGGTACATGAGGGATATCTACGGTCAGAATGCAGCACTTGATGCAGGAATCTTTGCAGTATCTGCAGCTTCAACAAAATCAGGTCTTTCATACTTTGACCTTACCCAGTACTATGTTCTTCAGCGCATTTTCCAGAATGCATCAACAGTAACTTACGGTCTCAAGGAAAGCCCGGCAGAAGCCAGGTTCCTTGCAGAAATGGGAGCAGACAAACGTTCCTTTGATGCAGTTGCTTTCGACACTTCTTCATATCCGCGCTCTGAAACAAAGAAATTCGGAGAAGAACACAAAGACCTTTTCACAAAATATGATCTTTCAGTTCTTACATATGAAGAAAAAGGTGATGCCGAAGACGCACTCAAACTGATTCAGAATGGAGAAAAAACTTTTGAAGATGCATATGTTGAATCAGAACTTCATTCATATGCAGGATCACAGGGAAAATCAAACCTTTCATACAAATATCAGCTCAAGCTTGCAATTGAAGATGATTCAGAACTCGAAAGCGTAGTATCACTCAAAAAAGACGAATTCAGTAAGATTGTAAAGACTTCAACAGGATATTCATTCTTCAGGTGCGACGGAGAAAAAACTGAAGCAGATTTTTCAAAGGATGATATTCTTGATACTGTAAGCACATACATTTCTTCAAACGAACGTACACTCATCGAAGATTACTATGTTGCTCAGGCCAAGGCCTTTACTGAAGCAGTTAAACAGTCAGGTTTCGCTGCAGCATGCAGGAAGTTCGGACTTGAAAAACTCAGCATTCCGGCCTTCCCCCTCAACTACAGGGATTCTTCAGTATTTGACAGAATGCCTTCTGACATCAACCAGATTGCTTCAGGTTCAAGGGACGAAAACTTCCTTAAAGCAGCATTCGGACTTAAAAAACCGGGTGACATTTCTGAACCGCTTATCCTCGGCTACAACGTAATCGTACTCAGCCTTGCAGGAGCCCAGAAAGATTCTGTAACGGAAGAAAAACTCAATTCAATTAAAACAACCCTCGCCTCATACGATCAGACAAACTCATACAATGCACTCATGTCAGGTGAAAACGTAGAAAACACATTCTATGACGGATATGAGCAGATTGAAAAAGGCAGAAGATAGTCTTTATGAATAAAGGTAGCACAGACTGCCGTCAAAAGCCCTCTCTTGTAAGTACAGGTCAGGGCTTTTGTGTTTTAAATACAATTGAATATAACGGCCGCTACCTTTACTCAAAATACAATCCGGAAAAATCAGTTAAAGCCCTTATATCTTCCCTTGAGATACGAAGCGGAACCCTTGTCATCATTGTTTCACCAGGCCTCTGGTACGGAACAGAAGACCTTCTTCAGAAGCTTCCTGAAAAATGTAACGTAATCGCCGTAGAATGCGATGAAAACCTGTATGAACTTTCAAAGGAATACAAGGCGCACAACATTCCTTTCTACCTGTTTAATGAAGCAGGCCTATCAGAACTGAACTCAGCCCTGAACAGCCTGTGCTCAAACGGATACATAAGGCGCGCACTCAGGATAGATTTTTCAGGCGGAAGCCAGTTAAACAGCGAAAAATACCAGTACCTTATGAATACCGTAACAGGAATGACGGGAACCTTCTGGAAAAACCGCATCACCCTTTCAAAGATGGGAAAAATGTATGCCACAAACGTATTCAGAAACCTGATTAACCTCTGCGTCTCTCCTCAGGCAGACACTTTTTATAATAAGGTTTCCTGCCCGATTCTTGTATGCGGAGCAGGTGAAGGTCTTGACGGATTTGACTGGAAAGATGCAGAAAAAAAATACTTTATAATTGCCGTTGACGCTGCCCTATCTGCACTAAGGAAGCGGAATATCAAGGCAGATGCCGTTATATGCGTTGAAAGTCAGCTTGCAATTGAAAAGGCCTTTACCGGCATTAAAGCGGATGACACTTTATTTTTCCTTGATTTAAGTTCGCACCACGGACTCGGAAGGCTTTCGCAGAAGGCAGTTTACTTTTCTACCAGATACTCTGATACACAGCTTCTTTCAGAACTCAAAGAACGCGGAATAATCAACGATTTTTTTAATCCGAACGGCTCCGTTGGTCTTACGGCTGTTGAACTTGCACTAAAGCTCCGCAAGGACGAAAGTGTTCCCGTACTTGTTCTCGGCCTTGATTTTTCTTATTCAGCAGGAAAAACACATGCCAGGGGAACTTATCCGCATATCAATTCACTGGCAGCAGCACGGAGAAATAATCCTGAAGGAAGGTATGACGCAGCCTTCGGTGAAAACAGTATTTCTGAAAACGGGAAAAACTCCGGCAAAGTCTATACTACACGGATTTTAAGCAGCTACGCAGACTCCTTCAGAAACACTTTCTCAAAGGAACAAAATCTTTATGACGTTTCAAAGACGGGACTTCCATTGAACATACCTGAAGGATTTAGCGGAAAAGCGAATCAAAAGACCTGCCTGAAAACAGGCGTAAAGCCTGAAGCCGGACTGTCTCAAAAAATCAAAGCCTTTTACAGTGAACAGAAACAGGGACTTAAAAAGGCTGAAGGACTGCTTAAAGACGGTGAAAAATCCATATACAGGGACACAGGAATTTCCCTTGAAGAGCAGCTGAAAAGTCTGCTTGAAACAAAAGATTACCTGTGGCTCCACTTCCCTGACGGAACTGCGTTCAGCATGGAACTTTCATTTTTAAAAAGAATACGCACTGAAATATCATTCTTCATAAAGCAGATTGATATCGCAGTGCAGGACTGATTATTCTTCTTTTTCCTTGAGGACGGCAAGGAATGCGCTCTGCGGAAGCTCTACGTTTCCGATCATCTTCATGCGCTTCTTACCTTCCTTCTGCTTTTCGAGAAGCTTGCGCTTACGCGTAACGTCACCGCCGTAACACTTGGCAAGTACATCCTTGCGTACAGGATTTACGGTTTCGCGTGCAATGATCTGACTTCCAATCGCACCCTGAATTGCAATCTTGAACTGCTGGCGGGAAATTTCTCCCTTGAGCCTTTCACAAACCTTTTTGGCATGAAGGGCTGCATTAGGACGGTAGGCAAGCTGTGCAAGGGCATCTACACTCTTACCGTTTAAGAGTATGTCTACCTTAACGAGCTCCGTCGGCTGATAATCCGTAATTTCATAATCAAATGAAGCATATCCGCGGCTGTAGCTCTTAAGCTTGTCATAGAAATCAAACAGAACTTCTGAAAGAGGCATTTCGTAAATCAGTTCAACTCGCTTTTCATCAAGATAAGTCATGTTTTTCTGAACGCCGCGTTTTTCGGTGCAGAGGTTCATGATTGAACCGATATATTCAGTCGGAGTAATAATTGACGCACGGATATAGGGTTCCCACGCTTCCTGAATCTTTGTTTCAGGATATTCTGTAGGATTGTCGATTATTTCTTCCGTTCCGTTGGTCATCTTGATCTTATACTGTACGGACGGCGCAGTAAAAATTACGCTCTGGTCATAATCCCTCTCAAGGCGTTCCTGTATGATTTCAAGATGAAGGAGCCCGAGGAACCCGCACCTGAAGCCGTTACCAAGGGCAACAGAATTATCCTTTTCATAAATAAGTGAGGCATCATTAAGCTTAAGTTTTTCCATGCTAGCCTTAAGTTCTTCATAATCATTTGAATCCATCGGATAAATTGATGAGAATACTACAGGCTTTACTTCCTTAAAACCAGGAAGAGGTTGGTCAGCAGGATCTGAAGAAACAGTTACCGTATCACCGACACGTACGTCACTTACAGTCTTTACGCCGCTGATAATATAGCCTACATCTCCGGCTTCAAGGTAAGGTTTTTCTTCGTAGTTAATTTTAAAGATTCCTATCTGTTCGCATTTGTAGTCTGCATTGTTAGACATAAAGCGGATAGGATCCCCCTTTTTAATGCGGCCTTCCATCATCCTGATGTGAATGATTACGCCCCTGTACTCATCATAATGGCAGTCAAATATAAGGGCTTTTGCCTTTGCTTCAGGATTACCGGCAGGAGGAGGAAACTTTGTTACGATGGCTTCCATAAGGTCATCAATTCCCTCGCCGGTCTTTGCACTTACAGGCACTGCATCTGTAGAATCAAGTCCAAGGTCATGGTCTATCTGATGATGAACTCCTGGAAGATCTGCACTTGGGAGGTCAATTTTATTAATTACAGGAACAATCGTAAGGTCATTTTCCATGGCCATGAACATGTTGCTTACGGTCTGGCTTTCAACTCCCTGGGAAGCATCAATTAAAAGCAGCGCGCCTTCACACGATGCAATTGCACGGCTTACCTCATAAGAAAAGTCAACGTGTCCCGGAGTATCGACAAAGTTAAGCTCATAGTCATGCCCGTCTTTTGCATGATACGGAATCGTAACGGCCTGACTCTTAATGGTAATTCCGCGCTCGCGTTCAATATCCATGTTGTCAAGAATCTGATTCATCATCTGACGGTCATCAATAATCTGTGCCTTCTGGATGAGGCGGTCTGCAAGAGTCGATTTACCGTGATCAATGTGCGCAACGATACAGAAGTTGCGTTTGTATTTCATTTCCATATTATTTCCCTAAAAATAGTAAGGACTGTCGAGCGGTGCTGCAATTACAAGGCTCACATCAATATATCCTTTCTTTCTGTTTTTTGAATAAACATGTGCAGAAATATATTTTTTATCCTTATCAAAATCTATATCAATTATATCAAGAGGTTCATTCTCCGAAAAGCCTGACTCATCGGCGACAGAACCCTTTATTACTGATTTAATAGTATACTTCATTTTACTGCGTTCACTAACGCTTGCAAGATTCAGGCCGAAAATCGGAATGAATGAGCCTGAAATAATGTCATTCGTGTAAATCGTATATCCCGGATTTTCAGGACGGCTTGAAAGATAGACGAATGCTGATTTTTTTTCTTCAGCTGAATTGATGTATTCAATGGTGATAACAGTCTTCGGAGCAAGTGAAAGAAGAATATTCTGCATGTCTTCAAGGTTAGACACCTTCTTTCCGTCTGCACTGACAATGACGTCGCCGGCTTTAAGTCCTGCCCTGCTTGATCCGCTTCCAGGAAGAACGTACTGAACTTCAAGTCCAGTTTCCTTTCCGAGATCTTTTTTTGTATGTCCGTAAGTTCCAAGCCACGGATGAACAAGTTTTTCACCGTTGAATAGCGCCGGAAGAAGAGCCTTTAAGTATTCAACAGGGATTGCAAAATTAAGTCCCTCATACTGGAGCATTCCGGCAAACACGATTGCCTGAACATTACCGTATACATCAACGCATGGCCCGCCGGAATTACCCGAGTTAACGGCAGCATCAATCTGAAGGACTGAACCTGTCGTAAAAAGTTTTCTGTCCGTTGCACTTACAATTCCGCTCGTAAGCGTACGTTCAAGTCCTACGGGAGATCCGATACAGTATATTTTATCTCCGACATCAAGATCTTCACTTGAACCGAGCGAAAAACAGTAGGGAGCATCTGCTTCTGTCTTGAGGAGAGCAAGGTCAAGCAGAGGATCCCAGCCTACGACTCTTGCAGGAATCTTGGTATCACTGTCTTCTGCAAGCTTAACGTAAACCTTCGAATAATTTTTATTCTTTGAGTCAACGACGTCTGCAATTACATGATTATTTGTAATGATATATCCGTCTTTCGTAATGAAAAAACCTGATCCGATAACGCGGTCTGCAAATCCGTAGCCGTTTTCGACCTTGATTCCCTTGTCGACCCAGACGGTAACGGTTCCGTTAATCAGGCTTGAAACCTTTACGGATTTTTTTGTTTCACCTTTTGATATTTCAGGAACCTTGGAGTTACAGAGGGCATCAAGTTCCGGAAGGCTTAATTTGAGTGAAGAAAGAGCCGGATACGAGCATGCGTGAAGGGATTTATAGAGTCTTCGTGCATTGAAATAATCTTTTTCTTCAAGTTTTTTATTATATTCAGATGTAACGCTTTCAAAGCATCTGTTCTTAGTATCTTCATCGCCGAGCAGACATGCACGGAACATTGCCTGAACGTTATTTGTCTCAAGCATCGGAAGGATTCTTTTTATTTCTGCGTTGCGGACATCCTCAAGCGTATAATCCGGCTGTACATAAACATCAGAAGGCTGGTCAATGGAAGTACAGCCTGCAAGAATAAACAGGGCTGCACATGCGGTTATTAAATTTATTTTTCTCATTTTTTACTGTGCTCCGGCAAGAATCCCGCCAAAAATAAACTTTCCGAATTTTACGGCAAGTGCACGGGATTCTCTGGTTTCAACTATAATACAAACACCCTGCGAAAGATTTTGTTTCAGTATTTCATCAGAAATTTCATCATTACCTTTCTTTCCGAGCCAGTAAAGGTTTGCCTTGCCCTTTACGACAGGAAGTTCAGTCTTACCGTCAAATACTTTTACAGGCTTTGAGTTTTCAAACAGTACGCTTTTCACCTGATTCGTAAAGGGTTCGTGGAAAAGTGATTCTTCCCGGAGAATTCCGTCCCCGCTCTGCGGATGCTTGACATACCTGACGTCCCAGTTTCCGTCATTATCAAAATCCCAGCTTGAAGTCTTTCCTTCGTTTTCGGCATATTCTTCCGTAAAGTCAGGAATCGTATCTCCGTTCTGGTCAATCTGAATCATCTTAAGGTAGAGTCCGGAATTTCCGTACTCAAAGCCGTAAAGGTTCCTTATAATCTGCAGGGAATCTTCAGCCGAGTGGAAGGTCGAGAATGAAAGCTTTCCAGAAGACTGTTTTACTTTATCAGTCATCGCATAGAATTCTGT
>DGTU01000041.1 GCA_002394465.1 Treponema sp. UBA4328 | reverse complement strand
AGCTGCTCACCGATTGTCTTTGACTGTCCTGAAGAAGTTTCAGAAAGCTTCCGGATTTCATCTGCTACAACTGCAAAGCCCTTTCCTGCTTCACCTGCATGAGCTGCTTCAATTGCCGCATTCATGGCAAGGAGGTTTGTCTGTTCAGCGATTGAAGCGATTGCCGTATTTGCTTCCTGAAGCATCTGTGACTGCTGTTCAATCTGTGAAATTCTCTCGTTTACTTTTTCCTGCTTTGACATTCCGGTTCTGGCTTCTTCATCGAGTGTATTGAATGAGTCCGCCATGCTTTCCATTGATGAACTGATCTGATCGATTCCCTTTACAAGTTCTTCAACCGAAGAAGACGAATCCCGTATGCTCTTTGTCTGAAGGTCAATCATTTCATTTACGTTTGAAATGCTTGAAGCAACTTCAGTTATGGTTGAAGCCGTTTCATCAAAGCCCCTTGACTGATTCTGAATCTGTTCCTGTACGGTTCCGATTGCAAGACGAATTGAAGTCATGGAATTCGAAACGGATGCAACGCTTTCCTTCATATTTCCGGATACTATGTCCAGGCTGCTGCTGGATTTTTTTATCGTACCCATCATTCCCTGAAGTTTATCCGCAAATCCGTTAAAACTGCTTACAACTGTTTTCATTTCCTTTGTCGGCGGAACGACATTGATTCTTCGCGTCAGGTCAGCATCACCGGAAGAAATTTCAGAAAGTGCATCCGCCGTAAGATGAATCGGCTGAACTATGCCGCGGAGGATTAAGAAAAGTGCAATAAAAATGACCGCAAACAAGGCCACGAATGAAATAACGATTATCTGAATTGTTTTGCTTACGAAGGAATTTGCTGCGACCTTTGACCGGCCGTAAATAAAGTTCCAGTGAGTTCCTGTAATCGGCATGGCCCTGTAGTAATATTCTTCACCGTCAGTTACAGCCGAAAAGATTTCTTCACTGTCCGAAAGGAATTTCTCTGCGATATCAGAATAGGCACCGTCATCAATAGAATATATGCTATCATCTGCTGAATATTTTTCATGAACTGCAAAATTTCCCTTGTCCGTAATGATGAACATTCTCTCATCATCATACTGTTTTCTGTCTACAAGCTGTTTTTTAATTGTATCGAGCGGGAAATCAACGGATACAACACCGAGCGCATTGTGATTTCCGTCAAAAACTTCCTTTGAGATACTGACGATTGAACCGCCGGTCATGTCATCGATATAAACGTCAGAATAAACAAAACTGTCAGGTTCTGCCACGGCTCCCGTATACCACGGTCTGGTAAGAGGATCCCACCCTGCTTCAGGTTCCCAGCCGGTACCGTCATAGTATTTTCCGTTTATCACGCCGTAAAAACCCGTAGACTCAATGTAAGACTTTGTAAGATTTGTAAAAACGCTCAGGATTTCTTTATCAGAATCAAATGTACCTTCGTAAAACATATCCGTAAGGGCTTCAAGAAGGACACGCGGTTTCTGCATTACACCCATAACATATTCAGAAGCAGCTTCGCTCGATGAAGCCAGATTCTCCTCCATCTGCTGAGAAGCATTTGATTTCAGTCTTGAAGAAGAAATAAGCATCATAAGAAGGAAAAGGATAACCGTAGGAATTGAGATAAACAGAAGTGAACGTTTAAGGAGCGTCATTTTTTGTCCCCGTACCGGCATCAGCGGCACATTTACTTTTTAGAGTTTCTTAATTTTATTTTACAGCCAAAATACGAATTTTTCACTATTTAAATCTTCTAATTTAAGAATTTTCTTATATTCTGAAGCGGTACGTTATCTTGGGACAAAAAAAGACCGCAGGATTATTTCCCGCAGTCTTTCGTATATGCAGTAAAAACTGAATAAATGTTATTCGTCAGAAGAAACCTGCCCGTCTTTTGCAAGTTTTTCCTGCTCTTCAAGTCTGTTAAGTTTATTAACCATTTCGAAACCGGTTTTCAGGCTGTCATCAGCGATAAAAGTGAGCTTCGGAAACTTACGGATTGTAAGTTTTTTTGCAATCGTACTCTGTATGAATCCGGCTGCACTGTTAAGACCCGCAACACCTTTTGAAATCTGCGAGCCAGGCAGGAAGCTTGATACATAGACTTTTGCATAGGCAAGGTCTCCGGCTACATCAACCTTATTGATTGAAAGAAAAGTCGAAACCCTCGGATCTTTTATCTGCTGGCGGGAAAGCATGGTCGCAATTTCTTCGCGGATCTGCTCTCCGAGCCTCAAAAGCCTGAATTCACCCATTAGTTTTCACCTTCATTTTCTGCCGGAGTTTCAGCTTCAGCCTTTTTTGCTTTCTGCGAAAGTCCGTCATTCAGCTTGCGGGCAACTTCGATATATTCAAATACTTCGAAGATATCTCCAACCTGAATATCCTGCCAGTTTTCAAGACCGATACCGCATTCAAAGCCGTATGTAACTTCTTTAGCATCATCCTTGAAACGCTTGAGTGATGAAATTTTACCTGTATGAATAACGATTCCGTCACGGATGAGGTTTACGCTGCTTGTACGCTTAACGACACCTTCCGTAACGTAACATCCGGCAATAAGACCGATTTTCGGAACGCGGAATGTATCACGTACTTCAACCTGTCCGGTAACTTCTTCCTTGGTATCAGGCTTAAGCATACCTTCCATTGCAGCAGTAATTTCTTCAACACACTTGTAGATAACGTTATATTTGCGGATATCAACTTTTTCCTGATCAGCAAGGAGCTTAGCCTTTGGAGTCGGGCGTACGTTAAATCCGATGATGATTGCATTTTCATCAGCCGCAGCAAGGGTAACGTCAGATTCGTTGATTGCACCGGCAGAAGAATGAATTACGTTCAGGCGGATTTCAGGAGTTGAAAGTTTTTCGAGTGAAGCTTTAAGGGCTTCAGCAGAACCCTGAAGGTCAGCCTTGATGATAACCTTGAATTCCTTGACTTCGCTTGCTTCGATTGTAGAGAAGAGGTTATCAAGAGTAACTTTCTTGACGGCCTTTGCATCCTCAAAGCGCTTAAGTTCCTGACGTTTTGAAGAAATTGCACGTGCATCTTTTTCAGATTCAGTAACCTGGAAGGGATCACCTGCATTCGGCATTTCATCCATACCGAGAACTTCAACAGGCATTGAAGGACCTGCTTCAGTTACTTTTTCTCCGCGGTCATTGAACATGGCACGTACGCGTCCGGAATAGATACCGGCTACAAACGGATCACCTACTTTAAGGGTTCCGCTCTGGATTACGACGTCTGCAACGACACCGCGTCCCTGGTCTACGCGCGATTCAATAACTTTACCTTCTGCACGGACATCAAACTGAGCCTTAAGTTCAAGAACTTCAGCCTGAAGGAGAATTGCATCAAGAAGATCGTCAATTCCCTGTCCCTTAAGGGCAGAAATCTTAACATACTGTGTATCACCGCCCCATTCTTCCGGTGTAAGTCCCTGCTCAGAAAGCTGGGTCATTACCTTGTCCGGATTTGCATCAGGTTTATCGATTTTGTTTACTGCAACGATGATAGGAACTTTTGCATCCTTTGCATGACTCAAAGCTTCGAGAGTCTGAGGCATGACACCGTCATCAGCCGCAACAACGAGAACTACGATATCAGTAATCTGTGCACCGCGGGCACGCATCATAGTAAATGCTTCGTGTCCAGGAGTATCGAGGAACGTAATGGTTCCCTTGTCAGTAAATACCTGGTATGCACCGATTTTCTGTGTAATACCACCGGCTTCACCGGCAGCAACGTTAGTCTTGCGGATTGCATCGAGGGTTTTAGTCTTACCATGGTCAACGTGACCCATAACGGTAACGATTGGAGAACGTACTTTAAGTGTACTTTCATCACCCTTTTCGCTTTCAATTACGGTCTCATCATAAAGTGAAACAAGATGAACTTCACAGCCGTATTCGGAAGCAAGGATTGTTGCAGTATCAGAGTCAATTGACTGGTTGATTGTAACCATCA
>DGTU01000048.1 GCA_002394465.1 Treponema sp. UBA4328 | reverse complement strand
CAGGAGTCTCTGGAAAAGGAAAAGGCTGTTGAACTTGCAGGCGAGATTGTTGCACTTTCTGAAAAGAAAAAAAATCTCGCTGAAAAGATCAATAATGAGATTCTTGAAATAAAGCGTATTGAACCGTGGGGTAATTTTAATCCTGAAGACATTGCATTCCTTGCTGAAAAAGGAATTTATGCACAGCTTTATGAAATCCCGCGTGCTAAATATAAGTTTATTGATTCTTCTGTTGAAACGCTTCTTGTTAATTCTGATAAAACACAGAGCCGTTTCCTTGTCCTTAAGGACACTCCTTTTGAAGTAAACGAAAGACCTGCAGGACTACCTCCTGAAGCTTTCCAGTTTACGCTTCCGGGAAGGTCGATGAAGGAACTTGAGGCTTCTGTTGCAGATGCAGGAAAGGAAATTGAAAGAATTGATGCACTTATTCTTTCTTATGTTAAATATGCGGATGCAATTAAAGAGTCAATGACTTTTGTTGCAAAGGATATTGAACTTGAGAATCTGAGCAGCGGTATGGGAACTGACGTACAGCTTTCATGGCTTACGGGCTTTGTTCCTGTAGACAGCCTTAATGCACTTAAGGAATGTGCCCGTGAAAATAACTGGGCGCTTGCTGTTACGGATCCTGAAGAAGATGATGCAGTTCCGACAAAACTTAAGAATAATAAGCTTGTCAGCCTGATTTATCCTCTGACTGACTTTCTGGATGTCACTCCGGGATATCATGAGTTTGATATTTCAGGATGGTTCCTGCTGTTCTTTACGATTTTCTTCGGAATGATTTTTGGAGATGCAGGCTACGGTTCACTTGTTTCTGTCGTAACGATTCTTTTCATGTTTAAAGCAGTCGTAACTCGTCAGAAAGTTCCTGATGTCCTCAAGCTTGTACTGCTTCTCGGTATTTCAACCGTGGTATGGGGTACAATAACCTGCAATTGGTTTGGTCTTGAGGCAAAATATCTGCCTGAATGGCTTTCCGGACTTGCTGTTGCACCGCTGGCAGATGCAAATGCTGTCTGGGTTCCTTTCTGGTGTGAAGATACTTCTGCCGGAGTATTAACCAGCGGACAGAACCTTCAGATTCTGTGTTTCTCTCTTGCGCTGCTTCAGCTCTCTGTTGCTCACATTAAGAGTTTCTTCAAGAATATTTCTGAAAAATCTCTTAAATGCGCGGGTGACCTGGGTGCACTGCTTCAGCTCTGGGGAATGTACTATGTAGTTCTTAACATGGTTGTCAGCGGATCTGTATTCAGTTTTGCTCTGGTTCTCTACGGAGTTCCGGTTGGTACTGTTGCCGTTGCACTGATTGGTTCCGGATTCGGATTGAGCTTCATATTCTCAAATTATGAGGGAAGCATCATAAGGTCAATTCTTGAGAGCGTAAAGAACATTATTTCAGTTCTTCTCGGCGTAGTAAACGTATTCTCTGATATTGTATCTTATATCCGACTCTGGGCAGTAGGACTTGCGGGTGCTGCTATTTCGCAGACTGTCAATAATATGGCAGGGCCGATGGTAGGACATTTTACAATGTTCGCATTCCTCGTATTACTTCTGGTATTCGGACACGGGTTAAATATGATATTGAACCTTCTGTCTGTTATAGTTCATGGCGTTCGTCTGAACACCATGGAATTCTCACAGCATCTTGGTATGTCATGGAGCGGAATTAAATACCGCCCGTTCAGTGAGAATAAATAAAATTTTAAACAAACGCTTAATTGCGAAAGGAGAAAATTATGGATGTTTCTGTTTTGCTTGCAACTATTGGTGCTGGTCTTGTAATGGGTATTGCTGCTATGGGTAGTGCAATCGGTATCGGTATCGCCGGTCAGGGCGCAATCGGATCATGGAAAAGATGTTATCTTAATAACAAAGCTGCTCCATTCCTTCTTGTTGTATTTGCCGGTGCTCCTCTTACACAGACAATTTACGGTTACCTTCTTATGAACTCAATGCTCGACGGTATCGCTGCCGGAACAGCACGTGCAGGTCTTTACCTCGGTCTTGGTCTTGCATGTGGTCTTTCTATGTGTATGTCTGCCATCGCACAGGGAAAAGCCGGTGCTGCAGGTTCTGATGCACTTGGTGAGACAGGAAAGGGCTTTACAAACTACATCATGGTTGTAGGTCTTTGTGAAACTGTAGCTCTTTTCAGCATGGTATTCGGAATGGGTGTCTGCTGATATTAAGGCAGTATTCTGAAAACTTCAAAGACGCTCTTAAAGAGCGTCTTTTTGATTTTTAAACGGATAAATAATGTATTATTAAAGTGTTTTTTATTGATTCATGGATTAAAATTCTTATTAACGGAGGATGAAATGAGTATTAAAAAAATCAGGAGAATTGTTTCGCTAATCCTTTCTGGAGCTGTATTATTCCTTGGATTAGTTTCCTGCGGTGAAAAAATTAATTATTCTGTCGGCGATATTGTCATGAGCGATGGAACTGTATTAAATGCAGACAGTTATTCAGAATACGCCGGGACTGCAAGTCCTGTTGCCGTTATATTCAGCGTTAACGGTGCAAATTCTGAAAATTCGGACAGGGTACTTGGTATTGCACTTGAAGACTGCACAGAAGATGCTGCTGTTATTGATGCAGGTCTTTATGACGTTCTTTCTGATAATGCACATTTTCAGGCTGCCCTTGTAAAGAATCAGGTTTATCTTGACAACAAAGCCGAGTACAAAAATGAAGGTTTTACCGGAATCCTTGACGGAAGGGAAATTACATATAATTTTACTAACGAAGACAAAAAACTGATTAAGGAAAATGCGAAATATCTTCCGGCTTATAATGCTGCAGTTTCGTATGGTAAGGACAAAAACTGGAAAAAATACAGGGATGACTGGTATTTTCCTTCGGCTGCTGAAATGTATGAGCTTTATAGAACCCGTAATGAAGTAAATAAATCACTGATAGCTGCCGGCAGCACTGAACTCAAAGAAAAACAGTACTGGACTTCTTCTTCGTCTTATGAAGTTAACAGGACAAACTATATAATCGATTTTTCAAACGGTCATCTTCTTTCCGTTGACAGACTGGAAAAGAAAAATGTCAGGGCAATATACTGTTTTTATGAAGGCCGGGAACATATGAAGAGAAAGCATTATACGCTCGGAGACATCATAATGAGCGACGGTTCTGTTATTTCCCCTTTAATGATTGAATCTTATACAGGAAAGGCAAAACCGATGGCAGTAATTTTCTCTATGCGCGGAGGTCATTTTGAAGAATCGGACAGGGTGCTCGGGGTAGGCCTTGAAATATCTTCTCCGCTTAAAATTGCAGAGGATGATTCAGCCGGTGTAAATACAAACTTTCTTGCAAATCAGTCTACGTTAATCGGTCAGGAATACGGGATTTCAAAAGGAACATATTCTAACTCCGGATTCGTCGGACTCATGGACGGACGGAAAACCTGGGACAACATTGCCTTTTATGATAAAAACGCAGGAAAGAGTTTTAAGGATTATCCTGCATTTGAATTTGCCGTTCAGTATGGAAAGGAACACGGTTTTTCAGATTATAAAAAAGGCTGGTATCTTCCGACCGCATCTGAAGCTTATGAACTTGCTGAAGTAATCGGTATCGTTAATTTTTCACTTGAAAAATGCGGTGCTAAACCAATGAAGGAATTAATCTGGACATCTTCTCAGATTTATGGAAATAAGGAATGCCAGTATATCGTTAATCTTGATAACAGGAACGTTGAAAGGGCATTTAAGAATGTCAGCTACAATGTATGCAGCATTTACTGTTTTTAGGGAGATTTAGGCCATGAATTTACTTAAAAAGACCAGAAAAATTATTTTTATTGCAGTCGCTTTGCTGTCACTTATGTTTGTCTGCTGTAATATGGGAATTGAGATTGAAAATGAATCATCATATTCTGCCATTAAAGATATAAGCAGGCTTTTAAACCGTCAGTCAGTCAATGAAATGGCTTTTATGGGCGGTTCAGTTCTGTATAGTCCTGAAACACCGGAATCAAACCAGATTTCAAAGGGTGTAGTAATTGCACTACGAATCGGGCGCGTAGGAAAAATTTCCCTTGGCTCGGGTGAGTATGCATACAGAAATGATAATGCTGATTATCAGCTCGGATATATCAACGTAAATGCAGTTTCGCAGGACAGCATCTCATTGTCTTATTACAGTTTTGACAGCAATGGAAACGTTAATTATCAGGGAGATTATAGCGTTGCTGCCGGACAGTCTGCTGACCTTAACAAAGACGGGTTCAATGATATTGTCTGGAGAAAGCCTGATGCAGGCCGTAAGGGTATACGCAATAACATGTGGCTGGAGTTTATCTGTGACATGAGGGAAAATGACACGGCTGCAATGTACTCTATTATTCCAATGCAGTATTCAAGAAGTACATATCCAAATGGTCTTATCGGTATCAATACTCAGGGACGCTATGTTATTTCTAAATATGATGTCGGAACTTCAAACCGTTCGCTGATCTCATCGATTTCCTATGGAGATTATGTCCTTGATATGGAGAAAAATACCGTAGGCCGCTATATAGGTGCTGAGAGAAACGGAAGTTCTGCAAGGGCAATTGAAGACATGGAGCTTGAAATTGATCAGCCGATATCTGATGAATCTACAGCTGAGGACTTTGAATTCAAGCCTAATGAATTTATTGAGGAATTCTCTGTAAATGAACTTCTTGGTGCACTTCCTCCTTCAATCGTAAAGGAGAAGTTTACCGGACGAAGTATCAGCGAGAATGTTGCTTATCTGAATATAATTATTCGTGATCCGAATTTCCTCGACAGGCTTCTTGCAGAAAACTCGGGTGATGCTGCAGATGAAATTAAAGAACAGCTCAGGATGACACCGCTTTCAGGTGAACTTGAAAGAATGTTATTTACCAGACATTCGCTTTCGCTGATTTATCCTGATAAATGTCCGGATGTAAGCCTTATTTCTTCCTCTCTGTGCAATGCTCTTCCATGGTTTTATGTAAGACTCGGAGATAATCAGCTTGATGCAGTCAGCAATAAAGCAGCACGTTCTGCCGTCAGTGATTACTATGAAAATCAGATGCAGAAAAATTACGATGAACAGCTTGCACAGTACAGAAAAGAAGCCGTTAAAAAATTCCAGGATCACAAGGGTGTTTATACAGACGAGTTTATAGAATATGAAATCAACCGTGAAGTAATTACCAAATATTTCTCTACGCTTAAAAGCTATAATATTGCTCCTTTCATTGTAGGACTTACAGGACAGCAGTGGCTTATTGATTTTGTAAGGGGAACAAACGGTGAACTTTCGCTTGGTGTTGACGGAAGCATTAGTTTTGCAAATGCCAATCCGTCAATTGATCTGAAGGTTGGTATTCTCCTGAAATGTGAGATGGAAAACAACCTTACTATCAGCGTTAATTCAACTTCAATCTTCTCTTCAGTCAGGCCAGAGACACTTGATGTAAAAGATGCAAAAAAAGCATTCGACCAGCAGTATCCGGGCGGAAACCTCACGGATGAGGAGATTAAAGACTGGCTTGAGTCTATGCAGGAAGACAAGATTCTTTCTGATCACGGACTTGATCACTGGTATTTTTCGTGGAAGGAAAGCGGTAAGAAAACTTCAAGCAATGGAGAAATACGTCCGTCAGTTCATGCAAAAAATAAGCATGTAGCAATTAGTCCGGTAAAAACGCTTCCTTTTGTCATTACCTTTGATGCTCAGTTTGATCTTCTGTTTAAGATTAAGGCAGTCATTGAACTTAAGGATGTCATGGCCGGCGGCCTGTTTATGAATGTATTCCATGTAAAGATGGGAATTGACTGGGGATTCAGGAAATATTTCTGGAAAATTCCTGTACCGTCATCATTCTATGCTGATCCATATGCGGTCGGAAAAAGATACACGGAAAGTGCCGGATTTATCGGCTTTACGAAGATCAATAAGGATAACACTTATATCGGAGGCGGCGCGCAGTTTGTAATCTGTCCTGTTGTTGAAGGCCGGATCGGTCTGGGACTTGGATTCAGTATTGCCGGTGCAGACGCAGATGCTACAGTCGGTGGTGCAGTTGATATTTATGCTCCGCTTTCATTGTATTTCGGTGTTGCAATGAAGCCTGATTTAACTCCAGTCATAATCAATGAAATGGCAATGGATATGGGATATGCGGCACGTGTAGACCTCCAGCTTTGTCTTGATCCTCCGGTACTTTCAACCAGAAGGTGGACATGGGATGTTCCTGGACTAAAGATGAATAAACGGCGTCAGATATTCCGTGTAAGGACAGAAAACTTTAAGTGTACGGCCCTTGAAGGTGTCGGTCCCTGGGAAGACTAAAAAAAACGGGATCAGGCTGATTAACTGATGTTCAGTTAGCGGCCTGAATCCCGTTTTTCTTTTATTAATAAATAATATT
>DGTU01000013.1 GCA_002394465.1 Treponema sp. UBA4328 | reverse complement strand
TTACAAGTCCGGCAGGAATTCCGGCAGCAGCAAGCTGTTCATCGCTCATCTGGCGGTGTGTGGAAGTTGCAGGATTAAGGCAGCAGGTACGTGCATCGGCAACATGAGTTTCGATTGAAGCGACTTTAAGGGCCTTCATGAATTTCATTGCAGCTTCCCTTCCGCCTTTAAGTTCAAACGAAATTACGCCGCAGCCTCCGTTCGGAAGATACTTCTGTGCGCGTTCATAATATTTACTGCTTTTAAGTCCTGAATAATTAACTTTTTCGATTTTCGGATGCTTTTCAAGGAATTCCGCAACAGCCTGTGCATTTTCAACGTGGCGCGGCATCCTTACATGAAGGCTTTCAAGTCCGAGGTTGAGGTAAAAAGCATGCTGAGGCGACTGAATTGAACCGAGATCCCTCATGAGCTGAGTCGTAGCCTTGGTTATGAATGCACCTTCTTTTCCGAATTTAACTGCGTATGTAATTCCGTGATAGCTTTCATCCGGTTCACAGAGCCCCGGAAATTTATCCTTGTGAGCCATCCAGTCAAAATTACCGGCATCAATAATGGCACCGCCGACAGCAGTTCCGTGTCCGTCCATATACTTTGTAGTTGAATGAGTTACGATATCAGCGCCCCATTCAATCGGGCGGCAGTTAACCGGAGTCGGGAAAGTATTGTCTACGATGAGAGGAACACCGTGCTTATGTGCAACTTTTGCAAAAAGTTCGATATCGAGAACAGTAAGTGCAGGATTTGCAATTGTCTCGCCGAACATAGCGCGGGTATTCGGTTTGAATGCAGCATCAAGTTCAGCTTCAGTTGCATCCGGAGAAACAAAAGTAACGTCGATGCCCATTTTTTTCATCGTAACGGAAATAAGGTTAAAGGTTCCGCCATAAATTGAAGAAGAAGCAACGATATGACTTCCGCACTCACAGATATTAAAGAGTGCATAGAAATTTGCAGCCTGTCCGCTTGAAGTAAGCATTGCAGCCTTTCCGCCTTCGAGTGCAGCAATTTTTGCAGCAACATAATCATTCGTCGGATTCTGAAGCCTTGTATAAAAATAGCCGCTTGCCTCAAGGTCAAAAAGTTTTCCCATGTCTTCGCTTGTATCATATTTGAAAGTCGTAGACTGAATTACGGGAATCTGTCTCGGCTCTCCGTTACCAGGAACGTATCCGGCCTGAATGCATTTTGTATTCTGTCTCATTTTATCGTCCTTCTTTAAATTGTATTTAGTTGTCCCAGCTCATCATCTGGTCGTCGATTGGTTTTCCAGGAATTGCCATCGGAAGAATCATCTCGTCAATGTCAACGGCTGAATCTACGATGCACGGCTTTTTGCTGTCGAATGCTTCCTTAAAGACTTCCTCAAACTCAGCGTTGTTCTGTGCCTTGTAATAGCCTACTCCGTATGCATCAGCGAGCTTCTGCCAGTCAGGCCCGAAATCGAGGGTTGTGTGGCTGTAGCGTTTTTCGTAGAAAAGCTTCTGCCATACGCGTACGTTTCCGAGGGTTCCGTTGTTTACGAGAACAATTACGATCGGAAGGTTGTAGCGTGCAATAGTACACAGCTCATTGCAGTTCATGCGGAAACTTCCGTCACCTGCAATGTGAACGACACGGGCTTTCGGCTGACCGACCTGAATTCCCATTGCAGCTCCTGTTCCGTAGCCCATTGTTCCAAGACCGCCTGAAGTTACGAAACGGCGCGGTTTTCCGAACGGATAGAACTGTGCTGTCCACATCTGGTGCTGTCCGACTTCAGTCGTAATGTATGCGTCATCACCGGCATATTTATGAACAGTTTCAAGCAGGAATTTAGGATTGATTGAATCCGGCTTGACTTCTGAATAGCATGCAGGAACTTCTTTTTTCCATTCATCAACTTTCTTAAGCCAGTCCTTGTGATCCTGCTTTTTAATAAGCGGAAGCAGGCGTTTGAGGATTGACTTTACGTCACCGACGAGCTGTTCCTGTGCCGGAATATTCTTGTTGATTTCAGCAGGGTCGATGTCGATGTGAAGGATCATTGCATTTGCAGCAAAAGTCTTAGGGTTTCCGATTACGCGGTCAGAAAAACGTGAACCGAGCGCAAGGACGAGGTCACTTTCAGTAACGGCCATGTTGCTTGCCCTTGTTCCGTGCATACCGACCATCCATGTACAAAGCGGATGAGAAGCCGGGAAAACGTCACGTCCCATAAGGCTCTCGGCAACCGGAATCTGTGCCTTCTCAGCAAACTCAAGCAGTTCTTTTTCTGCCCCGGAAATTTTAACGCCGCCGCCTGCATAAATTACAGGACGTTCAGATTTATTGATGATTTCAGCAGCCTTTTTGATTTCTTCATCAGACGGAACTGCTACAGTGACAACGCGTGAAAAATTCTCATTCTCAGAAATGAGTTCCTTAAGGCCGTCATCACCTTTTTTGAGCGGCTCAAACTCGCATTCTTTAGCCGTAACGTCTTTCGGAATATCGATGAGGACAGGTCCCGGACGGCCTGATTTTGCGATTATGAATGCTTCACGGAAAGTTTTTGCAAGATCATTTACATCCTTTACGATGAAATTATGCTTGGTAATCGGGAGGGTAACTCCTGTGATGTCAATTTCCTGGAAAGTATCTTTTCCGAGCAGCGGAGTTCCGACATTACATGTAATTGCAACGACAGGAACACTGTCCATGTAGGCAGTTGCAATTCCCGTTACAAGGTTCGTAGCTCCCGGGCCCGAAGTTGCCATACATACACCGACTTTTCCCGTAGTGCGGGCATATCCGTCAGCAGCGTGTGCGGCAGCCTGTTCGTGAGCCGTCAAAATATGATTGATTCTGTCTGAGTTTTTATAAAGTGCATCATAAATGTTAAGGATGTTTCCGCCAGGATAACCGAAAACAGTATCTACGCCCTGCTCTACAAGGCATTCAATTACGATCTGAGAGCCGTTGATTTTCATAATTTCCCCAATGTGAGTATTTGATAATGAAAATATTTTAGCGTTTTTGGGGACTTGATTCAACAATAAGAAAAAAAGGGCGCATCCCGCCCTTACGGGCGGGCCGGGCGTTCCGCGGCTTACCTACGGACGGTCTGCCTGCGCAGGCTGCTCCGCACCGCTTCATGCCCTTGCGCTTAAAATGCGGCAGTAATATCAGAACCCGCGGATGGCAATGGGCCTACATTTCTTCGAGAGTTTTTCCCTGATAATAGAGGGACATAGCTATTGCCTTTGCGGCAGTCAGGAGAAGATCCATGTCAGTATGCTGCCAGATCCTGAAGCATGCCGTCGTATCAGCACGCAGATAACCGTAAAAGTTTCCGGCATAGGAAATTTCAACGTAACATGCAGAGACAATCTGCTGTTCTTCAAATTTCTTTACAAGCACATCCTGATGAAGCGAGACAAGCTGCTTGATTTCGTTAATGTAGAAAATCTCAGTCGTCCGGTTTACGTTCAGTGAAATCAGCGAGTTGTCGATATACGAAAACTTCCTTCCGCGGGAAAGTGCATAAACTTCTGAAAACAAAAGGGAATCTTTTCCCTGAATGCCGACATGATCAATCATCAAAGTTGTCGTAAAGAACTGAAGCAGATACGGAATTGATTCACTGAGATTCTGAGACCTTGCAATCAGGTTGAATACAGTGTTGTGCTGCTGCATTGAATTTGCATTCGGCTCATTGCTTGAATGAATCTTAATGTCCCTGTGCTTTTCGTCGAGATAAATTATAAAACAGCTTCTTCCCTTCTGCTTGCCGCGGTAAAGCGCCTTGTCTGATTTTTCAAAAAGCTCATCATAGGAAGAACCGTCATTCGGAAAACGTGAAAGCCCCGTCGTAATCGTAACAAAAATTGCAGGATAACCCGGAACCGAAAACTCTTCAAATTTTGCGTGCATGTCATTGCAGGTTTTCCAGATTGCGTCATATTCAACGACATCAGGAAGAACAACCATAAACTCATCCCCGCCGAAACGGCCGACAAAACCCTTTCCTTCAAAGGCAGATTTAATTTTGTCAGCAAGGATCTGAATGACAAGGTCACCGACTTTGTGGCCGTAACCGTCATTCACGTTCTTGAAATTATCACCGTCTACGAGAATAAGGGCAAAAGGATGTTTTTCTTCCAGCAGCCTGCGCGCAAGATTCTCGATTGCAAACCGCTCATAAACACCAGTCAGTGAGTCAAATTTAGGTTCAATCTTTTCAAGCAGGGATTTATCCATACCCTAATTATAAACCTTTAAAATAAAAAAGCACGTTTTATACAAAAAAATCATTTTTTATACAAACGTGCTTTATGTTGTATTTATCTACTGTAAGATTGCTCCCTTGTCAGCAGAAGAAACGAGTTTCGCATATCGTGCAAGGTAGCCGGTCTTAACTTTTGGCTCCGGTGCAACCCAAGCGGCCTTTCGTTTTGCAAGTTCTTCATCGCTTACATCAAGGTGAATCTTGTAATTGTTGATGTCGAGGGTGATTTTGTCGCCTTCCTGAACCAGAGCAATCGGGCCTCCGACAGCAGCTTCCGGTGAACAGTGACCGAGCGAAGCACCACGGGTAGCTCCTGAGAATCGTCCGTCTGTAATCAAAGCAACCTGCCTGTCCAGGCCCTGACCAGCCAATGCCGCAGTTACAGCGAGCATTTCACGCATACCAGGACCGCCTTTCGGACCTTCGTAGCGGATTACGACAACATCGCCCGGGTGAATCTGTGCCTTCTGAACTGCTTCCATCGCCTCGCTTTCATCATTGAAGACTCGTGCCGGACCTGTGTGAAGCATAAGCTCTTTTGCACAGGCAGAGCGCTTTACGACAGTTCCGTTCGGAGCAAGGTTTCCGAACAGGATTGCGATACCACCGTTGTCCGAGAACGGATTTTCGATTGGTCTGAGGATTTCCGGGTTGCGGTTTCGTACGCCCTTTATGTTCTCAGCGATTGTTTTTCCTGTCGCCGTGATAAGATTCGTGTTGATAAGGTTTTTCTTTGCAAGTTCTGCAAGAACAGCCTGAACTCCACCAGCATCGTCAAGCTCGCACATGAAAGTGTGACCTGCAGGAGCGAGGTGGCAGAGGTTCGGAGTGCGGTTAGAGATTTCGTTTACTTCGTGAAGATCAAGCTCTAGCCCTGCTTCGTGCATGATGGCAGGAACATGGAGCATTGTGTTTGAAGAGCATCCCAGAGCCATGTCAGCAGCAAGAGCGTTCTTGAAATTCTCGGCGGTCATCATCTGTCGTGCAGTGATTCCCCGCTTGTACATTTCCATAACCTGCAT
>DGTU01000157.1 GCA_002394465.1 Treponema sp. UBA4328 | reverse complement strand
TCACGTGCTCTACCAGCTGAGCTAAAGCAGCATTTTGTCTGAAAGTTTGCGTTTCAGAATGTGTTAATATTATATGACAGAAAAAAAAGTGTCAATAGACAAAAGGATAAAAAACAGAAAAAAATTCTATTTTGCTGCAAAATCCGGCCTTAACTTCTCTCCGCCGTTAATATATACATGGGAAACTTCAGCACCCTCCGGAAGATATGCCGTAACCAGCACGCGGATCATTTTTTCCGGAGAACCGGTAATTTCAGGTTCCTGACTGCAGAACAGGGCGCATTTAGAAAAATCAAAGTCCGTTCTTCCCTTCCTCAGGGCAGCTGCAGGATTCATAAGGTTAAGGTCTTTCGTTACCGTAAACTGAATTGAAACCGTATCATTATCAGCAATATTATTCCTGCCGTATATTTCATTGAGCATCCGGCAGACATTTTCCGTCACTGAGGCAGCCGTATTTTCAGCACCGGTTGCACCGCGGATGCCATAAAGTCGTTTTTCCATATTTATTTACTCCGTTGTTTTATTTATAATATCAAAAAATGAAAATCGAAAACAATATACTTCTGTTTAAACTGATACGAAGAACGATTATTTTTCTCGGTCTGCTGGTTTTTACCCAGATGCTTATATTCCTCATGGGAAACTACCAGGGCTTTCTTGACCGCAACCAGAACATGATACTCAGCCTCAGCTGCTTCTGCTCCCTGGCACTTTCATTTTTCTGTCTTCTTGCAGTTATCCTGACGGCGGTAATTTTTTTCAAGCAGCGTAAAAAAACGATTTTCATTCAGACTTTTATCTATGCACTGATAATGATTCTCGCTTCGGGAATAAGTTTTTTTACAAGAACCGTAAGCTATCTTTCATACGGAATGGAGCTCAGCCAGTAATATGCCTCAGAAAATCAAAATCCCTGACGTACTCAAGAAAATGAACGAACTTTTTGCTTCTCACGGCTTCTGCGCATACCTTGTAGGCGGTGCCGTAAGGGATTTTCTTCTCAAAAAAAATCCTTCTGACTGGGATGTAGCAACAAACGCCTCACCTCAGGACGTAATGAAAATATTTCACAGGGTAATACCAACCGGCATCGAACACGGAACAGTTACAGTTCACCTTCTCTCAAAGGAAATAGAAGTTACGACATTCAGGCAGGAAGAAGGCTATTCTGATTCAAGGCATCCGGACAAAATTACCTACACGAACGACATAAAGGATGACTTAAGCCGCCGCGACCTTACGATAAATGCAATTGCCGCAAACCTTGCAGACGGAATCATTTACGATCCTTTCGGCGGACAGGAAGACTTAAAGAAAAAAATAATCCGCACGGTCGGAAAGCCGTATGACAGGTTCATGGAAGACGGACTGCGTCCCGTACGTGCCCTGCGTTTCAGCGCCCAGATTGGATTTAAAATCGACGGTGAAACCTTTGATGCGATTTCAAATCCGGACATTCAGGAGAAAATCAAATCTATCTCGATAGAGCGTTTCAGGGATGAATTTTCAAAAATGCTCAGATCTCCCCTTCCGTCAGAAGGACTTAAGAACATGGAAAAAACGGGAATCCTCAAGCTCTTTATCCCGGAACTTGCTGAATGCAGAAACTGTTCACAGAAAGACATCAGGGGATTCCACGAATTCGACGTACTTGACCACAATTTTTACGCCTGCGACGGCGCTCCTGCAGACAATGAAAACGTAAGGCTTGCTGCCCTCTTCCACGACATCGGCAAAAAAGATGCAAGGTCAGTTGAACTTTTCCAGGGAAACGAAATCATACATTTTCACAAGCACGAAATTTATTCACAGAAAAAAGCAGAAAAAATCCTCACCCGCCTGCGCTATCCGAACGCCACCATTACAAAAGTCTGCCACCTGATAAAGGAACACATGTTTTTCTTTGAGGAAAACTGGAGCGATGCAGCCGTAAGGAGATTCGTCGTACGCGTCGGTCTTGAAAACATCCGGGATCTTTTTGACTTAAGGTACGCTGACATATACGGAATGCACAGATGTAAGGTCGATGCCTCAAGTCCTTCAGTAAAACTCCTGAACACGCTTTCTGACAGAATCAGAAAACTCGAAGAAGATAAATGCGCACTTTCGCTTAAAGATATGGCAGTAAACGGAACTGACCTTATAAAAAACGGAATCCCGGCCGGTCCGCTTATGGGAAGGATATTAAACGAACTTTTCCAGTGCATACTCGAAGACCCTTCAATGAACACCAGGGAACAGCTTCTTAACATCGCACAGAATCTCATGAAGGAATCGCAGGCAAAGGCTCAGGCAGCATTAAAATGAGGATTGTATTTTTCAGTTCAAATTCAAACCTTAACGATGAAACTTCCGTCTGGAGCCGGCAGACACCTGACTGTGCTGCACTGTGGAAAAAATCAGGTCTTCCGCTCAAACATGAAATCATCATTTACACTCAGGCACCCGGAATGTTTCTTCTGGACATGGAAGGAAATCGTCTTGTAAAACAGAATCCGGACATCAGATACATTTTCGCCCGGGGAGACTCTGCGCAGGAAATGGCAGAAGAAATAATATCCCTCAGGCCTGAACTTGCCGTTGCAGCTACCTTCTGGACAAGACCGTTTGACTGGCTTTCGATAAAGGATTCAATGATTGCAGAACACCTCAGGAAAAACGGAATCAGAACCTTCTGCCCGTCCACACAGACTGCAACCGACTGCTTTGACAAATGGAGGACACACGGTCTTCTTGAACGTTACGGCTTTGAAACGCCTGAATCAGTTTACATACATCACGAGCTTTTCATGAACGCAGGTAACCGCCGGGAACTCAAATCCAACGTTTACAGGGACAGCGTACTTGAACAGATCAGCAATTTAAGTTTTCCCGTAATAGTCAAGGATACGACAGGCTTAAGCTCCTTCGGAACAGACCGCCTTGAAACATATGATGAAGTCTTAAAACTCCTGCACTCAAAGAAATTCACTTCAGACAAAATCACGGAAGAATACGTTTCAGGCATGCAGTTCGGAATGGAAATCTACGGCACTGACGGTAATTACACGATATTTGATCCTTTCATCATTTCAACAAATAAATACGGAATTACAAGTCCAAAACAGAACGTAAAGGCAGGTCCGGTAAGAAACGAAAAATATCAGATAAGCAGGCTTAAATCTTCAGTTCTTGAATTCTTACGGAAGATTAATTATTCAGGTGCAGCTCAGCTGGATTTAATCTTCACGGGCGAAAAATGGTTCATCATCGAAATTAACCCGAGGCTTTCGGGAATGAGCTGGGGCACTTCATTTTCATGCGGAAAAACACTTTATGAGCTGCTTGCAGAATCTGCTTCCAGTCCGCAGACAAACCTCAATCCGCACATGAACTACACACTCGACATAAAGATGCCGCTCACGGATGAAAAGACGCTTTCAAAACTCTCAGAAGACCCGCATGTACTGTTTGTCAGCAGAACGGAAAATCCTAAGGCAGTCCAGCTGCGCGAAAAAGGCTTCTGTCAGGTTATTTTCGGGGGCTTTTCTTCTAAAAAAGAACTTGAAGAAAATTTTGAAGGGATAAAAAAATATCTTCCCGCAGAAGAAGAGGAAACCTGCATCAAACTTCTGAAGGAAGATTTTTAGCATACTTATTAATCAAAAATCAAGCCTATATCTCCAGTTTCATCACATGGCGTACTTCGAGAAGGGTTTTAGAAGCAATTTCACGCGCTTTTTCAACGCCTTCGTTAAGGACTTTTTTGATAAGTTCAGGCTGCTGTTCAAGTTCGGCACGTTTTGCGCGCATCGGCCTGAGGTGCTCGTTCAATGCCTCGGTAAGCGTATTTTTGAGCATTCCGCCACCGCCGTCACCGATTCTTTCAGCAATTGCTTCCGGAGTTTCATCCGTACAGAGAGAAATAATTCTCAGAAGGTTTGCAACTTCCGGGCGGTTCACAGGATCATAAGTGATGTGCCTGTCCTGGTCAGTCTTTGCCTTTTTGACAGCCTTTGCAGTCTCGTCATCAGTTGCACTAAGCATGATTGTGTTTCCGAGCGATTTTGACATTTTAGCGCTTCCGTCAAGGCCCATAATCATCGGAGTTTTTGAAAGAAGTGCATGCGGCTCAGGGAAAACAGGCTCAGAATTCTTACAGAATTTATTGTTAAAGCGGCGCGCAATCTGGCGTGCAATTTCAAGATGCGGGAGCTGGTCTTTTCCTACAGGAACAACGTTCCCCTTACAGAAAAGGATGTCAACAGCCTGATGAACAGGATAAGTGTACATTCCTGCGTTGAGCGGAATCGTTGACTTAGCCATTTCATCTTTTACGGTCGGATTGCGGTCAAGGTCGCTTTTCGTTACAAGCGTAAGGAACGGAACCATGAGCTGGTTTGCCTCAGGAACATGACTGTGCGGATAAATGCACACATTCTCGCCCGGTTCAATTCCGGCTGCAAGATAGTCGATTACAAGCTGCTTTGTATTTTCGCTGATTTTATCAAATGCATCGTGGTCGGTAAGAACCTGATAGTCTGCAATCAGAATCATAGTCGGAACGCCGAGTTTTGAAAGGCGTACGCGGTTTTTGAGGGAGCCGAAATAGTGACCGATATGAAGACGGCCGGTCGGGCGGTCTCCGGTCAGCACGCGGTATTTTTTCGGATTAACTGCAATATCAGCCTCAATTTTTTCACTCATCCTCATGGCTTCAGCCAGGATTTTATCTGCATTAGTTTCAAGTTCTTCTGACATATATTCCTCGTTATTAATGCGCAGAATTATATCAGAATCCCCCGACTTTATCCATATGATTTTTCTCCCGCGGTTATGTGGCGGCAGTCAATTTTCAAAAACATTTAATCAGCATTAATTCCGACTCAGTTAAAATTCAATTAAAATTGACGGGAGGAAGCAGAAAGGCGGGCAAAAACACTCTGTTTGTGGATGCTGCGAAGCGGCATTAAATGGGTTCCATTGCCACAAACAGCGTGTAGTGCGCCAGCGCACGGTTTTGACCCGCATTTATGCGACCGGTAGTCAATTTTAACTAAACATTAAATTTTCTAGAAATTAATGCCGTTTAAATTCACTCGCGTAAATAAGGCGTAATCACTATAATTCTGTTTATGAAAAAACTTGCTTCAATCGAAAAACTTGAGTCCTGGATCGATTCATATTTAAACTTTGAGAAAACCCCGAAAAAGAACATTTTCTGGCTGGATACCATGAAATTCTTCTGCGAAAAATTCGGCCGGCCTCAGGATTTCAGCCCCTGCTTTCATGTCGCAGGAAGCAAGGGAAAAGGCTCTGTTTCTATGTTCATCGCATCGATTCTTGATGAAGCAGGCTTTAAGACAGGCCTTTATACTTCACCGCACATCCTTGATTTTATTGAACGCGTATCAGGTCCACACGGTGCGTTTGAAGAAGAAGCATACAATAATGCCGTTGAAGAAATCATGAACGGCGTCAAGTCAATCCCAGCAGAAGAACTTCCGGGGCAGCGTCCTGTCACATGGTTTGAACTCGTTACGCTTTTTTCATTCCTTGTTTTCAGGCAGGCAAAGGTTGATTATTCAGTTTTTGAAGTAGGTCTTGGAGGCCGCCTTGATTCAACAAATATAATAAAGCCGAAAGTTTCAGTCATTACACCGATTGAACTTGAGCATACGGAATTCTTAGGCGATACGCTTGAAAAAATAGCTTATGAAAAGGGCGGAATCATAAAGGAAAATACGCCTGTCGTAATAGCAGCACAAAGATCCGAAGTCCGTAAAGTTTTTGAGGATATAGCACGTGAAAAACATGCACAGTTTTATTTTGCTGATGATGTAATCAAAGATTTAGATTTTAATATCAAAAATATATGCAACTGTATAAAAAATAATACAAATTTAGTAGCAAATAATCCAAATTTTAACAAAAACTGTATACAAAATAATACTATTTCAGTAAAAAACAGTTATTTTTCACTAATGAACGTTAGTTTTTCTTCAAAATTATTTAAAACCACTATACAAACTTCATTACAGATGACCGGTCGTTATCAGGCTGAAAATGCTGCACTTGCAGCGCTTGCCGTCAGGATTGCAGTTCCTGAGATTTCTGAAGAAACAATTGCACGGGGACTTTCAAAAGCATCCCTTCCTGCCCGCTTTGAAATCATCCAGAATCCGGCACAATACGAAAACATTCCGTTCCTTGTACTTGATGGAGCTCATACCGTAAACAGCGTACGTTTTACGATGGAAACAATGGATAAGGTATTCGGAACACAGGACGGTACACTTCTCTTCGCCTGTGCTGCCGACAAGGATGCTGAGGACATTGCACCGCTTTTCAAAAACAGGCTCACTTCAGTTTTCCTTACGAAGCCCGGAAACGTAAAGCAGTCGGATTTAAATACACTTGCAGACGCTTTTGACAAGGCTGAGATTCCATACGACCTCACTGAAGATTTTGAAGCCCAGATAAAAAAAGCGTTCGCTTATGCGGACGCTCATAAATCAATCCTTCTCGTGACAGGCTCATTCTACCTGATCGCCGAAGTAAAGAAATTTTTGCAGAAATAAAAAATCCCTCTGTGGCAGCCTTTACTCAATATACACCCTCGGGACGCGCTTCGAGATACCACAGGTTATCTCATACGAAATCGTATTTGTATCACGGGCGATTTCTTCCGCACTCTGCAAGGCACCGCTTTCAGGAGGACCGAAAATTACCGCTTCGTCCCAGCGCTTGACGTCACTTTCTTTTCCAAGGTCAATCATGCACTGATCCATGCATATCCTTCCGCGGACAGGATATGGTTTTCCGCCTATCGTTACCTTAAGGCCGCTTCCTTCCCTGCCGTCATTTGTCTGATTAAACCTTCTGAAAAGTCCGTCATCATAGCCGATCGGGAGAACGCCGATGTCCGTTTCCCTCGAGCTGGTCCATGTACGTCCGTAAGAAATTGAATGTCCGATTCCGAATTTTCGGATTGCAACGACTTTTGAAACAAGTGCCATTACAGGCCTGAGGTCAACTTTATCGCCCTTATTTTCAAAGTATTCGCGGGTAAGGTCTCCCGGATAATAACCGTAACAGATGATTCCGGGCCTGCACATATCGAGGTGCATTTCAGGATTATTGAGCGTAAGGGCTGAGTTCGAGCAGTGCCGTATCCCCGGATCGATTCCCAGGTTCTTTACCTGATCACAGGCATACATAAAACGCTCGAACTGTTTTCTCGTATATTCTTCATCATCCGCATCTATAGAGTCAGCAACGGAAAAATGCGTACACATTCCGCCGAGCTTAAGCACTTTCGTGTCTTCGATCATTTTTGCATAAAAAGGAGCTTCTTCAGGAAGACAGCCGATCCGTCCCATACCCGTATCAACTGCAAGATGAACCGGAAAATCTTTCTTGCCCAGACGGAGGCACGATACTGAAATTCCCGTAATATACTCTTCGTCAAAAACCAGCGGCGTGAGGTCATTGCGTACGAGATCGTCCATTTCATCCGGCGAACAAAGACTCAGTACCAGAATCGGACAGGTAATTCCTGCTTCACGAAGCTGAATGCCTTCACTTATTGCAGCAACGGCAAAACAGTCAGTTCCGCATTCAAGTGCAACTTTTGCACATTCCACTGCCCCGTGTCCGTATGCATCAGCCTTAATCGCAACGCACATCCTTGATTTCTTTGAGATTCTTGAACGGATGGTCTTTAAATTATGTTTCAGGTTTTCTATATATATTCTGGCAACTGTCGGTCTCATTCTTTTATTCTAGTCAGACAGAATTATTTATTCAAGAACAGGTGTTTTCCGGCTCATTTCTTTTTTTTGCGCGTACTTGTAGAAACATGCTCTTTTTTCTATAATTGTACTATTATTTTAGACAGAGGAATTTATGAAAGTTTTTTACAGATCAATTATTTTTGCTTCAGCGCTTATATTTTTTTCATGCGGAACAACTTCTGTAAGCAGTATTGATACGACAGACCAGACTGAGACGACTCAGGAAACTGCAAAAACGCCGAAACCGGTAAACCGCCTTAATGTCGTCGATTCAGTATTCAATGCATACCGCGACAAGGTAAACGGAATTTCAATCACAGTTACTTCATCTCCAAAAGCAGTAACTCAGGGCAGAAAGTTTGCTTCTCCATACAGATTCCAGGTTCTCAAGGCAGACAAAACTCCTGCAGCAAATTTTGAACTTACAGTATATTCACCATCAGCAAGAAACAATGACGAAATCGAATATACGTCTTCAGTCATCACGACAAATGAAGCAGGAACTACAGAATTCCTTCCTGAGCAGCCTTCAAGGACTTTCAACACGGTAATTAAAGTATGTCCGGCAGGAAAATTTGAAAACGTAAGGATTGCAGAACTTGCAAAGAGCCTCATGGTAACGGCCCCTTTTAAAGTATCTACAAACCTCAAGAGCGCCGGCGGTACGATTGCAGTAGTCGACTTCAATGCTTCAGGCAAACCGATAACAGGAAACCTTCCTGCATCAAGCGAACTTCTCAAGCACCTCATGCGTTCAGGCTTTACAAGAATCGGAAATGCACCAGTCGACATTACAAACGCCGTCATTACTGGTGACGAAGACAGGATTTACAGCAATGCAAAAAGGACAGTCGGATCCTATTCAAAATTCCTTATCTTCGGAACCGTCAAATTCGACTCTGCTCCTGAACATAATGAAAACGGATATACCTGTACGGTAACAGGAACAGTTAAAAGCATGAACCTTGCAGACGGATCCGTTACATACCAGACTTCAAAAACCGTAACGATAACTGATAAAAATGAATGGGCAGCACTTTCAGCAGCACGTACTGAACTTGCAGCTTATTTTACTGAAGCACTTGTTTACGGAATGTAAGCAGTTAAATACAGAAAAATAAACTTAAAATATAAGGACTGACAGGAATGATTTATACAGACACAAGAGACAAAAGCGTTAAAACAACTTTCAAGACAGCCGTAATGAGCGGAATGAACGAAAAGACCGGTGGACTTTACATTCCGGTAAACTTCCCGAAGCTTGACCGTGCTTTCATCGAAAAAGTTCCTGAACCTTCTTTCCGCGACATTGCCTTTGAAATGGCAAAACCATACGTTGAAGGAGAGATTCCGGACGCAGACCTTCAGGCAATCATTGCAGATGCATATCCTTTTACTGCTCCGGTTGTTCCTGTAGACAAGGTTTCTTATGTTCTTGAACTTTTCCACGGTCCGACCTGCGCCTTCAAGGATTTCGGTGCACGCTTTATGGCACGCGTAATGTCATATTTCAACAAATCAGAATCTACACCACTCCACATCCTCGTTGCAACTTCAGGCGACACAGGCTCAGCTGTAGGTTCAGCTTTCCACAATGTACCGGGCCTTGACGTTACAATCCTTTATCCGGAAGGAAAGATTTCTCCGCTTCAGGAAAAACAGCTTTCAACATTCGACGGAAACGTACGTGCTCTCAAGGTAAAGGGCACTTTCGATGACTGCCAGAAGCTTGTAAAGACGGCCTTTACTGACAATGAACTTCGCTCAAAGCTCCGCCTTTCTTCAGCTAACTCAATCAACATTTCACGCCTTCTTCCTCAGAGTTTCTACTATATGTATTCAAGCCTTGCAGTACGTTCACGCAGCTGGGGCGACAACAAGATTGAAGATCCTGCAATCATCTGTGTAGTTCCAAGCGGAAACTTCGGAAACC
>DGTU01000120.1 GCA_002394465.1 Treponema sp. UBA4328 | reverse complement strand
AAGGGAGCCTATTAGTGCGCCGTTACGCTGCAGCTGCCCTCTTTGTTTTCTTTCCGTTTCTCCTCTTCTGTGAAAAATACAAAATTGCACGGGACATTCTCTATTCATCTTCAGGAATGACAAGCGACTATGCCCTTGAAAAAGCCGTTTCAATTGACTTTGACAGGGAATTTTCTTCATACGATGAACTCAATAAATATCTGACTGACATAAACGAACAGTTCAACAATGAACGCGTATTGAGCAATGTAATTATAAACCGCACATACGATTCTGAAATTACAGAAGACGGAATCATCTACGTTCACCTTACGGTTTTTACGACGGATTCAAATCACTTTATTGCACTTCCTTACCCTAAATACAAATCCGGGGAAGGTTTAAGCCTTAAGTTCAAAATGAGGGATTCAAATTTCTTAGGAACCATGGAAGCCCTTAACTTTGACTTTACCTATCAGCTCAAGGAAAATACAGAAAACGTTTTTGGCATCGGATTTGACTATTCATATCCGTTCAGGGCAGGGTCTGTAGACATTATCTGGCACAATGATTTTGAAATCCAGCACACAATCGGTGAAGAAAGGGCTGAATTTACGGCCACAACAGGCCTTCAGTTTTCCCTGCCCTTCAGCAACTTTGCACTCGTACTTGATGCAAAGCAGTCAGCCACAAGGGAATTTGACTACAGCGTTTATGACGATGAACTTTATTATACCTCTGACTTTAAATTTTCAATTCCTATAACCGTTGCCAAAATTGACGGCTGGGGAAAAGTAAACTGGACTCCCTATGTAAGGTATTACTGGAACTGGGACGATAACGGCATAATGATGGATAACCTCGACCTCACTTCTCCAGTAATTTCCTTCGGACATTCAACGTCAACCTCAAGGGTTAACTGGAAAGGAAACTTCAGGGAAGGTTCAAGCATGGAATTTGACCAGTCAGTCGGCTATAACCTTCAGCGAAGCGAATACGTTCCCAAAGTTTCAGCAAAATTCATCCACTACTCTGCGTTCAGTTTTTTTGGAATTACATACCGCTTTCACACATTTGCAATGTTAAACGGCAAGCAGAACATAGACATGGAACTCCGCGGAATACGTGATGACCAGAAATATGAAAGCACGGTCTGGAACCAGAAATATCCTGACAAACAGAACAGAAAAGTCCTCGACGTTCCTGCCGCAATTCTTGTAAGTCTTGATGTTCCCGTTCATGTCATTACTACGGACTGGAACGGATGGATTTCAGGTATTTTCGGCTCAGAATCATGGCTTTCAAAGCATACCGGATGGATGGAAGGGCTTGATTTTGAACTGCAGCTTTCACCTTTTACGGATATTGCCCTGACATATAATTTTATAACGGAAGATGCTTTTTCAGTAAAAGACGGCTGGTATACTGCCGGAATTGAAATGATAGTTTTTCCGGTTAAATGGCGATCAATGCAGATAAGGGCAAGTCTCGGTGTAGATGCCGGAAGCAAATTCCTCAAAAAATACGCAGCGGATTTCTATGATGACAGCTGGCGCGAAAAGACATCACCACTTGAACTTTACGTCGGAATCGGCCTTCAGTATTAAATTTATTTAACGAGTCTGTTAAGGGCTTTTGCCTTCCAGTAAGAGTCAGGACAGGCATTTGCAAGGTCTTCAAACATTTTTGAAGCAAAAACAAGGCTTCCGGATGAACCGGCCCTGTCTGCCATTTCAAAGAAGAATTCCCATACATGATTATCAGAAGCCCAGCGGATTATATCCGGATATTCTGCACAGTCGCTCAGAAATTTTCTGAAGGTATCATACTTATAGTCAGAATCCCTTTCTTCAAGGGATTTATGAATATGCGTAAATCCTTCAACGGCTCCAAGGCAGGTACATTCAAGTGCACGTTTCTTCTGCTTCTGATTTTCATATATGTCACACAGTTCATGAAGCGCATTTAGAGTCAGCCTTGATTCAGCCCGGTAAAGCAGAAAGAAATTGTTAATGCTTTCAGGTTTGTCAGTCTTAACGGTACGCGTAAAGGAATCAAGAAGAACCCTGTCCGTAAAGTGTGAATCATTGTGAATTATGAGCGTAAGGTATTCCTCACACTGTTTCATGTCACCCATATCTTCTGCAAGCTTTGCCTGCGAATACAGGATGTTTATTTTTTGTTCCGGAACATCAAGAAAAAGCGAATTCTTAAAGGCAGAATCATAATACTTTGCTGCAGTTACATATTCACCTTCAAGCTGGTATATTTTACCTATCAGATAATCAGCTTCAGGATAAACTTCTTTCTGACGTATCCATTCAGCAAGATTTTTAATTGATTCATCAAAACGTGCAGTTCCATACAGGTCGATATAATAATTAATTATCTGAACGGCTTCAGTTTCATCGCGTTCTTTAAGAATCAGGATTACGTCTTCAAAATGATTTCCGACACGGGTTACCTGACGCGGAGTAATAGCCTTTTCAAGGACTGCATATTCATATGTACTTTCAAGCCTGCGGTTTTCCTTTGCCTTTAACGCAAGGTTAAGGGCTTCACCAAATTTTCCGCCGTCAAAATCCACCTGAGCTGCTTCAAGGAGAATCCATGAATATTCTTCAGGAGGAACTTTTTTGGGAGCAATTGCAAAAAAAACTGAGGAAAGGCACAAAAAAATAATCAATAATACATTCTTTTTCATATCAGAACTCATTTAACATTTGTTCAAATCTATTATCGGCATCTTTTTCGTCAACCGTTCGTACAATTTCACCTTTTTTAAATATTATGGCCTTTCCGCCGGCTCCGGCAATTCCAATGTCAGCATGCTTTCCTTCTCCAGGACCGTTAACTACACAACCCATGACGGCAACTGTTATGTTTTTCTTCATTGAAAGGAGCCTGTTCTGCCATCTGTCCATAAATGCATGAACGTCAAATCCCTGACGTCCGCAGCGGGGACAGCTTACAAGTGTAACGCCACCGCTTCTCTTTCCGCATTCACGCAGAATTTCAAGTCCCGTAATTATTTCGTTTTCAGGTGCAGATGAAAGTGAAACGCGGATTGTTGAACCAATTCCTTCATTAAGAAGATGACTGAAAGCAAGAGTAGACTTTACTACACCGGTTATAAGGGGACCGGCTTCCGTAACGCCTATATGAAGAGGAATATCATATTTAGATGCAAAATCCTCATTAGCTTCGATTGTTTCTGAAACGGAGCTTGCCTTCATGCTGACGACAAACTGATCAAAATTAAGTTCATCGAATACGGCACTTTCGCGGGCAGCAGTTTCACTCAGGGCAACGGCACGGCTTAATTCACCATTTTCAACCTTTTCCCTGAGGTCATGAGGAAGCGAACCTGAGTTTACTCCGATTCTTATTGCAACGCCCTTATCACGGCAGCCGTTCACGACGGCTTCTACGCGGTCCCTTGCTCCGATATTTCCCGGATTAATGCGGATTGCGGCAACAGGTCCTTCGAGGCATTTTAATGCAAGACGATAATCAAAATGAATGTCAGCGACCAGCGGCATTGAAGTCGACTTACAGATTTCAATAAAACTTTCAGCACTTTCCATGTCAGGAACGGCAAACCGGATGATATCACATCCAAGCATTTTCATCTGTGCAATACGGTTTCTGATTGACTCAAGTTTTTCGGGATTGCCTTTTACGTCAGTAATTCCCTCTTTCCACATCGTCTGAATGGTAACGGGATTAGAACCGCCGGCTTTTACTGTATCAACACCGGCAAAACCGCCGGCACTCACCTCACGCGGAGTATAAAATTTCTTCTGCATGAAATTATTATAGCATAAATCGCCCCTGAAAACACTAATTTGCAGGATTCTTTTTCTTTTTTGTTCTACAATAATCCTGATATGAAAAAAACGATTATTTTATTTGCAGCTTTATTTTCAGTTTTAATGACCGCTCATGCTGAAGTCATACCCGTTAAACTCAAAAACATAAGGGCATCCAGCACCCTTGAAGCAAAATACTCTGCAGACAAAATTGCAGACGGCGAATGGACAGGCTGGGTTGAAGGCGCAAAGGGTGAAGGCATCGGAGAATATTTTGAAGCAGACTTTGCAGAACCTTCACAAATATCATACCTGTGCATCAAAAACGGATTCGGGAACCTTGCCTATTACTGGACGAATAACCGCGTAAAAGAAGCTGAAATCAGACTTGATGACAATAAAGCGTTTACAATTCATCTCGAAGATACTCCGGTTTCCCAAGACATTTACCTGCCGGCTTCGGAAAAAAAATACAGTAAAATCCGCTTTACGATAAAGGAAATCTACAAGGGAACAGATCCGGACAACGATACCTGCATCAGTGAAGTATGCGTAAATTCCTCAATCGACAGAAGGCGCTATTACGGAGCAATATATTCAACTCCTGAAACCGCATTCAAATACGATCCGGAAACAAAACGCATGCTCAAAGGACTTTATGAACTTGATGTTGGAAAAAACAGCGTCAAAGAAACGGACGGAATTGTCTACGTACAGGACACGGACTGGGAGATGGGCAATAAATTCTGGGTCAGGCCAAATTTTTCACTCAGGGGAAGGCTTTTTCACGATTTTTATCCGGGAACAGGCGGAGGACATCACTCCTATCAGTACAAGATTTTACTGAATCCGGACGGAAGGCATCTTCTTTTTACCTGGTACGAACAGTTTTACGGTTACAGGGAATCTTATGATCCCAAAGTCCATGTATACGTCTGGGAAGAAAAAAAATGGAAAGACATATCTTCCGCATGGAATGAAAAGAGAATTGAAAGCGTCCATAACTTTATAAAAAATCTTGAAAAACGGAACATCGAATATACATTCAATATTACAGAGGGCGAAAGCTCATCAACTGAAGTCATTGAACTTGGAATTAATTTTAGAGGACGCTCAGATTTCTTCATAAAGGTCTGTTTCCCATATAAAAATTATACTTTTTCAGACTATTCAAGAGATATTCTAACAATTTGTGCCTTCGGGAAACCTGAAGACTTCAATATAAAAAGCGGATTCAACGAAAATCTGTCACAGGCACTGACAAAAATTTCTCCTTCTCCTTTAGCTGTTGCAGCAGCATTTAATCCGGATCCACAGATGTGCCGCTATTTAATTGACCTCGGCTTAAAGACAGATGATAAAAATCCATGTACCGCTCTTGAAGCCTGGAACATCGGCTCAAACAATGAAAAAGTATCTGATCTCCTCCTTAAAAACGGCGCAGAATATTCAGTTCAGATGCTGACAGATGCAGTTTCAAAAGACGACAGGAAAAGATTTGCTTCCCTTTGTCCGCATATTAAAGAATTCAGTGAAGTAATAAGAAAACTTGCTGACAGTTCCCTTCCTTCGTCATCCCTTCTTTTTTATTATAAAACCCTGAAGGACAACGGTGTTGATTTAAATAAAACCCTCGATTTCGGCGACCGTTATGTACATCATTACTATACGCCGATGAACAGCGCCGTCAGGTCACTGGATATAAACTATGTTAAAGGAATGCTTGCTCTCGGTTGTACCATTCCTGAATATGATGATTATGAAAACACGCCTGCAGAATACCTTGCAAAAACTTATATTGATTCATGCAAATCAAGAGACTACTACAAAGACGATGATTCTCAATATTTCAGGAAAGCCTCTAAGGATG
>DGTU01000180.1 GCA_002394465.1 Treponema sp. UBA4328 | reverse complement strand
TGCGACGTTTATTATTACACGATCGGCCGTGACTATCTTGGCGTTGATAAAATTGCCGAATACTCAAGAAACTTCGGTTTTGGAAAGCCTACGGCAATTGACCTTCCTTCACAGGCTGCAGGAACAGTGCCTGACCCGGCATGGAAGGAAAGGCGTTTCCATCAGAAATGGCTTGGTGGTGATACCGTCAACATGTCAATCGGACAGGGATATACTCTTGTAACTCCTCTTCATGTTGCTGACATGATTGCAATGGTCTGCAATGAAGGAACGATTTACAAACCGCATATCTTAAAGGAAGTCCGTAATTCCGTTACAAACGAACTTATTGAAGAAGTAAAGAAAGAAGTTCTCTGCAAGGCAAATGTTGAACAGAACGTATGGAAAGAAGTTCAGAGGGACCTGCGCTATGTAGTTACCGACGGAACTCCGCGCCTTGCACTTGCAAATAAAACGGTAAAGATTGCCGGCAAAACCGGTACCGGTGAAGTAAACAATATTAAGGACGAAAAACACTGGCATTCCTGGATGGCATGTTATGCACCTTATGATGCACCTGTTGAAGAACAGGTTGTTGTAGTAGTTCTTGTCGAAGCTGTAAACACCTGGCAGTGGTGGGCGCCGTATGCAACCAACATTATTTTCCAGGGTATATTCGCCAACCAGACATATGAAGAGGCCGTGGATTCGCTTCCGTATGTAAAATCATATATAAGAACACTTGAGAGCGGCAATTCCGCAGGAATTTCAAGACAGGAGTAAGTTCATGAAAAACGGTGTGTTTGAAAGATTTGACTGGCTGCTTACCCTCTGCGTAACTGTTCTTGCCGTATTCAGCGTAATGTTCATTTATTCTTCAGGAATCAACTCTGAGGGAGAGCTTACTTCAAAATCCTTTATAAGGCAGATTGTATATTTTATCATTGCATTTTTAATAATGCTGCTTGTTGCCTTCGTTGATTACAGAAAATATGCACGCTATGTACCGTATATTTTTGCAGCATTTATATTCCTCCTGATGCTGGTTCTTGTACTTGGATTTCTGTTCCCGAGGTATTTTTCACGCCACGGAGCAAAGAGCTGGCTTGGAATCGGATCCCTAGGTGTTCAGCCTTCTGAATTCTGCAAGATTGCCTTCATTATGTTTCTTGCATATTTTTTTGACAAAACAAAAAACGGAATGAGCCAGTTAAAAAGGCTTTTCCTCAGCGCACTTATCCTGATTATTCCTGCAGGACTGATTCTTGTTCAGCCTGACTTTGGAACTGCATTTATCTATATTCCGGTTTTCCTTGTAATGTGCATTGTTGCAGGCATACCGCTTAAATATGTCGCATTCCTGTTTTTTACGGGTGCGCTTACTATAATTTTTACGTTTGTTCCTCTGTGGCAGCAGTATATTACGCGCGTTCATACACCTGTCGTAACGCTTCTTACAAGCAACCTGTTCTTTATAATTGAAATTGTTGTACTTAACGTTTTCTTCGGTCTTTCACTCCTGGGATATTATCTGTTTCCTGAATTCAGGAAAATATTTTATTACATTGCCTATGTAATGCTGATTCTCCTTATTTCAGTTACAATGGCAAAGATTTTCCCGCACTTCCTCAAGCCGTATCAGATAAAGCGACTCGTAATCTTTCTGAATCCTGACCTTGATCCGCTTGATTCGGCCTGGAACATCATTAACTCCCGAATCGCAATCGGATCCGGAAATATCTGGGGAAAGGGATTCCTTCTTGGAACGCAGAGTCACCTTCAGTACCTGCCGGAACAGAGTACGGACTTTATTTTCAGTATTCTTGCAGAAGAACTCGGATTCAAGGGTGCATTCTTTGTATTCCTGGTTTACCTTACTATCCTTGTGCGCATAATCTACATTCTCAAGAATACAATCAACACCTACGGATATTACATCGGCGTCGGAATAATCTCACTTTTATTCTTCCACTTTATCATCAACGTCGGTATGGTAATGGGAATTATGCCTGTAACCGGTATTCCGCTTCTGTTCATGTCTTACGGCGGTTCATCGCTCCTTACATCAATGGTTGCAGTCGGTATCGTAATGAGCATCCGCTATCATAAATTTGAGTTCTAGAAATGAATCTTATTGATCCTGTTAAAAGATTCGGCTCGTCCCTTGCCCTGATTCAGAATCCTTCTGCCTACACGGGCGGGGAAGTAGGACAGACAGTCAAGCCGCATACAGAAAATGACAGCCTCTTTAACTTTGTAATGGCATTTCCTGACCTCTATACAATCGGAATGAGCAACCAGGCTGTACGGATTATCTATCACGGACTGAATGCAAAAGAAAACATACGGTGCGAGCGGGTTTTTGCAGCCGATTCTGATTTTGAAGAATTATTAAAGAAAACGGATACACCTCTGTATTCCCTTGAAACCGGAATCCCTCTGTGCGAAGCCGACATGATAGGTTTTTCCCTCGGATATGAACTTGGAATTACAGGAGTTCTTTCGATACTTGAATGCGGACGGATTCCTCTCCTTGCAAAAGACCGTACGGAAAAAGATCCGGTTATAATGTGCGGCGGCGTAGGTGCTACGAATCCGGATGTTTTCAGTCCGTTTTTTGATGCCGTGTTCATCGGTGAAGCAGAAGACGAACTCTTTAACCTTGTAGAAAAAATTGCCGTAATGAAGCAGAAGGGCGCTTCACGTTCACAGATTTTAAATGAGTTTGCACGTCACCCGGCTGTCTGGACAAAAAACATGAGTGAAGAAACGTGCGGCCACAGCATTGCCCGTCGAGCCGTTTTCAGTAAGTTCGGACAGACTGAAACTCCATATTCATATTTTCCGCTTGCAAACATAAAGACGGTTCAGGAACACGGTGTAGTGGAAATCATGAGGGGCTGCCCGAACGGATGCCGTTTCTGTCATGCAGGCATTTATTACAGGCCTC
>DGTU01000014.1 GCA_002394465.1 Treponema sp. UBA4328 | reverse complement strand
GGCCGATATTGTTCCAGTACATGTAACCGCGGTTTACGGAATCACGTACGCCGAATACTTCCTTCTGAACGTAATTCTTGTCGTAATATTTCCTGTCGTAACTTACGTTGAGGTAGAATGCCTGAACCCACGGACGTACGATAATGTTGTTGCGTCCGATAACCGTGTTTCTGTATGTGCCGTAGTAGAAAATTCTGTACGGTCTTTCAGATGCAGGAGTATAGTTGAGGAAGGTCTGTTCAAAATGGCTCGGATAGAACATCGGACAGATTACGTCAACGTATTCTGCAAGCTGTTCAACATCCTGCCCGGTTCTGGTTCCGCTTCTGTACCAGCCGTTTGCCCCGTAAATATCAATTCCGATCGGAGCATTGATGTTCTTGCGTACATAGCTGAGGAATGAAAGAAGTGCACTTTCCTTGTCCATGCCTTCACTCTGCCAGCGGAATTTTGCATTGCGCATGTTGGTTCCGTCCGTCGGAAAACGGATATAGTCAAACTGAATTTCGTCAAAGCCGCCTTCAATGAGTTCCCTTGCGATGCGGACGTTATATTCCCAGACTTCAGGTGAATAAGGATCTACCCAGTTTTCGTCATAATAACCGGTTTTTGTCGTAACGTTTCCCTGCTCGTCAGTTACCTTTTCAGCAGGTTTTGTTCCGACCCAGGCTTTATTGAGGGCCTTGTCCCAGACTGCGTACTTTCCGCCCTGGAATTCAGACAGGTTTTTGTCCTTGAAGACAACGATTCTGGCAATCAGGTAGATGTCATCCTTTTTGAATTCATTTACGAAATCGCGCAGGTTTATGTGATATTTTGAAATATATGCCTTTTCAACGACTACAGGATCCTGGGCATCATAGCGCAGAAGTCCATAGTCATCCTTCATGTCGATTACAAGTGCATCGAGTTTATTGTCGGTTATGATTTTCTTGTATTTGGCAATTCCTTCCTTTGTGTAAACCTTATGTGCAGGAGCGTAAATTGCCTTTCTGTTGTTTGCCTTTGATGAATAAAGGTCATTGCATTTTTCAGGACTTAAAAGCCACAGTTCACTCAGACAAAGACCGTCATTTGCATTCGGAATCCATGCCGAATACAGTGTATCCTTCGGAGAAAGTGCGAGGAAAGCGTTTTTCCATACTTCATATTCCTGAGGAATTACACCGGCAACGTTTGCCTTTGGAGTATATGAACTGAGCTTGCCCGGTGTAGTGAAAAGAACCCTGTTTCCGTCCCAGAACAGGCCGTCTACAGTATCACACGGTTCCGTTCCAGAATACAGGACGACGGCCCTCTTTTCCTTCCAGTTGAACCTGTACAGGCGCGGAAGGAAGGTCTGGCTCACGAAAATTTCCGTAACAGGTTTTCCTTCTGTGTCACTGAAAACTACAGGCATGATGTCGCTTATTTCATCAGGATAAACCTGCGTCTGCATTGCTTCAAAGCCTGCGCTGACATCCTTCCATTTTGCCTTTGGTTCGTCTACGACTTTATATGAAAATCCGAAGATTGAATGTGACATGAATACTACGAGTTCGCCTTCCATGTCTGCAACTGCAACAGCCTTGATTCCGGTCGTCGTTTCGCTGGTTGAACCGATGCTTGTCCAGCTGAGTCCGGCATCCCGCGTGAGGTAAACTTTTTCTTTTGTAGCAGTTACAAGGATTTCCGGCTTCTGCGGATGAACGGCCAGATCCTTAAGCTGCGCAATCTGCTGTGTAAAGGTTGTATTTGTTCCGTCATACTGCTTGATTGTCAGGAACGGGAGTCCCGTATTGCGCAGTTCAAAGTCAGTGAGGTTTGCTGAAGTAAGGCAGCCCTTTGACGTAAGGAAATACCATCTGTCACCTTCAGTTCCGTCTGCCCGCCTTTCCTTTGTACGGATGATTCTCTGAACCTTACCTTCCGTCCAGAGCGGGAAAACAGTTTTGTCAGGAGCAATCTTATAGAGTCCGCTCTCGCTTCCGGTCAGGATATATTCACCCGGAAGGACAGCTTCCGGTATCGCAGCGACGTGAGAAGGAGTTTTTACGGATTCAGCACTTCCCGCACAGGAACTGAACATAAAACTGACTGTAAATAAACATGACAGGACACTTTTAGTAAAAAATTTAAACCTACACATACTCTTATTATCGGTTTAAGAAACGTAAAGTTAAGGGCAAGTTGAAAGAACGGATTTTATGACATATAATTTTGTACGGAGGCTTTAAATGAAACGCTTTTTTATCGCAGTATCAGCATGTTTTTTCCTTGCAGCATGCACATCAACATCAACGGACGGAGTTTCCAGAATTGATGCCGGCACTGTTACGGACCTCAGCGGATACTGGAACGACACAGACGTAAAAATCGTTGCAGAATCACTTATAAACGAATGCGTAAATGCACCTGCAATCGCAGCATTCCAGTACGGAAAAAAACGCGCACCTGTAGTTATTGTCGGAACTTTCCGCAATCAGAGCGATGAACACATCGACACTTCAATCCTCTCTAAAAAATTCGAAATTGCACTTATCAACAGCGGAAAAGTAGACTTCGTTGCTTCGGCTTCAGAACGCACTGAAATCCGCCAGGAACGCAATGAACAGCAGACATATTCAAGCGAATCTACTGCAAAATCCATCGGCAACGAAACGGGAGCTGACTTTATGCTCATCGGTTCCGTAAAGACAATCGTCGACAGCATCAGCGGCAAATCTGCCAGAACTTACTATGTAACTGCTGAACTTATCGACGTTGAAACTAACCGCAAGCTCTGGGCTGGTGAAAACAGCGAAATCAAGAAAGTAATCACCCGCTCAAACGTGAGATACTGATATGAAGAAATTTCTGTTCCCGCTCTTATTCTGCACGGCAGCACTTCTGTCCGCAGGCGGAAAGGCAGACTGGATAAGCACAATTGACTCAGACTATCCGTCGTCACAGTACATTACAGGACTTGGAACGGGACCTACGGTTCAGCTTGCAGAAGCATCTGCAAAAATGAGCCTTTCCCAGCAGCTGGGCGAATCTATCCGGGGCGAACAGAAATCTTCCCTTACCGCTACAAAAAAAACTGAAGACGGTAGCCTTTCAATCAGCCTTGATGAAAGAATCCTTTTTCAGAAAATCACCGGAATTCAGATAAAGAAAAGCGGCACAAAAGACGGCCTTACATACGCGCTTGCCGTTCTTCCGAGAAAGGAAGCCGGTGACTTTTACTACACAAAGATCAGTGAATCTGACTCCGTTACGGCACAGTACCTTTCCAGCGCATCAAAGGAAAGCGACAGTCTCCGCCGCCTCGGCTTTATGAGGAAGGCACTCGCAGAAGCAAAGGAAAATGAATACAACCTTGAGCTTCTTTCTGTCATTAATCCGCAGAAATACAAAATGGTTCACCTTTCGTATAAGAATACGGCAGCCGTACAGTCCCTCTATGATACGACGGCATTTTCAGTCAGCTTTTACCTTAATACCACAGGCGAACACAAGCAGGCCGTTGAAGAAGGAATTACACAGCTGCTCAATGATTACGGTTTTTCCGTCGTAACGGACTGGAAGAGTGCAGCATACATATTCGATTCTGACATAACCACATCACAGTCATCAGACGGAAGGTTTGAATACGAACGCTATTCCGTTAATTCAACGATTCTTCTCGCATCTAATGAACGTCTGGTTACGAAAATGTCCCTTGCCGGACGTGAAGGCCACAATACTTATGAACAGGCCAGACAGCGTACAGACACAAAGCTGCCGGGAAAAATCAGGGACGAATACGCAAAGCAGTTTCAGGAACTTATTGATTAGCAGCGGACTTTATCCCGCACTCCCCTAATATTTTCCGTGCGTTTTCATTTATTATTTCTGAAATTTTCTCAAGGCTAAGCCCCTTTACTTCAGCAATGTCAGAATAAATTCTTTCTATAAGGTTCAGGCCGTTTTCTGTTCCTCCGAGCCACGGCTCTGCAGAAGGATTATCAGTTTCTGCAAGAACAAGTTCAGAAGGTATTTTTTTAAGAAAGTTTTTTATGCGCTGAGAACGCACGGTTTCGCATCCGAAGGTCTGATAATACCTGCGCCGTACGAACTCATCAAAAATCTCCTGAGGTCCTTCATACCAGTGAATCACGGGTTTTGCATGCGGATATTCTTCAAGAATTGCAGCTATTTTTTCTTCGGCGCCCTTTGTATGAATTACGCAGTATTTGTGCATTTCGTCGCAGCATTCAAGAAAAAACCTGAACACCTTTTCCTGAGCCAGAGGAGAAACATTCCGGTACCAGTAAAAATCAAGTCCAATTTCACCGGTCAGAGGAGATTCAGCACAAAGTTCCCGGTACTCCTCAAGCCTTTCAAGCTCCCTTTCCGCATTTTCAGGATGAACGCCTGCCGTCGGAACTATCGTAATTTCAGGATTCAGTTTTTCCGCCCTGCGCGCAGTTTCCAGATTCTTAAAATAAGATTCCCTGTCAACCGATGCAGATACTATGATTCCTCTGTAGTTTTGAATCTGAGTGTAAAAAGATGAGTCCTGCTCATACCAGTCAAGATGCGAATGAAAGTCAATAAAATGCATCCGGTACCTGTTACCCGATAAGCCGCTCATCAAAATCCGCTGCCCTGCCCTGCCAGATAATCCTGCCGCTTTTTATCAGGATTATATTGTCTGCAATGGTCTTGGCTTCGTTTATGTCATGCGTAACCATTATTCCGGTAAACATGAATTCTTCCTGAAGCTCTTTGATAAAGGCTGCAAGTTTTTTGCGGAGGGGAGCATCAAGTGCAGACAGAGGTTCATCAAAAAGAACGAGCTTAGGATTCATGATAAGCGTACGTGCAAGGGCAACCCGCTGGGCTTCTCCGCCTGAAAGGCTGTCTGCCCTTCGTTTTTCAAAACCTTCAAGTCCGAAATGCTTTAAAAATTCGCCGGCCCTAATCCGTGCATCCTTTTTCTTCATTCCGAGGGATATGAGTCCGTATGCAACATTGTCTTCAACGCTCAGGTGCTCAAAAAGCGCATGACTCTGAAAAACCATCCCTATCTGCCGCCTGAACGGAGGAAGCTCCGTTATGTCTTCACCGTCAAGGATTATCTTCTGATTTTTTCCCTTTTTACCGAGTCCGCTGATCAGGCGAAGGACAGTCGATTTGCCGCTTCCGCTTGGACCTACGATACAGGTCATGCTTCCTTTTTCGGCCGTAAAGCTTACGTCAACCTTTACGCTGTCAAAATCTTCCTGAAGGCTGTATGCCTCAAAATATGCCATTTTATCTTTTCTCCTTCAGCCGTTTTCTGCTTAAAATCATTCCAAGGACAAGTATTCCACCGCTTAAGAGCCCGAGAATTACTCCGCTTGCACAGGCTTCGTTG
>DGTU01000004.1 GCA_002394465.1 Treponema sp. UBA4328 | reverse complement strand
GTTCCAAGCGGAAACTTCGGAAACCTTACTTCAGGACTTATCGCACGCGAAATGGGAGCACCTATTACAGGCTTTGTAGCAGCAACAAACTCAAACCGCACTATCCCTGACTGGATTGCTACCGGAGAATACAACGCACGTCCTTCAGTAGAAACATACGCAAACGCAATGGACGTGGGCGCACCTTCAAACTACGAACGTATTCAGGCAATGTACAGCCTTGAACAGGTACGTTCACTCTTTGCTTCATACTGGCTCGATAACGACGGAATCCTTGAATCGATCAAGGACTGCTATTCTAAGACAGGCTATACGATTGATCCTCACGGTGCAGTCGGCTGGAAAGCATGGAGCGACATCCGTCACGGCGGAATGGAAGCCCTTAAAAACGGAACTAAAAATGACTTTACAAAACCTGGCCTCACTCCGAACCTTCCTTCATGGGCAGACAAGGTTACTGACGGAAAGGCAGTCGGAATAATCCTCGAAACTGCACATCCTGCAAAATTCGGTGCTACCGTACAGAGTGCAACAGGCAAAAATCCTTCAATCCCTGACAGGCTTGAAAAAGTCATGAAGCTTCAGGACCGTGCAATTCCAATGGAAAACGATTACGCACAGTTCAAGTCATGGCTTCTTGAAACCCTGTAATCCCGCTTAACGCATCTTTTAAATATTGAAACACTCTCGAAAAAGGTATAATTTATTATTAAAATTACTTTTTTCGGGAGTTCTTTATGGACAAACTTTTCAAACTTCAGGAACGGGGAACGACATTCAGCCGTGAAATCATCGGTGGAATTACAACCTTCCTCGCAATGGCTTACATTCTTGCGGTTAACCCGCAGATTCTTTCAGAAGCAGGTCTGAGCAAAGACGCACTGTTTACTGCAACTGCACTTTCAGCTGCAATTGCAACCCTCGTAATGGCTTTCTTTGCAAATCTTCCTGTTGCACTTGCACCGGGACTTGGTCTCAATGCATTCTTTACCTATACGGTAGTAATGGGAATGGGATGTACACCGGCACTCGCACTTACTGCAGTCCTTCTTGAAGGTATCCTGTTTATCGTTCTTTCTGTATTCGGTATCAGGGAAGCAATAATCAAATCAATTCCTGTAAACCTAAGAAAAGCTGTTGCCGTAGGTATCGGTCTTTTCATTACACTGATTGGTCTTGCAAATGCTGGAATCATTACAGGTCAGGCTGGAACTCCTGTTGCATTCGTAAACTTCGACCTTGAACACGCTTCAGCACTTGTAGCCGTTATCGGTCTTATCCTTACAATCGTACTTTATACGCTCAAGGTTCCGGGCGCAATTCTCCTCGGAATCATCATTACAACAGTAATCGGAATTCCTTTCGGAGTTACAAAAGTACCTGAGGGATTCACACCGGTTTCTACACCTGCTGCACCTGCACTTTTCAACTTTGAATGGGGCAGCGTTCTTACCCTCAAATTCTTTATTATATTCTTCACATTCCTCTTTACAGACCTTTTCGATACAATCGGAACACTTCTCGGAGTTGCTGAACAGGCAAACCTCAAGGATGAAGAAGGCAACGTAATCAATGCAAAGGGTGCCCTTATGTCTGACGCTATCGGAACTGTTGTCGGAGCATGTCTCGGTACTTCAACAGTTACAAGTTTCGTAGAAAGTTCTTCAGGTGTTGCAGCCGGAGCACGCACAGGTCTTGCATCAGTTGTTACTGCCCTGCTCTTCCTCGTTGCACTCTTCCTCGGACCACTCTTCGGACTTATTCCAAGTGCCGCAACAGCACCTGCACTGATTTTCGTAGGCTTCCTTATGATGCGCTCTGTAATGGGAATTGATTTTGCAGACATTTCAGAAGGCATTCCTGCTTTCATCACGATTATTGCAATGCCTTTCTCATACTCAATTTCAAAGGGAATTACATTCGGTATCATCACATACATTCTCTGCAAGGTTGTTGCAGGAAAGATTAAGGAAATCCCGGTAGTAACCTGGATTCTCGGAATTATCTTCCTCTTTGACATTGTATTCGAAGCAGTAAAATAACCCTTCGATATAAACAAAAAGCCTGCTGAAAAATCAGCAGGCTTTTTTTATATCCCTACATGTCACTGTATTTCTGAACTTCATCCTCAAGATGTTCTATCTTAATTCCGGCTTCCGAGAACATCTGGAGGCTGTCTGCTTCATCATGATAGTGTTTTTCACAGACAACACGCTTTATTCCGCAGTTAATTATAAGCATCGCACATGTCCTGCACGGAGTCATCCTGCAGTAAACTGTAGCACCGTCAATTGAAATGCCCCTTTTTGCAGCCTGGCAGATTGCATTCTGTTCAGCGTGCACCGTTCTTACGCAGTGCTGGCTTACGGAACCGTCCCCATGGAGCATTTTCTTCATAAGATGACCGACTTCGTCACAGTGCGGGAGGCCTGCAGGACTTCCTACATACCCCGTTACAAGAATCTGATTGTCACGCGCAATTACGCAGCCGCTTCGTCCCCTGTCACAGGTAGCCCTTTTTGCTACGGTACGGGCTACTTCCATAAAATATTCATCCCATGTCGGACGTACGTATTTTTCTTCACTCATGACTCTATCCTATCAGAATATGCGTTTTATGTCCTGCTTAATTTAAAACTGAACTCCAAGCTCTTTGAATTTTTCCTTCATCGTCGGATTGTTTTTGACAAGCTTCTGTACCGTAAGGTCTTCAAGCTTGTTGTCAGCCCGGCGGAGGTTTGTATCTGATTTTTCAAAGAGTTCCTTTATTTTCTGCAGAGTCTTAATTGCCTTGTCAATTTCTTCAAGGGCTGAAGTATGCTGCCTCATCGCAAGATCCACGTTGTAATGGAACTTTTCCTTAAAGGCGTTCATTTCCCCTTCAAAATTGGTTATGTCGATATTCTGATTCTTAACCGCAATAAGCTGCCTCTTATAGTCAAGCGAATTAAGTGCAGCATTCCTCAGGAACGTAATTACCGGAATGAAAAACTGCGGGCGGATTACGTACATCTTCGGATATTTATATGAAACGTCAACGATACCGGTGTTATAGTAATCATTATCTTCTTCAAGCATTGAAACGAGGACTGCATACTCACATTTTTTTTCATTCCTGTCCTTATCCAGTTCCTTGAAAAAATCTTCGTTTTTATGCTTGGTTGCAGTAGTTTCCATCTGGTTTTTCATTTCAAACATAATGCTGATGAACTCAACGCCGTCCGGAGAACTCTCCCTGAAAATAAAGTCTCCCTTGCTTCCAGAGCGTGCATCATTGTCCTTTTCAAAATAAGCATTCTGAAAGCCGATTGCCCTGTTCTTATTGAACTCATTGAGGCAGTACTGTTCAAGGTCTTCACCAATCTGCTTTGTAGATTCGCGCGCCTTAAAGTCCTTGTAATACGCTATTTCTTCATCTTTTGTCTTGAGCTGGTCTTCATATTTCTGTTTAAGGGTGTTTTCACTGAGCTGCGACTGCTTTTCAGACAGTTCAAGCTTTCCCTTGAGTTCCAGAATCTGCCTGTCCTTATCCTGAAGCGCCGTCTTGATGTCAAGTTCGGCCTTTGACCTGTCACTGTTCAGCTGTCCCTTGAGGGCGGCAATTTCACTGTCTTTCTGTGCAAGTGCAATCTTTATTTCAGACTGAGCCTTTTCATTCACAGAATTAAGCTGAGCATCCTTAGAGCTGAGCTGCGACTTTAACTTTTCTATTTCCTGGGTTGTCTCGGCAGAGGCCTTCATGAGTGCAAGTTCAATTTCACGTTTTTTTTCATTTTCAAAACTGATTTCGCGCCTTTTAATTTCTGCTGAAAACTCACTGTCCCTTACCTGCTTTACGATTTCTGCGTAACCGCTTTCATCGATCTGGAAAATTTCTCCGCATTTCGGACACTTAATGTTCTGCATGATTCATTCCCCCGTCTGTTAAATTTTTACTGATGAAGAATAGAACTCCTTCATCGCCTTTATAAGATAGTCTATATCCCTGGCTCCGGCACTTTCATTTGAAGAATGCATTGCCCACTGTGCAAGACCGATGTCCACGCTCACTACAGGAACCTTTGCAGCACTGATGTTGCCGAGCGTTGAACCGCCTGCTATTCCTGAATTATTTGTAAACACCTGAAACGGAACCCCTGCATCCTGACAGATTTTCTTGAAAACCGATGCACTTATACCGTCGGTCGTATATTTCTGAGCGGCATTATATTTGATTACAGGCCCCGCGTTTACCTGAGGGCGGTTATTAATGTCATAGGATGAAGCATATCCCGGATGGAAGGCATGTGCATTGTCAGCGCTCACAAGGAAGCTCTTCGACAGGCGGATGTAATAACCTTCTTCATCCACATTTTCACAGAGGCAGATGCGCTTCAGTACATCCTGAAGGAAGGTTGAATCAGCCCCCTGCCTTGTCCTGCTGCCAACCTCTTCGTTATCAAAAACGCAGTGTACGAGGATATTTTCGTTTTTCCGTTCTGATTCACAGGCAGAAATAAATCCTTCAAAAGTTCCGAATACACATTCAAGGTCATCAAGACGCGGACTTACGATAAACTCATCATCCTGTCCCCAGAAACGTCCTGAATCACGGTTATATATAAAAAGGTCAAAGGAACCGATCTCTTCCGGTTTAACCCCTGTCTTTTCTGCAAGAAGCGAAATAACATCAAACTCCGTATCATAGCCTGCAAAAGGAAGCATTTCCATCTGAATGTCAGGCGAAGCTTTTGACTCAGAATCCTTTTTAAGGTGAGGTGCAAGGGATGGAATCACGAACAGGTCTTTTTCAAAATCTACGGTTATCTCACGGGTTTTGACTTCCCCGTTTTCAGATGAAACGGCAATCACGCGCCCGGCAAGCCCCAGCGGCCTGTCAAACCACGAATTAAGCACGGCACCGCCGTATTTTTCAACGTTAAGGCGCACAGGTGAACTACTCTGAACGGAACCTCCGTCCTTTAACTTAAAGCACGGAGAATCCCCGTGTGAAGCAGCAATCGAAAAGCCTTTCCATTCACCCTCCGGAATGCAGAAAGAAATAACCGAAGAACCGTTTCTCGTTACAAAATATTTTCCTCCGGCTGAAAGCTTCCATTTTTCGTTTTCATTAAGCTGCTTAAAACCACAAGCCTTAAGCATTTCAGAAAGATTTTTAACCGCATGGAAGCAGGTCGGTGTCTCAGCGATAAACTCAAGCAGTTTTCTGGCATTTGAATCATTCATTTTTTATTCCCGTTCACTTATTATATCAGAATATCATAACAATTTCATCGTCATGCTTTCTTTGTTCGCTTCCGGCTGCATCCATGCAGCCTCTTCTTCCCCCTGGTCGGCGCTCACTCCGCGTTACGGCAATTCTGCCGTTTGCGTAAGCAGAAATTATTAACTCTGCGCCTTCGGCGCATGGGCATCGACTCCACAATTCATTGTATAAAAGTCATTTAAATAAAAAAAAGGTTCATCTCACGATGAACCTTTTAACTAAGCGGCAGAAGGGAGTCGAACCCTCGTCATCAGCTTGGAAGGCTGAGATAATGAGCCGTTATATGACTGCCGCAAAACTGAATATATGTTATATAATTCATGAAAAAATGTCAATTACTTAGACGTTAATTTTTAAAAAATTATTCTTCTTTTTTTAATGAATCATATGCCATCTGAGCTGCGGTCTGCTCGGCGCTTTTTTTGTTTTTTCCTTTTGCAGGGCCGAACTTTCTGTCACCGAGCTTTACTACTACCCAGAAAGTGCGGTCATGATCCGGGCCTGTTTTATCTACGAGTTCGTAGACCGGGCACATCTTGTATTTTTTCTGGTACATTTCCTGGAGAAGAGTCTTGTAATCCTTCTGTCCCCTGTCCTCCTGAACCTTCCGTATCTCAGGAACTATGAGTTCAAGTACGAGTTTTTCTGCACATTCATATCCGGAGTCAAGGTAATATGCCCCTATAACCGCTTCAACGCAGTCTGCAAGGATTGCGTCCTTGTTTCTTCCGCCGCTCATTTCCTCGCCTTTTCCGAGTATGAGCATCCTGTCGATTCCTATTGTCCGGGCAATCGGTGCAAGGGACTTTTCGCTGACAACCATGCTTTTGATCCTTGCAAGGTCCCCTTCCTGATTGTCTTTCATGTCTTCATAGAGAAACGTTGCCGTAGCCATTCCAAGAACACTGTCCCCGAGGAACTCCAGGCGTTCATTGTTTACATGAAGATTTTCCGGCGATTCATTTGAAGAAGAACGGTGATGAAATGCGAGGTCAAGCAGTTCCGGCTGCCGGAATTTGATGCCGAGATTTTTTGAAAAAGAAACAAGATCCCTCAGGCGCTGTGCAGAAAGCTTTTTTTTCTGAAAGAACATTTTTATTCTCCATGTGCAGTAAAAAAAATAACACAGACCGCACTGCAGCCTGTGTTATGCAAAAAGTAAAATTGAATCAGTAATCAGCAGAGTTTAATTTATTTGCTCTGTTCTGCTTTGATGAAATCGTAAGCATCTTTTACTGTTTCGAATTCATTTGCTTTTTCATCAGGAATTGTAACTCCCAATTCTTCCTCAATAGCATAAACAAGCTCGTATGTATCAAGGCTGTCTGCTCCGAGGTCACCACGGAAAGAAGCATCCATAGTGATTTTGCTCTCATCCATTTCCAGTTTTTCAGCGATGAGTTTCTGGATTTTGTTGAACAATTCGTCCATAGTTAATCTCCCTTTCTAACAATTTTTTTTGTCAGTAGAATTAAGCATTGCTTTCAGGTCTAATTACCTGACGTCCACGGTAAAAACCGCATTTTGGACATACGTGATGCTGCATAACAAGGTTTCCACAGTTATTGCAAGCAACCAACTGAGGAGCTTCAAGATGCATATTCACACCACGGCGTCTGCGAGTAACAGCTTTAGATGTTTTCGCTCTAGGTACTGCCATTTCATAAACCTCACTATAAATATAAATGAATAACGGAGTTTATAATATAACAATTTAAACCCGAATGTCAATGTTTTATAATGAAATAGTTTCGTTTGTCAAGTTTTTGTACTTCTCTTTTATTGCCTTTTCAACTACAGGCGGAACCATTCCTGAAATATCTCCGCCGAATTCAGCCAGTTCCTTGATTGAACTTGAACGCACGATTACGTATTTCGGTTCAGTCGGAATGAAAAGCGTTTCAATCTTCGGATCAAGATTATGGTTCATAAGCGAAGGGTCAAACTCATATGCAAAATCATTTGTATTCCTGATGCCGCGGATCATTACGCTGGCGTTATTCTGTTCTGCATATTTAACGATAAGCTTATCCCACTGATGAACAGTTACGTTCTTATATCCGGCTGTCAGTTCCCTCAGGAATGCAAGCCTTTCTTCAACTGTAAACAGAGATGCCTTGTTCGGATTATATGCGATTACGACATCAAGCTCATCAAAAAGCCTGGACGCACGCTCAATAACATTCATGTGCCCGTAAGTCGGAGGGTCAAAAGTTCCCGCAAAAACTGCTTTTGTCATGTAATGAATATAATCGGTTTGACTGATTATCTCAAGTGATGTATATTTTTTATTATGAAAAAGAATTTATTGAGAACATCTTTATTAAGCCTCTCAGCTGCTTTCATGGCAGTTTCCTGCGGATCTACGGATAACGTAACTCCACCGCCTGATCCGGAACAACCGGCCGTACAGGAAACCCCGGAGCCGTCAGGAGAAGACCTTGAATACAACCGTTCCATCGGTGACATTGCAATTACAAAAGACGCCTTCACTGAAGACAAGAATGCAATCCAGCAGATAATTAAAGAACTTGATGTCGTAATGAAGCAGTTTGATTACCAAAGCTGGCTTAAATACATCGATCCTGATTCAGTAGAATACTGGCAGAAACCGGTAAACCTTAAGAAAGCACAGGGCAAGCTTCCAAAAAAAGGACTTCAGCTCAGGACTCTTGAGGACTACTTCAAGTTTGTATTCGTACCTTCAAGGGCAGGACGTGAAGTTCCTGAAATCCGCTATGTTACGCCTGAGTACGTAAAGGCGGTTCAGTTTCAGTCAGAACAGGATATAATTTACTATCATTTTAATAAAAAAGACGGCAAATGGATGCTTCATCTTCCGCCGATTGAAAACTAGCCGTAAAAAAATCAGATAAAAAGGTGCATCCTGACATTTGATTTTTTGGCAGTTAATATTTATAATGATGTATTAATTCTTGCCGATTTTATAAAAGTAATCCACGAGGAGGATTTTAATGAAAGCTTTTAAAATTGCAGCTTTGACAGCATGTGTATCACTTCTTTCGTTCAGTGCATTCGCGCAGTCATCATCTTCAGCCAGCAAAGAAGAGAAAAACGTAGAAGACACATATCTCAGTACAGTCGAGGACGTAGTAATTACAGAACTCGCTGCTTCAGATGAACGTGACAATAAAATGGTTGCACTTCAGTATCTTGAAGATGCCGTTAACGGCGGAAGGACAACACCTGACATGATCAAGGCTCTTGATTCACTTGCAGGTGAAGGCGTAAACACACAGGCACGCAAAAACAACCGTCTTGTAAACAACTATCCTGACATCAGGGCAAAGGCATGTGACCTTCTCGGCCAGGTTAAAACAGAAGAATCAAAGCAGTCTCTCGTAAAGATTGCACTTGCAGACAATGAACCTATGGTAATCACTGCTGCAATCCGCGCCCTCGGAGAGGTCGGAATCAACGACAATGACGACGTATCAGAAACAATTGCATGGGCACAGAGAAAGAATTCAGTCCTCAACCCTACAAGTTCACTTGCACTTGAAGTTCTTATTGCATACGAAAAACTTGCTGACACAGTTGAAAACAAAAGTTCAATGATTCAGACAGTAAGCGCAATCGCTGCAAACTATCACTACGTAACTCCTGTAAGGACACGCGCACTCGAACTTCTCAAAAAACTTCAGGGATCTAACTCTAACAAGTCTAAGTCTAACTCAAAGTAAGGAACATTCGTTGCTTCGCAACGAAGTTCGACAGCAATCTTAAAATAAAAAAGGAACGGTAGTGACCGTTCCTTTTTTTGAGAGATACGTGAATCGAACACGCAACCTTCAGCTCCGGAGGCTAACGCT
>DGTU01000146.1 GCA_002394465.1 Treponema sp. UBA4328 | reverse complement strand
TTCTATAATGTGTATTCTGTCTACCGATATATTGAGTTCTGGGCATACCACCCCTTTCCCCTGTTACGGTTCGTATATTTCCTGCCATTATGACATATTGACCATATTTGTCATTTTAACTATTATTCTTATAAATGACAAAATCTTAAAAAATGTCATTATTCGCTGCCGTTATATTCGGTATTCATAAACAGGAGTTAAAAATGAAAAAGATTGTTGCATCTGTAGTGATGTCTGCAGTTTGTGCGGGTTTTGTTTTTGCAAGCGGTGTTGAAAACAAAACTAATTTAAGCTCAGGTTATCTTCGTAACCCAAGCAGAAATACTGAAAATCAGCGTCCGGAAGCTGCATTCTATAACATTGCCGGAACTGCATACCTTAAGGAAGGCCTCTGGGTCGGCGGCGGAAACCAGTTTGTATTCAAGGAATATGCCAACGAACTTAAAGACACAGTTAATCTTGGGGCATATGGAACAATTGATCCGTATTATTCTAACGATGAAACTACAGTATGGCTCTACCCTGATTTAAACGCCGTTTACAAAAAAGGAAAATGGGCAATATTCGGAAACTTTGGTGTTTATGCCGGCGGCGGTTCTCTTTCATACAGCGAAGGTACAAGTGCAACAAGTCTTTTGTTCGCAAACGGTGCAAGTCAGAAAGGTGCTGAAGCAACTCATTATGGAACAGATTATACAATAGCACAAAAGCTTTATGCTGCTAATGTAGCACAAATTCAATCTACATATGGTTTGACAGAAGAACAGGCTGCTGCAATGGTTCAGGCTGATACAACTAATGGTGGTAAAGCATTGTATGAAGCAATGACTTCTGCATATAACAAAATGGTTGCAGCAAAATCTATTGCGGAAGCTTCTATCGGTATGGCAAAATCTCATTCTCTTGACGTAACTTCAATTACATACGGTCTTCAGCTTGGTGCTTCTTACCAGGTTTTTGACTGGCTTTCCCTTGCAGCAGCATACCGCTATACAATCGGTACCCAGGAAATGACCCTCAAATGTAATGATGCCACATTCAAGGCTGTTAACGGCGGAAATACCATCAGCTATGATGCAAAGGGATTCGGACAGAGCTGTGTTTTCGGCATTCATGCAAAGCTTCCTCAGGTTTATGGTCTCGATCTTGCACTCCAGTATCAGACTCTGAGCCGCATTGATTATGATGTTGATAACGTTAAAGGCAATGTTGCCCAGTATTATGACATTACAAATGACAAGAAATTCCGTACTGACCTTCCTGCAGTCCTTAATCTCGGTGTCGGCTATTCAATCCTTGAAAACCTCTACGTAAGCTCAAGCTTCAACTATTACTTCAACGATTTTGCACAGCAGAATTCAATCCTTTCTGAGACTGATTATGACAACTCATGGGAAATTGCCCTTGGTGTTGATTACAGGTTCTGCAAGTATGCCGGAGTTTCTGCCGGTGCTTCATACGGAAACCAGGGAATTACTAAAACTTCAAACAGTACATTCAATCCGGTTCTTGACAATTACGTAATCGGTGGCGGTGTTGAAATCTATCCTACAGATAACCTTACAGTTTCAGTTTCATGCCTTTATGCAAATTACTTCGATGCTGACTGCTATCTCGGAAACTACAAGACTGTCCTGAGCAAGGATGTTACTAACTTCGGAATCGGAGTTACATATCACTTCCCTGCTTTCTGATTATAAATATCAGACATTCAAAAGGCTGCCAGTTTAAGGCAGCCTTTTCTTATGATCCGTCTGCTACAGAAGGCTTTCAAGCTTTTCACGGATGAATTCACTTTTTTCCTTAAGGCCGATTTTTCCGGCTGACATCATGATGCAGTTCGGATGTGCATTATCAAGGCGGACTTTGCCGTCATTTTCCTTGATGAGCCTGAGAACCCTGTCAATTTTTATGTCACTCACCTTTGCGAATTCTATCGTTATAGTTCCCTGTTTTTCCTTGAGGCTTGCTATATTGAGTTTTCGTGCAATAATACGTACTTCTGCAAGACTTAAGAGGCTGTATACTTCATCCGGAATCGGACCAAAACGGTCTTCAAGTTCTGAATATACTCCGTCCAGTTCTTCTTTTGTCTGAACTGCAGCAACTTTCTTGTAGATTTCCATCTTGGTCTGAAGGTTCGGTACGTATGTTTCAGGAATAAAGCCCGTGTATTCAAGTTCCATGAGGACTTCATTCTGTACTTCATATTTTTCATCGGTAAGGTGACGTACTGCATCATTTAAGAGCCTCATGTAAAGGTCAAATCCGACTGAGTACACTTCTCCGCTCTGATCTTTTCCAAGAAGGTTTCCTGCCCCGCGGATTTCCATGTCTTTCATTGCGATTTTAAAGCCTGAGCCAAGTTCTGTAAAATCGCTTATGACCTGAAGCCTTTTCATTGCCACTTCAGAAAGAACCTTGTTTTCAGGATATAAAAGATATGCATATGCCTTTCTGTCGCTTCGGCCAACGCGTCCGCGGAGCTGATAAAGCTGGCTTACGCCGTACATGTCGGCACGGTCAATGATTATTGTATTGACGTTCGGAATATCAATTCCGTTTTCGATAATCGTTGTTGCAACAAGCACATGGAAGCCGCCCATCTTAAACCGGCGGAAAATATCATCAAGTTCATCAACTGACATCTGGCCGTGTGCATAATCGATCATCATTTCAGGTACGATTTTTTCAAGCTTGCGGCAGGTTTCTTCGAGAGTTTCAACTCTGTTGTGAAGGAAAAATACCTGTCCACCCCGTTCTACTTCCTGACGGATCGCCTTTGCTACCCTTTCTTCCGTAAATTCATCTACTATGGTTTCTATCGGTTTCCTGGTCTGTGGCGGCGTTGTCAGCATGGACATATCGCGGATTTTTAGCAGGCTCATGTGAAGCGTTCGCGGTATCGGTGTGGCACTCATCGCAAGACAGTCTATGTTTGCCTTGATTGTCTTGAGTTTTTCCTTGTCTTTTACGCCGAAACGCTGCTCTTCATCCGTGATCATAAGGCCGAGGTCCTTAAAGATTACGTCTTTCTGAATGATTCTGTGAGTTCCGACAAGAATATCTACCTTGCCAGATGCAAGCTCTGCAAGGGTCTTTTTCTGTTCTGAAGGACTTACAAAGCGGCTGAGCTGGGCTATTTTTATCGGGAAGTTCGCAAAACGCTCAACACAGGTTTCGTAATGCTGTTCTGCGAGAATTGTTGTCGGTGCAAGGAATGCAACCTGTTTCCCGCCCATTACAGCCTTGAAGGCTGCCCTCATTGCAATTTCAGTTTTTCCGTATCCGACGTCACCGCACAAAAGCCTGTCCATCGGAACCGGTTTTTCCATATCGAGTTTGATTTCCTGTGTTGCTGTCTGCTGGTCCGGTGTATCTTCATACGGGAATGCGGCTTCAAATGCAGTCTGCCATTCACTGTCTTTCGGGAACGGGAATCCGCGGCTTGCCTTACGGCGGCTGTAAAGAACAATGAGTTTCTGTGCAAGGTCTTCAACTGCCTTTTTAACCTTGTTCTTGCGGTTTTCCCATGATTTTGATCCGATTGTATCAAGGCGCGGAGCTTCACCTTCGTTACCGATATAGCGCTGTACAAGGTTAACCTGTTCTATAGGAACGAATGCAAATTCCTCACCTGCATATTCAAGCTTTATGTAATCACGTTCATTTCCGAAGGCCTTTACCCTCTGGATTCCCCTGAATACACCGATTCCATAATTTACATGTACGACATAGTCTCCCTCATTGAGGTCAACGAAAGTATCAATAACCTGTGACTTGGCTTTTGTAAGTGATTTAGGAACATGCTTGCGGCGACCGAATATTTCATTTTCCTGAATGATTATCGTCCTGCATTCAGGTATGCCGAATCCCTGGCTGATTGCTTCAGGAAGAATGCTGATGTTGAAATCCTTTAATATCTCTTTGATGCGAAGCGACTGGTTCGGATTGTCTGCAAAGACAGTTACTGACCATCCGTCATGCAGAAGTCCCGTAAGCTGTTCCTTGAGGTAATTTATGTTTCCGAAAAAGCTCTTTGAAGGATCCGTATCAAATTTTATTACCGGAATATCATTTTTGTTTTCAGATGAAGTATGAAGGCTTCTGAAAAATACATGAGCTTTATCTGATTCCGTGAGGTTTTCAAACGGTATGAGGATGTCACGCGGCGGGAAAACCGGATATTCCTGGCGCTCTTTTCTGTACATTCCGCTGTATTCACGCTTGAAGTTTTCCTGTGCATTTGACATTCTGTCATAATCAAGGTAAAAAACAGGTGTATTTTGTGATAAATAGTCTAAAATTGTATACATTCTGTCAAAAATTACAGGATAATACAGTTCTTCACCTTCGCTTTCGCCGGAAGTTTTCAATTCTGAAAGGAGTTTATCCCTGTTTTTGCGGGCTTCTTCCGTTAATGGCAGATAGACTGACGACTGGTCGTTAATTCCGTTTTCTGAAAGTTCAAACTTCTTTTCAAGATTTTCTATCAGTTCATTATTCCAGATGACTTCTTTCATCGGGTAAACAAGAATGCTGTCCGTTGTTCCGCTTGTAGCCTGACTTTCCGGACTGAATGTTTTTATCTGTTCTATCTGGTCAAAGTCAAAAAGAAGCCTGTATGCAAAATCGTTTCCCGGTGTATAGACGTCAAGGACTTCACCTCTCAGGGTAAACTCACCTGCAACACCGGTTTTCGGGACTCTTGTATATCCGATCTGTGAAAGTTTTTCTGCAAGCTCTGACGGATCTACCTGCTGTCCCCTGTGAACGGAAAATGCAAGTTTCCTTATGTAATCAGGAGGCGGGAGCGGCGTCTGGAGTGAACGCTGCGTTATAATGAAAATACGCGGCTTTGTTTCCCTTGTAAAAGTCTGTGAATGAAGTGCAAGTCTTGAAAGAACGCCTGCCCTTATTCCGAATACGGAACTTCCCCTTGCTGCACTTCTGTACGGAACTATTCCCCACCACGGAAGAAGATAAATCTGAGCCCTGTCTTCAAATATTGTCTGAAGGTCTGTTTCGAGTTCCCTTGCATCCTTTTCATCCGGAACGGCAATTACAAAATCAAGTTCAGTTGATGCGTCATTGTGTTCTTGAGAATAACGTCCTGTTGTATTATACTGAATTGAGTAAACTGCTTTGTTTCTTGCATTTTCAATATACTGTGCAATGAAAAAGGCGTTTGCTGCACCTGAGAGGCCTTCAATTTCGCATGGAAAAGTGATGCTTTTTATGCCGTCTTGAAGTGATTTCCATCGGGAAAGTAAGGGACGAACTGAATTTGATAATAATGATTCCATTAATATGTTCCGATAATGTAATTAAGAAAGTTTTAGGAGATAAAAGTTTTGAAACGAACTCTTTTAGCAATTATATCAATTCTCTCAATTTTTGCACAGACACCGGTTTCTGCAGAAAAAGGACTTGAATCCGCTGAGGATTTCTCTAAGGCTCAGCTTCAGATAAAGTTTTATGACAGGACAATGTATTACCCTGATATGGTAAATGAAAATCCTGTTTACGTTCAGGTAAGCATTACCAACGGCGGAACTGAAACCCTCCGCTTCAAGCTTGCTGATGACCGTATGTTCAGCATGGACTTCAAGGCTTATACAATCAAGAATACTGAACTTAAGGAAACTGAAGCATTAAAAGAAAAACGTTCTACAAACCAGACTGTCTATTTCCGTGAACTTTCAGTAGAACCGGGTGAAACCTACTCTTTCGTTGAAAACGTAAAGGAATATCTCCAGTTTAAGGAGCCTTCAATCTATTATCTTGAAATGGTATTTTATCCGGAACTTTATAAATCAAGATATCTGAGCATGACTTCAAACAGACTGAGCCTTGAAATCAGGCCTTCTCCTGCAGCCGTAGCAGGTACACTTCTTCCGGTTGAAGATCAGACTGCTGCAATACTCAAACCTCGTGATTATCCGCCGGATAAGGTTGTTGAACAGACAATCCGCGCACGCCAGAAATCTCTGTGGGACCAGTATTTCCTTTATATGG
>DGTU01000153.1 GCA_002394465.1 Treponema sp. UBA4328 | reverse complement strand
TTCTCAATCGAAGACATGGAAAAATTCTTTGATGAATCTCCGAAAATGTTCATCAAGTGCCTCATCTACCGCGTAATCAATTCTTCACTCGACCTTTCAAAGGCAGCCGGTGCAGACAAATGGAAACACGTTAAAGATCCTGCCGGCGACTACTATCCGTTGAGCTACGCATGCGTACTCATCCGCGCAGACCTCGACGTTAACGAAGCCAAGCTTGCAGCCACACTTAAAGCCAGCGAAGTCGTACTCGCAGAAGCAGAAGAAATCCTTGAATATGCAGGCGCACCACACGGTTTCGTAGGACCAATGACAGCAAAATGCCCGCTTATCGTCGATTACTCTGTTATCAAAGACGGTAAAAGCCAAATGCATGATGCAATTACAGGAAGCGGAAAAGAAGGATATCACCTTAAACATGTTGAACCGCTCCGCGACTTTGTACCGTTCATTAATGCAGACCTCCGCACCGCAAAAGAAGGCGACAAATGTGCATGCTGCGGCGACACTTTCTACACAAGAAAGGGAAACGAACTTGGACACATTTTCAAGCTCGGACATAAATATACCAAATCAATGAAAGTAACATTCCTCGGTCAGGATGGAAAACCACAGGAACCGACAATGGGCTGTTACGGAATCGGCGTTGACCGCACCCTCGCTTCAATCATCGAAAACAACAACGATGAAAAGGGAATCATCTGGCCTATGACTGTTGCTCCTTTCCAGGTCTGCATCGTACCGATTGACTACAAGGACAACATGAAGAAAGTTGCCGATGAAATCTATGAACAGCTCAGGACTGCAGGAATTGAAGTCCTTCTTGATGACCGCAAGGAACGCCCGGGCGTAAAATTTGCTGATATGGAGCTTATCGGCATTCCGCTCAGAATTACTGTCGGCGATAAAAACCTTCCGAACGTTGAATTCAAGCCGCGCTCAGCAAAAGAAGCTGAACTTGTTCCGGCTGAAAAGGCAGCGGGAAAAGCCGTCGAATATGTACGCGCTGAACTTGCAAAACTGAACGCATAACATGAAACGCCTTTTCCTGCTCATACTTTCAGTTTTTTCTCTTTCTGCAGTTTCTGCACTTCCCGGAGTATTTCAGTCAGTACCTGATACTTCGGGACAGTTTGTATACTATCAGGATTTGACTTTTAACCGTACATCTTATTTTGGTGCAATGTATTATGATGAATCAACGTATGCCGTCAGATACTATGCACCGGAAGTAAAAGGCGATGAACCTCAGGAAGAAAAAGATTTTACGATTTATTTTTCAATGGATCCGGTCAAAAAATACGTGGACATGACCGGAGAAAAAATTACCGGCAAAAACTACGAGCGTAACCCTGACATAATCAATTATCTTCATGACATGGTTTATGAACTGACCGCACGCCGCCAGAAAGCAGGAAACATTAAAGAAGCCGTTTCGCTTGATACTGATTACGAACAGTTCGGCGGAAACGTAAAAATCAACTGGGATCCGCTTGTTCCTCTTTTTAACATTAATTCGATTATTTCAGACACAGGTGAAAAAATTCTGGTTCTTGTAACTCAGGGACAGGTCACCTCGTCAGATGATAAATCTTTCACAGAATTTTACGGCATTCCCAAAAAATCTTCACTTACACCAAGGAATTTCAAGCCTGCAAAAAAATCTTCAACACTTAAAGCAGAATATTCTTCTCAGAATGATGTACTTCAGTCTGTAAAAATTACTGACCAGTGGAAAAAGCAGAGCGACAATTTCTGGACACTTGAACAGGAAGCCGTCCTCTCAATGAACTGTATCCAGATACCTGAAGACAAAACTCAAAACATGGATCTGTTCAGGATGATTCTCAGAACGTTCATGCTTGGAACTGCCCGCTCCTATCCGCTTTCAGAAAATACTGTATTCTCGCAAAAGAAATCTGTAATGACTTTAACACAGGTTTTCCACAACTCTGAAACAAATACATTTACTACTGATATCAAAAAGATTTACAGGTTCAGTGATACAGGCTTTACAGTACTTACACTGACAGTTTTCTCATCATCGTATGAAGAAAACACAAAGTACTTCAATAAGATTCTTGATTCTTATACCGTCATAGTAAAGTAAAACTAAAAACTTCCTCTTGAAAGGGCGCTTCCGATCCAGACGCCCTCACTTCCGAGATAGTCTTTTTTCTCACCTTCAATAAGGAAGCGTACCGACTTGACGGTTGAAAACTCAGTTGCCGTATACACAATCTGGGCAAGGGAATTTTGCTGACCTTCTGCGCCGTACATATTGTATTCGAATTCCTCACTCAGATTCAGTGTTGCAACACCGTCCTTTATGCTGATTCCCTTAAGTTTAGTTCCCTCAGGGATAAGCGACTGATATCCCTTCTTCTTTTCAGACTGGTCGGGTCCTGCAAACAAGAGGGCAAGATTATTCGTAAGCGGAGAATCATTTTTGACAATTTTTCTTTCAACGAGCTTGCGGCTGATTTTTCCGTTTCCGTCAATATAAATAAAATAAAGCTTTGCCGTACTCGTCTGAACCGGTGCAGGCTTTTCTGCCGCTTTTTCAGCCGGGGTTTCGGTTTTTACGGTTTCCTGAACATTTTTTGTCTGCTCGGCAGGTTTCGGCTTTTCCTCAGAAGGAGAAACCGTTACAGCAGCAGGTTTTTCTTTTTCAGGATCTTTCTTTTCAATTACAGGGTTATCTGTCCTGGTTTCAGTTTCCTTTACAGGTTTTACTATTATTTCAAAAGGCGTAGTTTCCTTTTCGGGAGCAGGTTTTGTTTCAAGATTCTGCACGAATTCAGGTGTTGATCCGAATACCCTTTCAAAGAAATTTGTCTGCTTGAGGTTTGCCAGGATTTCGTCCTGCTTTACAAGAAAAATAATTACAATAACAAGAATGGCCAGAAGCCAGCACGATAAGAATAATCCCGACTTTTTCTTTTTTTTGTCACCCATAGTTAAAGTATATTCAACTTACCCGTTAAAGTCCATCATTAATTATGCGTCATTATTTCGTAGTATTTTCATAAGTCCGAATTACTTATATACTATGAGTGAGGAGTTTCAATATGGAACAAAAAGAATTTGACTTGATTACATTCGGTGAAACAATGCTTCGTCTTTCACCATCAGTAAACGAACTTATCAGTAAAAGTGATTCATTCAAAAAACACGCAGGCGGCGCTGAACTCAACGTTGCATCAGGTGTTTCACTTTTAGGCCTTCGTACAGGAATCATTACCCGCCTTCCGCAGAACCAGCTTGGAACCTTCATTAAAAACAGAATCCGTGCATCAAGTGTCAGCGATGACTATATTATCTTTGATAATTCACCTGAAGCACGTGTCGGAATTTACTACTATGAAAACGGAGCATATCCGAGAAAGCCGACTGTAGTTTATGACCGCAAAAACTCATCAATCACAAAGATTCTTCCTTCAGAAATTCCTGAAGACATCTACAATAAAACCCGCATGTTCTATACATCTGGAATTACGCTTGCTCTCAGTGAAAATACCCGCACCCTTGCAATTGAAATGATCAAGAAATTCAAGAAAACCGGAACACAGATTGCATTTGACGTAAACTACCGTGCAAACCTCTGGGACGAAGAGACTGCAAGAACCACTATCAAATCAATTCTTCCTTATGTTGATATCCTTTTCATTTCTGAAGAAAGCTGCCGCCGCATGTTCCAGAAAAGCGGTTCCCTTCAGGACATGCACCGTGAATTCTGCAAAGACTATCCGAACATCAGCATAATTGCTTCATCTGAACGAGAAGTAATAAGCCCGAAAGTTCACTCGTTTACATCCACAGTTTATTCACGCAAAGATGACAAATTCTACACTGAACCACCATACAAGGACATCGATGTAGTAGACCGTATCGGAAGCGGTGATGCTTTCTGCGCAGGCGTTCTTTTCGGACTCCTCAAATACAATGATCCTCAGATGGCAATGGAATTCGGAAACGCAACCTGTGCAACCAAGAATACGATTTTCGGCGACCTTCCTCTTTCAGACTTCAACGAAATCAGTGCCATCGTCAAGGCACATCAGAGCACTGAACGCCAGAGCGAAATGAACCGTTAGTTTGAAAACTCGTAGAAAATAATCGAAGCAGCCTGAGCAACATTGAGGCTTTCGATGCGACGGCTGCTTTTTTTCTGCCCGTACGGAATAATCACAAGCTCATCACAGTTCTTTTTTACCTGCTCAGAAATGCCGTTTTCTTCATTTCCAAGGACAATTATGCTGCCTTTACCACCGGCAAGTTTTTTTATATCCCTTACAGAAGTCTTTGCTTCAACATCAGTTCCAAAGCGTACAAGTTTGCCTTTCATTGCAGACAGAAGCTTTACGATTGATTTAACGGAATAAACATTGACATATTCCATTCCGCCCTGAGCTACCCTGTAAGAACTCGTCGTAATAGAAGTCTGAGCCTCATCAAGAGGAATTACAACATTCCTGAATCCAAAGAATGCGGCGCTTCTGACAATTGCACCCAGATTATTTGCATTGCCTACCCTGTCGAGAACGACTGCAGATTCATTATTCCTAACCCATTCATCTGTAATATCAGTATCAAGCGGAAGAATGCGCGGGGTTCTGATCATCGCAACAACACCCTGATGATGAACGCTTCCGCAGAGTTTTTCAAGTTCTCCTTCGCTGACGTTATTGTAAGGAATTTTATTTTCGGCAAGATATTTAAAAAGATCCTTAAATGCCATCATCCTGTCACGCGTATAATAAAAGCGGCGGATATTTTCTTTGTGTTCTTTTACAAGTGCTTTAACTGCTTCAAAACCACAGACTGCAAGTTCGTTATTCTCTTTGTTCTTCATGACTATATTCTATTCAAAAAATCAATATTATGCAAAAAAAACGGACTGCCCTGTTCGGACAGCCCGTATATCCAGTCAAACTATGTTAACTACTGAAGGAGGCGCATAGATTTTGCCTTAGCAATACCTTCTGCTTCCCATTCCTTACCACCGTTAGCATCGAATTCGTTCAACCATGCAGCCCAGTTCTCTTTTGTGAGTTTGCGCTCACCTGTCATGAACTCTACGATACCCTGTTCGTAGAAGCGCTTAAGGTCAGCACCTGGCTGTGGGAGAAGATCAACACCGTTACATGCTGTCCATGGATATGACTGCATCTGGCGGAGAGCTTTCAAAGAAGACATCTCTTTCTTTGAGTACTGTGTGATGTATGTCGGGTAGCGTGAAATAAGCTCGAGGTCAGAGTTGTAGTAAACCATGTTGCGGAGCTGTGTAAGTGGCTGCATAGCAGCTTTTGAGTAAGCGAGTTTTGGATCAGGGATACCGTCTTTTGTTGGTGCACCTGTTTTTGGATCGCGAACCCAGTTAACGCCTTCTTCACCCCATCCGAGGAGGTAGTAACCTTCATCTGATGACATCCATTCAAGAAGTTCAGCAATCTTCTGCTTCTTTGTAACAGTCTTTCCCTTGATCTTTACAGATTCTTTGTCAGCTGTCTTTGGAACAGCGTACATACGGTAAGCCTGAGAGAATGTACCACAAGCAGATTTTCCAGCCGGTCCTTTCGGAGGAGCGATGATCTGGCAGTCTCCGTTAGGGAAGTTCTTGTCGAATGGAGCATAGTTAGATTCAGAAGCGAGAGCAGCGTTCTGTTCACGCCAGATACCGAATTTACCCTGTTTCCATGCAGCACGATAGTCATCTTTCTTGTAAGCAAGCCAGTTAGGATCGATTACTTTAGCATCGATAATCTTTTTAATGTATGTCAAAGCTTCGAAATATTCAGGTTTGTGAACGTTGAGTCCGGCACCAGCCTTTGTCATGTTCCATGTACCTGCAACACCGAATGCACCCATGAACGGGTCAAAGCGTCTTCCAAGACCTTCGTTTGCCGGAGTAAGTTCGAGGTAGAGACCAAGACCGTATGTATCAGCCTTTTTGTTTCCATCAGGATCTTTCTCTGTGAAAGCTTTCATAACGTTGAAGAACTCGTCAGTTGTTGTTGGTGTCTTGAGACCGAGTTTTTTGAGCCAGTCGTTGCGGATGATAACACCTTCATTCTTAACGATTGAACCCGGCTGAGCGAGAGCGTATGATTTTCCATCTACAGATGAGAATGTCTTTGAGTCCTTGTCGTACAGGAGTTTTGTACGGTTAGGCATCATCGGATACATATCATCTACACATGAAAGAAGACCTTTCTGTGAAAGAAGCTGGAAAGAGTTAGCAGAAACCATGAAAAGATCAGGGAGCTGGTTTGCAGCAGCAGCAGCGTTTATTTTTGTATCCTGGTCTGTTTCGTTTGAAGGAAGTGCAGTAAGAATAAGGTTGATACCGCATTTCTGTTTGATAAGATCGTAAGCCTTCCAGTTAGCTGGTGGTGGACCTGCTTCAGTTACAGCAGCACCGTACCAGAGTTCGATGTCAACTGTACCGTCTTTATTCACCTTCCATTTCTTAGCTGAAAAAGCTGGTGAAGCAACTGCAAGAATCAATGCAACGAGAGCGAGATTCTTAAAAAAGTTTTTCATTTTTTTCCTCCTTTTGAAAATATAATGAAAACTATTCAATAATTCTTACCCTTATTTTAAATAAGAATAATAAATTATACCACAAAAAATTGACCAGACAATATAAAAATATTATCTGGTCATAAAAGTTACAAATTTCTTATATCAGCCCTTAACCGAACCAAGCATAGTACCTTTTGTGAAGTACTTCTGGATGAACGGATAAGCCATCATCATTGGAATAGCAGACATGAATACAGATGCCGCCTTGATAGCCTGAACAGGAGCTTCGCCGAACGCATTTGATTCAACGTATTCACTCATTCCGGAAGCCATCAAAATATCACGCAGAAGGATTGGAAGAGGTTTGAGCGTCTTGAGGTAAAGCATCGGGTGCATATAGTCGTTCCAGAAGTTTACTGCGTAGTAGAGGCCGATTGTCATGATAATCGGTTTTGAAAGCGGAAGAATGATAGAAACAAGTACGTACCATTCAGCAGCACCGTCAATACGTGCAGACTCTTTAAGTGATTCAGGAATACCTTCGAAGAATCCGCGCATAATCAGACAGTTGTATGTACCGATTGCACCAGGAATGAATACTGCTGCAATGTGGTCAATAAGACCGAGGTTTTTGATAACAAGGTATGTCGGAACAAGACCAATGTTAAACAGGTAAGGAATGATTACGAAGTAGTTCAGGATCTTGCGGCCAGGAAGATCATGTACAGACATACAGTAAGCCATCGGAACAGTAAGACAGAGAGCTGTAAAAGTTCCGAATACCATGATTTTAATAGAGTTCCAGAACGCACTGATAAATCCGTTGTTTCCAAGAAGGGCACTGTAAGCATCAGTCTTCCACTTCCATGGAGCAAGGAACATTCCTTCGAGGTTTGAACCGATAAAGTCATTCGGACGGAATGACTGAGTAATTGTACTCCACATAGGAATTGCAATAGCAACACCAATCAGGATCAAAAAGAGGTTGATGATAACATAGAATGTCTGATCACCGGCTGTTAATTTGACTGTCTTTGGTTTATCCATTTTTATACCCCAACTTAATTACAGTAATGATGATTCTGTGAGTTTCTTAACAATCTTGTTAGAAATCATAACAAGAAGCATACCAATGATACCCTTGAAGATACCAACGGCAGTTGCCAGAGCAAGTTCCATGTTAAGAAGACCCTGACGGTAAACCCAAGTATCAATAATATCACCAACTGAGAATACTGAAACGTTATAAAGCATGTACATCTGGTTGAAACCGGCATCAAGAACGGTACCAAGCTTAAGAAGAACTACAGTAACGATAACCGGCTTGATTGACGGAATTGTGATGTACCATACACGCTGAACTGCAGAAGCACCTTCAACCATTGCTGCTTCGAAAAGTGAAGGGTCGATACCCATAAGGGCAGCGATAAAGATGATTGCAGCCCATCCCATTTCCTTCCATGCATCAGAAAGAAGGACTACATAAGGGAATGTGCTTGTACTTGTAAGGAAGTCAACCGGTTCATCACCGAGGAATGTTATGAGGTCGTTTACGATACCGTCGCCAGGAGCAAGAAGTACAAGAAGAATACCATACATGATAACCCATGAAAGGAAGTGTGGAAGGTATGTTAAAGTCTGTACGACTCTGCGGAGGACATTGCGTGTACACTCATAAAGACAAACAGAAAGGATAATTGAAAGCGGTACAGAAACCAGAAGTTTGGCAAAACTATAAAGAACCGTATTGCGAATCAATTCTGAAAAATAAAATGAATTGAAAAAGCTTGAAAAGTTTTCCAATCCAACCCACGGACTGCCACCGACACCTTGTCCAAAGCCCCCCCCAATACCGGTACCTGGATCAAAATTTCTGAAAGCGATCTGTCCGTTATAAATAGGACCGTACTTAAGTATGAAGTAATATACGGCCGGAATAATGAGCAGCGCATAAACAGAAAAATTTCTTTTAACGTCCTTCCAAAGATCATGCTTTGGTGCTTTAAGGACTGTTGCTTCTTGTGCGTTCATAGCAAACCTCTATTTTATATTATTAATATCTTAATAAATTTAAGATAAAAATATTCGTCTATAAATTTGGACAATACCGACCTTAATGTCTATAAAAACTACTATTTAGCCCTTATTTTTCCCGGCGGACGCCCATAAATCTTCTTAAATACGCGGCAGAAATATGCCTGATCCTGGAATCCCGACTTCTCTGCGATCTCATAAATCGTGTCGTTTGTCTCCAAAAGCATCTTTGTCGCAATATATATTCTATACCTATTTAAATATTCCCACAAGGATAAACCCAGTTCTTTATGAAAAATTCTTGTTAAATAATCTTCGCTAACATGCACTGAATCTGCCAGCTTCCAGCGGACAATCTGCTGGCCTGCATTTTTATTCATGTAATATATGGCTTTCTTTACCAGTGCTCCCGTATGAGGAGGAAGTATTTCATCGCCGGCAAGAATTTCATGTACCCTGCCGTTGAATTCATCGGAAAGTGCCGCACCCCTGTTACAGAGAACGATTCTCGGATGCGAGCAAAGCACTTCGATCATGGCTTCATCAGGAACAGATTCCGGCAGTACGAGAATCGGAACGAGAACTGTCTTGCTGTTCTGGCGGATTCTCGTAATCGTCGCATCGTCAACGCTTTCAAATACAATGAGGGAAGGCGTTACTTCGTTGAGGATCCTGTCGAAATCGTCCATTGAAGGAATTGAAACTGAATTTGCTTCCGTAGCCCAGGTTCCGTATTCCGTATACTTTGTGTTTACAAAAAGAACCGGTGACTGTTTCTGCGAGAGAATCTTCTTTTCAAAAAGTTCAACAAAGCTGTGTCCGATAAGGTCATTGCTGTAGCAGAGCACAGGAGCCCTGAACAGTTTTTCATAATGCCTGAGGCCGTATATTTTTACCCATTCATCAATTGGTGAATTATCTGCTTCCCAGTAAAGAAGGTTTGCACTGTCATCATTTTCAATATTGTCAATGATGTTGCCGTCAAGCGGAGTAACATGAAGGTTAAAGATTGAGAAATCACTCTGCTTGCCTGCAATGCCGATAAGCCTGAGGTGAGTTTTATCTGTTTTAAGAGGCGGCATTCCCGCAAGATTCGGCCACGGGAATTTTATTACTGCCGAGAAACCGTTCTTTTCTATTTCACCGTACTGAAGGAGAATGATTTTCTCAGCAAGGAGAAGTTCAGGCATCTGCCAGTTAAGTTTCTGTGATTCAAGGACAATCTTTATTCCGTCCCTGTCATAGTTAACCTTCATCGTGCTTTCGCTCAGATCGTAGATTGACTGCAGGGCCCTCTTGAGCCTGTCAGGATCACCGTATATGAGCGGCATCCTTGAATCAATTGAAGCGAGGGCACTTCCAGGAAGAATCTGCCTTATGTCAAACAGGCGTTTGTCCATCGGAAGGTCATTTACCTGTGAACGGGTAAGGTCGATGAGCGTCTGTGTCTTTTCAAGCTGGGCATCAATCTGGGAACGAAGGAATATGAGCTGCTCACTGAGGATGTCCTGATCAAGGATTCCGTTGTTGATGTTTGTTTCCATCTGAATGAGCTTGGCAGAAAGTTCCCTGAGAGGATCACAAAGATCACTTCCGACGTTTGCAAAGAATTCCGTCTTGGCAAACTCAGCCTGTTCGGCAATCTGCCTTGCAGTATTAATCTGTTCAAAAAGGAAAATACTCTGGAGCGTATTGCTTATGGCAGACCTGAGGTCTTCAAAAATTACGCTTTCAATGTTGGAATATCCGAGTACGAGATATCCAAGGTTTTTGTCATTCATGAAAAGCGGCTGAACGATATGAACGCCGTGATTGAATTCTGAATCGTATCTGGCCGGAACAAGCTGTCTGACAGAGAAAAGGGTTTCTTCCGTATTAATTACGCCTGCAGTATTAAATCCGCCTACATATCTTGAAAAATCGTTATTTTCGTTTAATACGACAGAGGCATTTTTAATTCCAATCTGAGGAAGATATTCTGCAAGAAGTTCAATGAGGTTTCTCCTGTCATGAACTGCAAGAAGCTTTGTTTTTAATGTGTTTACTATAGATGTAATTTTATTGTTGTCATAATATTTCCGCGCTGCAATGCGGGCCTGCGTCTGTGCTACGCTTACGTCAATCGTACGGCTTATTTTGTTTACGTATTCTTCAGGGAAAGTATTTGACTGACGGAGAATATTGATTGCAGCAAAAATAAGTGAAAGTTCCCCGTCTTCTTCAAAATATCTGGTCAGGACTTTCGTAAGCTTATGGAAAAAATCAGCCTGACTGTTTTCTGAAAGAAGCTGTGCGAGTTTATCTATATTGTCCTGTGCAGTATCGCTGAAATTCCTGAAGATGTCCTTGATGTCCGAAAACAGCTGTTCCTGTGTCTTCGGACGTGATTTGGATTCAGATGAAGAAATCCATGATTTGAGGCTGTTGCATCCGCAGCTTTCACGAATTACAGGATATGCATCAAGAACCCTGCTTTCAACATTTTCATTTCCTGCGAGCATTTCGGAAAGCATGCTGTAGGCAACGATACCGATTTTTTCTGACGGCATGTGAACGGTCGAGAACGGCGTAGCTGAAAGACGGCTTTCTACGGAATCATTGAATCCGCCGACAATAAAGTCTTTCGGAATCTTGTATCCCTTGTTCTTTAAATACTGATAGCCGTCAAAGGCCATTAAATCACTCGGAGCAACAAGGGCATCAAAATCCTTGCCCGGAACAAGATGCCTGTCTTCATAAAGCTGTCTGATTGCTGCTTCTGCATTTGCCCACTGAAAGTGATCAGAAACCAGCATCGGAGAGTATTCAATTCCGGCTTCCTTAAGGGCATCTTTATAACCGCGGAAACGGTCTTCTGCAGAAATATGATTCTGAGGCCCGCGGAGGAATACGATTTTTCGGGCACCATGAGCAAGAATAAAATGCTTTACAAGCTCTTTCATTCCCGTATAGGCATCGAATTCAACCGAAGGATTCTGAAAGATTTTCTGACCGATTGTTACAAAAGGAAGGTCTGCATATTTCTTGTGGAAATTTTCTGCTTCTTCTTCTGAAATATTGTCGCAGATAGTTGATGACCAGCTTATGAGACCGTCAATATTCTGTCTTGTCGCAAGGGAATAAACTTTATTTTTCAGTCCGAGCGGATCGTCACTTGAATTAAGCCTTCCGCCTGAAAAAATAATGAGGCTTCCGTCACGCTCTGAGCAATATGAAGCAAGGGTTCTCCAGAGTCGGCGTGAAGAACCATAATGAAGCGCACTGAGAATAAATCCTATCCGTTTTTCGTTTTTGCTGCCCATAAAAAGTCTAAATATTTTATATCGATGTCGTTTTTTTTACAAGACGGTTTGTTATTGTACAAAAAAGCGCATTTTACCTGCAGCAGAAGAAACAAAGCGTGCAATTGAAATGCCGTTCAAATAATGCTAGAATAGTTCAAATTTTCTATATATGAACTTCCGGAGGTTCAATTATTATGGCTCTCAAACCAATTAACGAAGTAATGAAAACAGTAAAGCGCCCTGAGAAGGTCCTTCAGTTTGGTGAAGGCGGATTCCTTCGCGCATTTGTAGACTGGCAGATTGATATCGCCAACGAAAAAGCAGGCTTCAACGGCAACATCGTTATCGTTCAGCCGCTTGAAAAAGGTATGATCGATGCGATGAACGCACAGGACAACCTTTATACTACAGTTCTCCGCGGCATGAAAGACGGAAAACCAACAGTTGAGACACGCTGCATCAACTCAGTAAGCCGCTCAATCAACCCATACACAAACTACGACGAGTATATCGCTCTGGCTTCAAGCCCAGATTTGCGCTTCATCGTTTCTAACACAACTGAGGCTGGTATCCGCTTCGACTCAGAAATCGACGGCGTTCCAGTTACTCTCGACCAGAAGCCACAGAAGAACTTTCCTGCAAAAGTTACAGCTTTCCTTTACAAACGATTCCAGGCATTCAAGGGCGACCTTTCAAAAGGCATGATCCTTATTCCTTGTGAGCTTTCAGACCAGGCCGGCCTCAACCTCCGAATCAATATCCTCCGCTACGCTGAAATGTGGCAGCTGGGACCTGACTTCATCAACTGGTTCGACGAGGCTTGTGATGTTTGTTCATGTCTCGTTGACCGAATCGTTCCGGGATACTTCCCGCTCCTTTCTAAAGAAGAGAACGGCAAAACTCAGGCTGAGAACCTCTGCGA
>DGTU01000035.1 GCA_002394465.1 Treponema sp. UBA4328 | reverse complement strand
CAGGACCGTCCCAGCTTTCCATCATGGTTCCCCAGTAATGATAAAAATCCTTTACTTCCTGGCTCAGGGTATCGTCGTGCTTCCATACCTGTGGAATACATACCATTACGGCCAGAGGAAGCTCCATTCCCTTCATCGTAAAATATTCAAGGGTATTGTCCAGCATTGCAGAATCTGAACCCGAAAGGTCTATCTGGCCGCTGCGGGCAATCATGCGGTCTGCGTTACCGCGGATTGTATTGATTTCGCCGTTGTGTGCAATAATGCGGTTCGGATGGGCACGTTCCCAGCTCGGATTTGTATTTGTTGAAAACCTTGAATGTACGAGGGCCAGGGCTGACTCATATTCAGGACTCTGCAGGTCTTTATAGAAAGAACGGAGCTGTCCAACGAGGAACATTCCCTTGTAAACCACCGTACGGCTGCTCATTGAACATACATAGGCTGCAGGACGCTGATCCTTTTCAAACTCAAGGCGGGCCTGGTAAAGGATTTTATCAAAGGCAAGGCCTTCAGCACATCCTTCAGGTTTTGCGATAAAAGCCTGGATGATAGAAGGCATGCAGGCCCTTGCACGGCTTCCAAGAACATCCGGATTTACCGGAACTTTTCTCCAGCCAGAGACAGTTAACTTCTGTCCGGCACATATTTTTTCAAAGCATTTCTGAGCGGCAGAAACATCGGCACCAGGAGTAAAAAAGAACATTCCGATTCCGTAATTCCTTTCTGCACTGATTTCCCTACAGGCTTTTCCGGATAAAGATACGATTTCTCCCCTTTCACAGGCAGTCTTGAAAAATCCGTGGTTTACCTGCAGGAGAATTCCGACGCCGTCCCCTGTCTTGCCTTCAGCATCTTTACCGGCCCTGTGTTCAAGGCGTTCTACAATGGAAAGGGCCTTGTCCACTACGTCATGGCTTTTGATTCCGTCAATGCTTACGACTGCTCCGATTCCGCAGGATTCGTGTTCAAAGGATGGTTCATACAAAGTGTTCACTTTTATCTCCATAAATAAACGAAAGGGCCGCAGAAAAAGCATCCTGATATAAAGACACCCGTTCCTGCGGCCCCTTTGCCGTATATTTTTTGATGATGATAATTAAAGACAAAAAAAGCCGCAGACTCTGTGCCTGAAAAGCAGGCAGAAAATCTACGGCTTCTTTGTCGTTGTAAGAAGAATGTTATTGATTTTACGGCTTCGTGTCAATATCAGCGGCAGAAAACAAAGCTACTGAGCTGCAATCTGGGCTTTCTGGAGTTTATAGTACTCTCCTTTCTGCGCCATAAGTTCATCATGCGTACCAAGTTCACAGATACCCTGTCCGCTGACGACGGCAATTCTGTCTGCATTTTTTACGGTAGAAAGCCGGTGTGCGATTACCAGCGTAGTACGTCCTTTTGCAAGCGTATCAAATGCGTGCTGTATCTTAAGTTCAGTGGCAGCATCCAGCGCAGAAGTTGCTTCATCAAGAATAAGTATCCGCGGATTCTTAAGGAAACACCGTGCAATTGAAACCCGCTGCTTCTGACCTCCGCTGAGCTTAATTCCGCGCTCACCGACAACAGAATCATAACCGTCCGGCATGAGCATGATGTCATCATGAATTTCGGCACTGCGTGCAGCCTGTTCAATCTCTTCAAAGCTGGCATCAGGCCGGCCATAGGCAATATTTTCCCGGATAGTTCCCGCAAAGAGAAATACATCCTGCTGAACGATGCCGATATTTTTTCTCAGAGACTGCTTTGTTATATGCCTTATGTCATTTCCGTCAAGCGTTATTGAACCTGCATTAATCTCATAGAATCTTGGAATAAGGTTACAGATTGTAGTTTTTCCGCCGCCGCTTGTACCTACCAGCGCGAACTTTTCTCCGGCATGAATTTCAAGGTTAAGGTTTTTGAGGACAGGAATATCCGGTACATAGGAGAAATCCACATCCTTAAAGCATATATTTCCTTCAAGGGTGCCGGCGTCCACAGCATCGCTTTCATCTTCAGTTTCAACAGGTGTACGCATAATCTCAATAAAACGGTTGAATCCTGCCATACCGGTAGAAAACTGTTCAACGAAGTTATTGAGTTTTTTGACGGGACCGACAAAGCCTGCAACAAAGAGGTTTGCAGCAACCAGATCCGGCAGTGTCATCTTTCCCTTCATTATGAAATAACCGCCGGCCGCAAGCACAAGAACAGAAATCAGGTTATTGCAGAATTCTATATTTGATATGAATGATGCCATAAAACGGAAGCGAAGTTTTTTTGCGGCACTGTACTGCCTGTTATGCACGGCAAACCTTTCACGCTCAAAATCCTCATTGCCGAAACCTTTCGTAACCCTGATTCCTGAGATACTCGACTCAAGGCACGCATTAACTTCAGCAGTGGTTTCCTTGACTTTTGTAGAAGAATGCATGAGGTTGCGGCGTGAAGTAATTATGACAAAAATCATGACAGGAAGGGCAATTATGACAATCAGTGCAAGCTCCCAGCGGATTGAAAGCATAAAGATAAACGAACCTGTCAGATTCAGAAGAGCAATTGAAAAATCTTCAGGACCGTGATGTGCGAGTTCCGTAACCTCAAAAAGATCAGTCGTTGCGCGTGCCATTATTTTTCCGGTACGGTTAGTGTCATAATAACTGAACGGAAGTTTTTCCAGATGATCAAAAACATCCCGCCTCATATCCTGCTCAACGAGGTTTCCGAACATGTGTCCCCAGTAAGTTACAAACCAGTTGCAGAGCTTCCGGAGACAGAACCCTGCAAGAAGAATTACCGAAAGAATGAAAAATGTCCTGAGCCTGTGATCCGGAATGAGTGTAACAAGCGCATAGCGGGAGAACATAGGAAAGGCAACATCAATTCCTGCAATGAAGAAGGCACATATCATGTCCGCAATGAATATATGTATGTGAGGCCTGTAATATGAAAGAAAAATTCTGATCGGATGCCTGTTAAAATCCATTCACCCATTCTAACAAAAAAACCCGCTCATGACGAGCGGGCAATAAAAGTCAGTATAAGTAATTAATCCTGCAGGGCTTCGTAGCCTTCTTCGCCGGTCCTTACCTTTACGACATTCTGTACGTCGTATACGAAGATCTTTCCGTCGCCGAT
>DGTU01000065.1 GCA_002394465.1 Treponema sp. UBA4328 | reverse complement strand
CACTCAAAAAACTCGGATACGACGTCGTAACGGTTAATCCCGACAAAAACGGTTTCATCACTCCGGAAAGCATTGCAGAAAACATCACCGGTGATACAGTTTTTGTAACGGTAATGGCAGTAAACAATGAGACGGGCTGCATCCAGCCTGTATATGGAATTGCAGATGCCGTAACAAAGGCTGCAAACGGCAAGAGAAAGGCTCATTTTCATGTAGACTGCGTTCAGGCCGCAGGAAAAGTCCCGCTGGACTTAAGTTACAGCGGAATAGACAGCGCCGCATTGAGCGCACATAAAATCTGCGGTCCTCACGGAATCGGAATTCTGTATCTCAAAAAGGACATAAAACCCTTTCTCACGGGAGGCGGTCAGGAAAAAAACATCCGCAGCGGAACAGAAAATCTTTTCGGAGCACATGCCTTTGCACTATGTCTCGAAAAATATTATTTTCAGAAAAAGGAAAGTCTGTCAGCTGAAAAAAAAGCCGCTTTTGAACTGCACTCTAAACTCTGCTCCGGCTTTATTTCAGAACTGACTCAGATTAAAGGCTGTACCCTTGTTCCCGAAATCCGCTCGGATCTGTCTCCCGAAGTTCAGGAAAAATTCAGTCCGTATGTTGTTCAGGCAGCATTCAAAGGAATTCCTGGAAATGTCATGGTAAGGGCACTAGATTCAAAAGGATTTTCAATTTCAACGGGAAGCGCCTGCTCCGCAAAGAAACAGTCACGTCCGATTCTTCAGGCAATGAACGTAAAGCGTGACATTCAGGACACGGCAGTCAGGTTCAGTTTCGGTCCCCTGACAGAAAAGAAAGATATTGATGAACTTATCTGCGCAGTAAAAGAAGTTGCGGCAGACTTTAACTAGAGTTTCTTTGCCTCATTCCAGAACTTAAGCATCTGTCCCTGATTTTCTTTTGTCATGGGAATATTTTTCTCATTCATCTGCCTTTCAACATATGTAAAACGCCTGTAAAACTTTGAATTTGCAAGGTTAAGGGCAGTTTCACTGTCTACATCAAGCCAGCGCGCATAATTTACAACTGCAAGCAGAAGGTCTCCTGTTTCCTCTTCAAGACGGGCCTGAGCCTCATTCAGTTCAGTGCTTCCACCGGAAACGGTAAAAGCCCTGTCACCGGCAGTTTTTTTGTACTTTTCACGTTCACGGAACGCTTCCTTAACTTCTTCAAGTTCTTCCGTAACCTTATCAAGGGCTTCTTCAATGCTGTTCCATTCAAAATTCTTTTTTCCGGCTTTTTTGAGCATTTTTTTCGCCCTGAGCAGAGGAGGAAATCCCTGAGGAACAGAATCAAGCACAGATTCAAAAGTCCGTCCTTCGACATTTTCCTTTATTTTTTCCCACTGCGAAAGGACTTCTTCCGTATTCAGCTTCGACGCACCGTCGCCAAATACATGCGGATGACGGCGGATAATCTTTTCGTTAACTTCAGAAAGCACATCACTAACCTTGAAATCACCTTTCTGCTCATAAAGATACGAGATAACGAGCGCATTGAAAATAAGGTCACCGAGTTCTTCCCTTGCATGAGCACTGTCATTCTGAGAAATTGCATCAACAGCTTCAAAGCACTCTTCAACCAGATCAGTCCTCATGGAAGCAGGTGTCTGATCTATATCCCATGGACAGCCGCCGGGAGCACGGAGAGTTTTTATAGTATCAAAAAGATCATCGAATTCTTTCACCTGAAAATCCGCCTTTTACGATTCAACAAGCTTCTTTTTTGACCAGCCCTGAAGAAGACGTTTCTGATTCTCATCATTTGAAAGCAGGAATTTCGCAAACATTTCATTTGTCTGTGCAAATTCCTGAGAGAGGATAATCTGCTCGTCAGAAGTAAAATTCGAAAGAACGTAGTCAGCAATATCACGGTTAACAGGCTTTGTAAGGCCGAACCGCAGCCTCCAGAAATCAGCCGTTCCGAAAACAGATTTCATCGAACGAAGGCCGTTATGACCACCGAGACCGCCGCTCCATTTAAGGCTTACAGTGCCAAGCGGAAGTTCAAGCTCATCATGAACGACAAGGATTTCCGACGCTTCAATCTTAAAGAAACGTGCAAGTTCTCCCACACTCTCCCCGCTCAGGTTCATGTAAGTCAGCGGCTTAAGGAAATATATTTTATCAGGAGCATTTTCAGGAACATTAGGTGCACTTCCGTCTTTTTTTGCGTACATTTTTGTCTGTGCAAACCATTCTGCAAGAGTCTGTGTTTCAACGGCAGCATAATCACCCTTAAATTTCTGCTGAAAATTCAGTTTCTGATAAAAAGGAAGCTGCGAAGCAAACTGCCAGGCAACATTATGACGGGTCTTTTCGTATTCCGCCCCATAATTCCCAAGAAAAGCAACGAGTTTAATCATGAAAAAAATTATAATGATAAAAAAAGATTTGTACAAATGCGAAGAATCTTCTCAAAATGAATATACTTACTGAAGAACAGATTTCCCAGGCTGTCTCGCTCCCACTGGAACAGATACTTGAACTGAAGGATGGAATTGCAGGGGTGGGAAAACAGGCTGATTAACTTTTCCCCTTCAATACCCTTAAATTTTCACTTTCATTGTGATAAGATAAATCCATGGCAGATTTTCATATATTTGATGCAGCGCCGGAAGGTACTCCGGTTTCAAACTTCGTACACCTTCATGTTCACTCTGATTTTTCCCTGCTTGACAGCTGTGCACGCGTAGACGACCTTGTTGCTAAGGCCAAGCGCCTCAACATGCCGGCAATTGCGCTCACTGATCACGGCAACATGTTCGGTGCACTTTATTTTGAGCAGCTCTGTCATAAAAACGGCATCAAGCCGATTGTCGGTGAAGAATTCTACGTTGCATTCGGAAGCCGCCATGAGAAAAACTCAGTTCCATACTCACATAAAGGCGAAGACGGCGACAGGCAGGCAAGGTACTTTCACCTCATCCTTCTGTGCGAAAACCAGAAAGGTTACGAAAACATGTGCTGGCTTTCTTCGCTGGCATACACTGAAGGTATGTGGTACAAACCGCGCATCGATTTTGAACTCCTTGAAAAATATCACGAAGGCTTAATCTGCTGTTCTGCCTGTATCGCAGGTGAACTTCCCCAGCTTTTGCTCGCGGGGAAGGACGAGGAAGCAAAAGAACTTGCCTTAAAATACAAAAATCTTTT
>DGTU01000007.1 GCA_002394465.1 Treponema sp. UBA4328 | reverse complement strand
TCTATCCAGCTGAGCTACGGGATCAGATAAATAAAGTTTATCAGAAAATTAAAACTTATAGAAGATATATTGAAAAAAATCTTTGTCTGACGCGGATTATTTTCCGAAGTTGTAGTAAACTCCGCGCTCTGCAAATCCAAGGAAGCCGCTTTTTTTTGCTTCTTCTTCGAACTTAGGACGGTTGTCTCCGTAATGGCAGAGAAGTATCTTTGACTTGATTTCCTGAGGAAAGGTTGCAAGTTCACCGATGTATGCGTGAACTCCGCCCGGGTAGAACTGACAGTCATGGAAAATACATTCAATATTGTAGCGTTCAGTCATCCAGTTGATGAGATCCGGATCAAAGCGGGTGTCTGAAGGAAAAAGAATCCTGTCGTCTACGAGTATTCCCGTTGAATAAAAGGCCGTTTTCCAGTTTTCCATTCCTGAAGGAATATGATTTGTCCTGAAAAATTTAAGGTTAATTGAACCTATATTTGCTTCATACATCGGACGCGGAGTGCCTTTTATTTCAGACGGTTTTATCTGCGTAAAATAATCATCAAAGGTCATGTAATTTCCGTTTGTGGCCGTTTCACCGTAGGCGCATCCGCCCTTGAGGCTTTCATTCCAGAGAATGTCCTTGTATGTGTCCGTTATGATAATGTTGGGGCGGGTTTTGGTAATGTATTTTCCTGAAAGTGCAAGTTCTTCAAGACCGCCGATATGATCTGCATGTGAATGTGTGACAAAAACATTTTTTACTTCTGAAAGCGGCGTATTATATGTGCTGAATGCGTAAGGGGTAAGGTTTCCGCAGTCTACGAGAACGTGGTCGTTTCCCTTTATTATGAGTACGTTATTCTGAAAATATTTTTTTGAAAACGCACTGCCTGTTCCGATAAAGAAGAACTCGAGGTCGCCGTCATTGGTGAGTTGAATTTTGTCCTTAAACTCTGTTACTTTCATAAATATACCATTTCAATTATAACATAACAAAACGATAAAATCTATTTTGTCACAAAATATTTCCAAACATTCCGTATATTTCAGATACGCTGTCAATTTTTATGGCTCCCATGCCGAGTTCAAGGGGAAGCTTGAGGTCTATGTCATACCTGTCGCCGATGCTGATGCAGTCGCTGTAGGTAAAATTTTTCCCGTGCCTTCTGCTTACAGTCTCTATTGCACAGTCAAATATTTCTTTTGCAGGCTTTGAAAGAAAGAGCGTATCAAGGCCGATGATGTCCGGTATAAGGTGGCTGATTCCGATTACTTCGAGGGTTTTTCTTGCCGGCTCAACCGGATTGTTTGTAACACAGATTACTGCATATTTTGAAGTGAGGCAGGTGAGTGCGCGGATGAGTTCCCTGTCTTCCTTTAAATAGTCGGCCGGGTTGAAAAGCTTTTTGCGCCATTCGATGCTTGTTTCAATTGAAATTCCGAAATTCTTGAGCAGGTTTCCGAGACTGATTTTCTGGCCTGAATGCTCCTGAGCCCATTTCTTGCGGAAGTCGCTTACCATTCTGCGGGCTTCGTCGTGTGACATTGAGTTTATGTCTGCAAAATGCCGTACCTGGCTGTCTATCTGTTCATGCGCATACTGGGGACAGGTGTAAAGCGTTGAGTCGATGTCGAAAATAAGAACTTTGGGTGAGGGAGGAATATTGTAGAGTGTCATCCGGGTTCAGGCTATTTATGATCCTGCGGCGTTGCAGGAGAAAAGCGGTTCGTTGTCTTTACAAGTGTAAAGGCAGCTTCTTCAAGGGAATCAAAGTCTCCGAGTGCAAGCCGGGCAAGAATATGATCTCCGACGAGTTCAGCATCCGGGAAGTCTGTTACCCTCATAGGAATTCCCATCGTGTCACACTTGAACTGGGTCCATCTTGAGTTGAGGGCCTGTCCGCCTGTAACGGTTATATACTTCGGGTCCGGGAGGGAAGCGGCCTTTACGGCTTTGTTGAGGATATTTCCTGCTGCAAAAACCTTGATTGCCATGTCACGGAGTATTTCGTATCCGTCTGAATAGTCTTTTGGATTGTCGAGTACAAGATTGTACAGTTCGTCCCACGAAACGGAATGCTCAAGTCTGGTTTCAAGCTGTTTTTTATAGTCTTCAAGCCTGACTCCGCTTTCGCTGATAAGTACGCTTGCATTCCACAGACCCGGGATTACGGAAGGAAGGGTTCTGATTTTGTCACCGTAGAGCGGCTGTGAAGTACATAAGTTTATTCCTTCACTTGAACCTGCACGGTCGCACATAAAGCCTTCTTCAAGAGTGTTTGTTCCGATAAGGGCAACGATGAAGTCAGGTCCGCCGGTTACGACCATTGTTCCTTCGAGAAGGCCTGTTTCAAGTGCTGCAGCCTGTGTAATTTTTCCTGCGCACTGTGCGATTCCTATGAAAGGAGGAAGTTTTTTGATTTCTTCTTCAGTGAATCCGCATTTTTCGAGTTCTTCCTGAGTCCAGTAAGTTTCCCTGAAGCGTTCTTCCGGGAGAATCGTGCACGGAGAGCCTGTAAGTCGCCAGATTAAATATTCCGGGCCTGAGAAGACGGCATTTGTCTCTTCCCATTTGTCAGGAAATGCATCCCTGAAGCCCTTGAGGCGCGGAATGAAAAGTGATTTTGTTTCAGTGAGGTATTTTTCGTCTACTTTCTGATTCCACAGAAGCGTGGTTCCGTCAGTAGAGCAGAGGGTCGGACCGTT
>DGTU01000008.1 GCA_002394465.1 Treponema sp. UBA4328 | reverse complement strand
ACAATTCTTTCCCGCTGAAAGCGGGGCCGGCCGCGTGCGTGAGCACGCAGTAAATAATCCTTACCGGCAAAGGCACAGAGTGCCGCCAAGTAGGTAGCTGCCGGCTTTTTTTTGTTTAAACGACACATTAATTATCCAGAACAGCATAATATCTCTACCTGCTTTTCCGCTGAAAGCGGGTAATGAGTTTCCCGCAGGCTGAAGCGCCGGCTTTCTTCAATCCGCTGTTAAAAATGATGAACAGAATAAAACGGATGGAGAAAATACCAGGTTAGTTTCGGCTAATTGAAAATTTACGGCCGAATATGCATACGTTATCGACCGAATATGCATACGTTATCGGCCGATAATCGTAAAAAAAGCGGCACATTATGATATGCACCTGAAAAATCAGACAAATTAACTGAAATCCTTAACTGTTGACGCAAGCTGCAGCACATCGTATATTTATGGACAGAATGATTAAAAAAAATGGTTTTATATTGCTGCTAATACTTTTATTAGCTGCCTGTTCTCGTACAAATCAGAATAAACCTGAAATGATTATAAAATCAAAAGATGAAATTAATTTGAAGCTGTCTAAGGCGGTTACAGAACAAAATGCAGATACTGTAAAATCATTAATTAGTTATTGAATTATTATTAAATGACAAGGATTTCATTCAGTTTCTTTCTACAAAAAATAATTTCTGGCAAGTAATGCTTTATTGTTGGAATAAAAATCCGGAAAAATCAGAATATTATATCGAGAAAGTTTTTATCCTGTAACCAGTTCCTTCAATATAAATTGATGTTTATCCGGGGAAAAAATATGATGATTTGTGCATACAGGCATTTTAAGAATAAATATTACATTGTTGAGGATGTGTGACTAGAACTTCCTTAACATCCGCCAGAATTTTCTGCACGCCTTAAAGAATATTCCTTTTCCCATAAGGCATTTTATTAAGTATTTGCGGGATGAAAGGTTGTTTTCAAGTGTCGCAATTCTCTTTTTGTACTCTTCTAACTGTTCTTTGATTAGCGCTAAACTTTGTGTTTCGTTATGACGTGCTAAAACTTCTTCATAAAATTCGGTCTGTCTTGAGTATTTCCAGAAGTATTCAGAAAAATCACAGTTTGCCTGATTCCATGGTTTCTGGAAGCCTGCATAGTGAACGATTTTAGGAGCTTTTCTCGCTTCCTGGTATTCTTCATACAGCTCGTAGGGGGCTTCTTTCAGGACATGTATCCGGCCTGCATTTCCCTTTCGCCAGTCCATAAGACAGTTCCATTCCTGATCAAGATATACAATTTTCTTCTGATAGACATGATTAAGAATGTCCTGGTCCATGTAATACCAGTTTCTTTCCTGTGATATCTGAATGAGCTTTTGTGCATCAGCTTTTGCTTTCATTGCAGGGAGGTTAAAAAGCAGGACTCCGGCCTGAAAATATTCATCTGGACCGGCAGTACCGACAGTATTCTTTACATATTCAGACTGTTCGCTGTTAAGTTTTAAGGCTCCTGACAAATCTGCATCTTTTGCTGCGGCAAGATAATTATCGCCGAGTTCTGTATCGTAAAGGTCTGCTATGTCTGCATTAACGATCATGTCGCAGTCTAAATACAGTACCTTCTGAGTATTTTCAAACAAATCCAGAATAAAAAATCGGTAATATGTTTCAACTGAAATATGAAGGTGAACAAAGAAATCCTGATTCTGGCAGTAATTATTAACGTTTATACAGGCAAGAGTGAACCTTTTGTCTGAAGACAGCAGGTGCTGCAGTTTTTCCTGATTTTTCGCTGAAATGTCGGTTGTAAGCAGGTATATTTCGTAAGGCCTTTGCTGCCTTGCATTCTGTACAATTGACTTGAGCATGGCTGCTGTATAAGGCACATAATCATCATTGCAGGCTAAAACCGTAACTACAGCATTCTTTTGAGTAGTAATATTTTTTACAGGTTTTTCGGTGTTCGTAAAAAAGGTTTTTTCCAGTTCAACTGTTTTTAAATTTAACTTTTCCCGGTTATGAGTAAACCAGATTCCGAACAGCCGTTCACTTAAAAGCCCCATAACACGCATTTCATACTGGCTGTAACCTGTAAAATCAATTCTTTTTTCGGCTTCAAAAAGAATGTTGAAAAGCCAATCTGAATAATCCTTAAACAGGTCTTTCCGCATTATAAACATATTCAGTTCATATGCGTAAATACTCTGCATGTATTTATCTGCGCTTTGTGCATATTCAGGGTATTTTTCTTTCAGTACTTCAAGTGCAGTATCAATATCTTTTTTATGATGGTCGTGTGATTTAACGTAGTTTTCATAGATATTGATTTCATTCTTAATTATTCTTGGTGTCGGGACAATTATATCATACTGACTTATTGTCCTTTCCATGTTGCCTGGTTCCATTCCAAGTTCATCTGCAATATTTTGATTTAGTGGAGTGTTGTAAACAATAAATCCAACCTCATCCGGATTCAGGCTTTTTCCGCTGAAATTAAAATATCTCCGGTAATGACAAAAGCCGATATAATCAGATTCATTATCATTTTTCCAGGCCCAGTACTGGGTTGTCAGTTCACAATACATGCGGTTTTTTGCAGAAATATTGTCTCCTTCATCATCGTGAAGCATGCCGTCAAATCTTGTTTCTGCAATGGCTGAACCTGTCTGAACCGGGAAAAGCAAAGGATTATCAGGTACAAAAGAATCTTTATGGCACGAAATATAAATCTTAGTTTTCAAAATTGTAAAATCCCCTGAGAAAAAAGTCTGGAGTTTAAGTTACTTAAGATACTGCAGGAACTCTTCGTACGGTTTCGGAGCAGAGTAGTAGTATCCCTGGATGGCGTTGCAGTTCATCTGCTTCAGGTATTCAAGCTGGTCTTCGCGCTCGACACCTTCGGCTACTATGTAGAGGTTCTTGTACTGGGCAAGCTGGATGATGTGGCGCAGAAGTTCGTTTCCGCCCGGATCGCCGATAAAATCTATGAGGCTCTTGTCGAGTTTAACAACATCAAACGGAAGAATGTTGAGGTTTTCAAGCGATGAAAATCCTGTTCCAAAATCATCCATATGAATCTTAAAGCCTGCTTCCTTGAGCTGTTCTGCAAGTTCCTTGAGCATTTCCTGTGAGCTTGAAGCGGATTCTGTCAGTTCAAGCGGTACAAGGTCTTTTACGGCTCCCTCATCCTGTGCGATTTTAACGTATTTTTCTATTGCGCCTTCCTGGAAAAGCGAAACCCTGGAAAGGTTTACTGAAATCGGAATCTTGATTCCCTGTTCATTCCACAGGCGTTCTATCCTGCATACCTTGCGGAAGATGTATTCATCGAGTTTCGGTATGAGTCCGTCGTTTTCAAACGTATCAATGAATTCTGACGGCGGAATTATGCTTCCGTTCGGTTTGATCCAGCGTACGAGGGCTTCAGCGCCGACAAGTTTTTCTGTTTTGGCATCATATTTCGGCTGCAGCCAGATTTTAAATTCATCATTCTGAAGGGCTGCTTCAAAGTCATTTTCGAGAATCTTTTCGTTTTCAAGCTGCTGGCTCAGCGGGCCTGTGTAGCTTTCGATAATTTTTGAATAGTTGTGCTTGATGCTCTTTGCTGCAATATGTGCACGGTCACAGATTGTGTTTATCGGCAGGGATTTGTCGATGTTTTTGTAAACGCCGTATTTTATGCTCAGGTTTTTGACCGGTGAGTTGTTTATGATTCTCTGTGCGGTTGCAAGAAATACAGGCAGAGTTGATTCAGGAATTGATTCATAAATTGAAATAAAGCAGTCCCCGCGTAACCTTCCGCAAAGTCCGTGCTGTACTATTTTTGCATAGTTTCTTCCGATGTAGCGCAGAATGTCATCTCCGCGTTTGTCTCCGTAGATGCTGTTTACAAGCTTGAAGTTTTCCATGTCGGCTACAAGTACATCGAAACTCTTGTGAGGATTTTCCTTTATCATCATTTCGGCATAGCGCATGAACGCATGCTTTGTAAGAAGACCCGTAAGTTCATCGTGCTCAAGGAACTTTAACTTTCTCGTTGAATGAACCATGCGGATAAAAAGGAGAACGATTATAAATACAAGGATAAATGTCGTTGCTGCTATTTCAAACAGTATTGAGTGTATGTCGGGCCAGCCTTCCTTTGGTTCAAGGCGGATGTGCCAGTCTGTTCCTTCAAGATTAAGGGGAATATCAACGTCATCCGAGAGCTTGCGGTCAGTACCTGTAAGTATTATTTCTTCCGGTTTGCCGTCTGCTGCAGGTGAGTAAATAAGGATGTCATATTCTTCTGTTTTTTCTGTTATCTGGGTGAGGATTTGTTTCGATGATTCAACCGGATTTCCGCATTTTGAAAATTCAGAGGCAAATGTTCCGGTAAGTACTGAAACCATTCTGGCAAAATTTGCTGCCGTATCGAGACGTGAACTTTTTTTAGCTTTTATTGCTGTAGAAAGGATTAAAGCCTGGATAACCAGGGCGAACAGGGCTGTAAGAATGAGGAGTATGCGCTGACCTTTTGTGATGAGCCTGTTA
>DGTU01000081.1 GCA_002394465.1 Treponema sp. UBA4328 | reverse complement strand
GATGCTTTCTTCCGCCCTGAGGAGGAACTGAAGCTACCGTACCTTCAATAATCTTGAGGAGGGCCTGCTGTACGCCTTCACCTGAAACATCCCTTGTGATTGAAGGATTTTCGCTGCGGCGTCCGATTTTATCAATTTCGTCAATAAAAATGATTCCGCGTTCTGCTGCTGGAATGTTACCGTCTGCTGCATTGATAAGCTTGAGGAGAACGTTTTCTACGTCTTCACCGACATATCCTGCTTCTGTAAGGGTAGTAGCATCTGCAATTGCAAACGGAACGTTAAGTTTCTGTGCAAGAGTCTTGGCAAGAAGTGTTTTTCCGCTTCCCGTAGGACCTATGAGAAGTACGTTTGACTTTTCAATTTTAACGTCATCTGTACGTGTCTTTCCAAGGGAAGACATCCTCTTGTAGTGATTGTATACGGCAACGGAGAGTGCTTTCTTTGCATAATCCTGTCCGATTACATACTGATCAAGATATTCCTTGAATTCCTGAGGAGTAGGGACCTCGTTCATTTCAATAGGATTCAGCGACTTTTCCTGCTGATCCAGAACTGTCTGGCATACTGCAACACATTTGTCACAGATGAAAATACTGCTCGACGGTCCTTCTACAAGCGTCCTTGAGTCTGAAGCCGGTTTTCCGCAGAAAGAACAGTATCTTGTATCGCTACGAAATCCTCTCATTATTTAGACTCCTCTTTGTTTGGCCTTGTTACTATTGCATCGACGATTCCGTATTCAACGGCTTCCTGTGCTGACATAAAGAAATCACGTTCGATGTCTTTTGCAATTTTTTCCTTAGGCTGTGAACAGTCTTTTGCAAGATAATCTATTGCAAGATCCTTGATTCTCTGAAGTTCTTTTGCCCTGACTGAAATATCACTTTCCTGTCCGCTGACTCCGCCTGAAGGCTGGTGAATCATAACCCTTGAAGAAGGAAGGGCCTTGCGCTTGCCTTTGGTTCCGCCTGCAAGAAGAATTGCGCCCATTGAGCAGGCCTGTCCGAGACAGATTGTCCTTACGTCACATTTTAAAAGCTGCATCGTATCATAAACTGCAAGTCCGGCAGATACGCTTCCGCCCGGGCAGTTGATGTACATGCTGATGTCTTTTTCTTTATTGTCAAATTCGAGGAACAGAAGCTGTGCAACGATAAGGTCAGCATTAAGGTCTGTAATTTCACCGTCAACGAAAACAATTCTGTCCTTTAAAAGACGTGAAAAAATATCATAGCTGCGTTCACCGTTTCCGCTCCGTTCGATTACAAACGGAATGTTGTTGTTCATCTGTTCGCTCATACCTGCTCCCACTCAAAAAGTAATTATTCTTATGATAAATATAATAAAAAAGGTCTTTAAAATCAAAAAAAAACGGAGTGTTTTTGTAAAAAACTCAGCAACACTCCGTTCTCAGCTTAAAAATTACTGCTGCTTGAACAGGTCAGCGAATGCAACCTTGTCGCCTTTGCTGACTTTTACCTGTGCAAAAAGCTCTTTGTAAAGTTTCTGCTCTTTTGTATCGTCAATAAGATATTCTTTTGAACGAGGATCTTCATAGTGCTTTTTAACGTCTTCAACAGTGATTCCGTTAGATTCAGCAATTGACTTGTATGATTCTTCAATTTCTTCAGGTGTTACTGAGATGTTGCGTTCACGGATGAGTGAGTCAACGATGATGCGGCTCTTGAGCATTTTTTCTGCATCGCCTGTCCATGATGCAAGCATGTCTTCCTTCTTCTGGCCTGAAGCACTTACCATTTTGTCAAGTTCTTCCGGAGTTGTCTGGAACTGCTGTGCCATCATCTGCCATCTTCCGTTGAGTTCTGCCTGAAGCATTGAAGCAGGGATGTCAAACTTGTTCTTTTCGATAAGCTGTGAAAGAAGGTCGTTGCTCTTCATTTCTGAAATCTTTCTGTCTTTTGCAACGTTGAGTCTTCTTGTGATGTCTGCCTTGAGGTCTGCGAGTGTCTTGAATTTCTCGTTTACATCCTGTGCAAGTTCATCATCAATTGCAGGAAGGTTTCTTACCTTGATCTGCTTTACAGTTACGCTGTATTTCTTTGTTTTTCCTGCAAGTTCTGAGTCTTTGTCAGTCTTAGGATATTTCTTTGTGATTTCCTTTGTTTCGTCTTTTTTCATTCCGATAAGGTCATCATCGATCTTGTAAACGTTTTCTGCAGTTCCTACAGTGAATACGAATCCGCTGCGTTTTGTAGAAGCGATTTCTTTTCCGTCATCGTCTTTTTCTACGATGTCGATTGTTACGATGTTGTCTTTTTCAACTGCTTCGTCGTCTTTTTTGTCCATTACGACTGCATTGCGTTCCTGGATTCCCTTGAGCTCTTCCTGAACTTCTGCATCACCTACAGATACCTGTGGTTCTTTAATTGTGATTCCTGAGAAATCCTTTACTGAAACAGTAGGGAATACATCGTATGTTACTGTATATTTGAAATCTGCTGATGTGTTGAATTCAGGCATTTTATCGAGAGCAGGCTGTGCATAAGGAAGAGGGCGGT
>DGTU01000109.1 GCA_002394465.1 Treponema sp. UBA4328 | reverse complement strand
AAAGCATTTCTTCAATTGCAGGCTTGAGGCGGTGAATTTCATCAATAAAAAATACCGTCCTCGGAGTAATCGTCGAAAGTATTCCTGCAAGGTCCTTCGGCTTATCGAGGGCCGGTGCACTTGTAACCTTAAAGTCTACTCCAAGTTCATGAGCAGTAATCTGTGCAAGCGTCGTCTTGCCGAGTCCCGGAGGTCCGATCAGAAGCAGGTGATCAAGAGGCTCTTCCCTCTGTTTTGCAGCCTGAATGAATGTATTAAGGTTTTTTTTGACCCCTTCCTGTCCGAGGAAATCCTTCAGCAGCTGGGGACGCAGGCGGTTTTCCTGGTCATCAAAAGAATCCTTCACTTCAGCACGGACTATCGTAGAAAATTCATCATTGAGGTTTGCCCTGTTTTCCATTTATGCAAGCTCCACAATTGCCGTCCTGAAAAGGAACTCTTCCCTTTCTTTCTGGTTTTTTGAATTAAGTTCGGCATTAAACTGTGCAGAAAGCTGTGCAATCTTCTGTTCTGTAAGCTTTCTGTCATATCCCATGCTGACGAGGGAATCAATGACATCCGAGTACGGAGAAACTTTCGGGAGTTTCACAGTTGCTTCATCATTCTGCAATGTAAGTTTTCCCTTAAGGGTAAGCATCATCTTTCCGGCCGTTTTCTTTCCGATACCAGGGATTTTTTCAAGCAGACCGACTTCACCGCTTTCAAGTACGTTCATGAGTTCCCTGGAAGATACGCTGCTCATAATCTTTACGGCACCTTTAGGACCGACTCCTTCAACCTTAAGAAGATCAAGGAATACGCTTCTTTCATCAGCGTTTGCAAAACCATAGAGTGCCATTGAGGTATCAGTATGCTGAAGCCAGGTATAAAGCTTTGCCTCGCTTCCGACGGTACCGAGCATGTCGAGGTTAGAATCAGGCACGCATAAATCCCATTCAATTCCGTTGTTTTCAAGAAAAAGCTGTTTCGGAAATTTTGCCGTTATGGTTCCGGATATCGAATTAAACATGTTTATATTCTAGCAGATTTTAAGGTTATAATGAAGATGTGTTATTGCACAGGCAAGGGCATCTGCAGCATGGTCAGGCTTAGGTTCCTTTTCAAGTCCGAGCAGAATTTTAACATACTGTTCGACAGTTTTTTTGTCGGCTTTGACCGTTCCGCTTACAGCCTGCTTGATCTGATTCGGCTTGTATTCAGCGAGCGGGATTTTATTCTGTTCAAGGCACAGCGTAACAATTCCCTTGGCTTCTGCAACAGCGATTCCCGAAGTAACGTTTTTGACGAAAAAAAGCTCTTCCATGCACGCTTCAGAAGGCTTGAACTCATTTATGAGAAGCTGAATGTCATCATGAATCTTTAAGAGGCGCTGCCCGAGCGGTAAAGTGCTTTTTGTACTGATGCAGCCGTAGCTTACCATGCGGTATCTTCCGTTACAGAAATCAACGACACCAAACCCCGTATTGGCAAGTCCGGGATCTATTCCGAGTACCCTTTTAATCTTTTTTCCGGCAGTCTCATCAGATGAAGCAGAAGTCGTTCCCGGAAGGGATGAAAAATCAGAAGCGGCTTTCAATTAAAAGCCTTCCAGAATCTGAAGGATGATTTTCTGTTTCTGCAGGTTTAGACATGAAGCAAAGATATTGCAGCAGTGAACTTCGTATTCAGCGAACATCGCAGGCATCTTGTAGCGGTCAAAGGTAACAAGGCCTTTAATGTTGTCCGGAGTTCCGAGGATACAGTGCAGCGTCGACTGAACTCCCCTTTCCGACATTGCCTTATAAAATGATGTATACTGATTCTCACTGAAATCCGTAAGGAAATCCATCTTGAGGAAAGGATTGTCTTTTAAAAGCTGCCTGAAATCTTCATTAAGGACATACGAAGCTTCATTCATGTTCTTTTTTTCTTTTCCAAGATGATAAATCCTCTTCATCTGCTCGCCGTAATAGATTGAAACGCAGTCAAGGTTATAGGCTTCAAGCATGTGATTGAGGACCGTTGGAATTGCAACTCCAGGATGCGCATCAATGTCACGGATAAAGTGAGCCATGTACTTGATTTCCTGCATCTCGCGGCAGTCGTATTTAATACCGGCAGTTTTTGCAGCATCTGCACGAAGGAATTCTGCCTTATGAAGGTCATCACGGAAGAATACATAGCGGTTGCGTCCCTTATCCTTGGCGCGGTAAAGACAGAAATCTGCTTTCTTGAAAAGTTCTTCAAAAGTCTTTCCGTTATCCGGATGAACTGCAGCTCCTATGGAACTTGTAATCTTTACGTCTTCAAAAGTATTTGAAAAAGCCTGCTGAACCTGCGAAAGCACCGTACGGAGATATCCGCGGAGTACGGCAGAAGAACTTACGTCGTTAATTACAAGCATGAACTCATCACCGCCGAAGCGTCCGACAAAACCTGAATCCCCGACGATATCCTTGAGGATTTTTCCGGCCTGGATAAGGACTTTATCACCTGCAAGATGTCCGTACTGGTCATTTACAGGCTTAAAGTGGTCAAGGTCTACGATTACGATTGCTACATGACCGTTTTTGTTTGCCTGAATCTTTGACTGCGCAAATTCCGTAATTGTCTTTTTGTTGAAAACCTTTGTAAGGGAGTCGAGCTGAAGCTCTTCCATCAGCTCATTTGATTTTTCTGTCTTTTCGTTGAGGTCTTTTTCAATGAAGCGGCCTACGGAGAAAACTTTTCCACCGCATTCAAAACGCTTTGATGTAATCGTAATTTCTTCAGGTGCATCAGGTGATTTAGTCCTTATTGCACATGTAAGCGTAACGTCAGATTTTTCAGGGCAGCCTTTAAGTTCCTCACAGAAAAGCTCAAGGGCTGTAATCTGGTCTTCCGGTACAAGGTTCTGAGAAACTACCTGCTTACGCCAGTCATCAAGCTTCTGGTTAAAAAGCACAAGTTTTTTGTCATGGAAGTATTCGTATAATTCAAAAACATCTGTTTCAGGATCATAAAAAAAGACGTTTTCAGAAGTAATTCCAAGTGCTGATTCAAGGCGCCGTCCGTCAAAATGGCATGCATTCTTTTCTGCAAGAAGTTCACCGATATCCTCAGTACGAACAAGAAGTACGTCTTTCCCGTCAAGGTTAACCGGTGAAAAATTAACAAGATTTGAGCGTATGCTGCCGTCATTTTTCTTGAGGCGGAATACAAAGTATCTTTCAGGATCACATTCCCTTGCAGCAGCCTTGAGGAGAGATTTTTCTGACTCATCGACAAAATCAATAAAATGGTCGCAGTGAAGCTCTCCGCTTTCAAAGTAAGTGAGGAATTCCCTGTTTGCGCTTACCAGATCGAGGTTAAAGTCAAAATATCCTGCTCTGTATCCGATGTCATTCATACTTAATTTAAGTATAACGTCAAAAAGAAGATAAATCAAAAGAAATATTTGTAGAACGTTAAAATTAGTGATAGAATATAAACTAAGATATTTATTTTTTTTGGAGCTAACTATGAACGGAAACGTAATCGTCGGACAGTCGGGCGGACCGACAGCAGTAATCAACTCAAGCCTCGCAGGAGTTTTCAAGACTGCAAGAGACCGCGGTGCAAAGAAAATCTACGGAATGTGCAACGGAATCAAAGGCCTTCTTGATGAAAAATATGTCGATCTGACGGACAAACTGAACTCGACAATGGCAATCGATCTTCTCAAGAGGACCCCGTCTTCATATCTGGGTTCGTGCCGTTTCAAGCTCCCGGAAATTTCCGCTGACAGGGCAACCTACGAAAAGATTTTCAAGATTCTCGACAAGCTTGAAGTAAAATACTTCTTCTACATCGGCGGAAACGATTCAATGGACACCATCGACAAGCTTTCAAGATATGCTGAATCAGTTAAGAGCGACATTCATTTTATGGGTGTTCCGAAAACAATCGACAATGACCTGGCAATTACAGACCACACACCGGGCTACGGTTCGGCAGCAAAATTCATTGCTTCAACAATGAAGGAAATAATCCGTGACGGACACGTTTATGACTATCCGACAATTTCAATCGTAGAAATAATGGGACGCAATGCAGGATGGCTTACAGCAGCTGCTGCCCTCGCAAAATCTGACGACTGCGAAGGTGTTGACCTTATTTACCTTCCTGAGAAAGTCTTTGACGTTGACCACTTCCTTAAAAAAATCAAGGAACTTTCAGATGCAGGCAAATCAATCGTAGTTGCAGTTTCGGAAGGTATCCGTGTTGCAGACGGAAGGTTTGTATTTGAACTTGCAGAACACGTTGAATTCGTAGATGCATTCGGACACAAGCAGATGTCAGGAACTGCCAAATTCCTTGCAAACAAGGTAACTGCAGTCCTCGGAACAAAGGCCCGTGCAATCGAACTTTCTACCCTTCAGAGATGTGCCGCACACATGGCAAGCCGTACGGACATTACCGAAGCATACAATGTCGGCGGTGCAGCAGTAAAGGCAGCCTTCGAAGGCGAAACCGGAAAGGTCGTAGTTATCAAACGCGTTTCTGACGATCCGTACATGAGCATCACGGAAACTGCCGATGTTTCAAAAATTGCAAACGTTGAAAAGAAAGTTCCTCTTGAATGGATTACTGATGACGATTATGTAACAAACGACCTGGTGCATTACATCCGCCCTCTGATTCAGGCTGAACTTAGCCCGATTATGGTTGATGGTCTTCCACGCCACTTAAACGTAAACATGTAAAGTATTGAATCCCGGCGACCGCCGGGATTTTTTTTGCCTTTTAAGCCCCTCCCTGAACAGGCGTCCTCAAAAACTGTACCGTTGTAAAACCTTGTGAATTTCAATAAAATAAGGTTTATGAAAACTTCAAAATTCTATATTTCAACGCTTCGCGAAGCACCTTCGGAAGCAGTCATTGCCAGTCACAAACTCATGCTCCGTGCAGGCATTACACGCAAACTTGGAAACGGACTTTACACTTACCTTCCTCTTGGTGTTCGCTCACTTTACAAACTCGAAAACATTATCCGCGAAGAACTTGACGCCTCAGGCGCACTTGAATTCAAATCAACAGTAATCGTTCCCGGTGAAATCTGGAAAGAATCAGGCCGCTGGGAAACCATGGGCCCTCAGATGCTCAAGGCAAAAAACCGCG
>DGTU01000011.1 GCA_002394465.1 Treponema sp. UBA4328 | reverse complement strand
GAATTACTCCGCTTGCACAGGCTTCGTTGAACCTGTATGCGCCGGCAAGCCGGTATGTAAAAAGTGAAAGCGTAGTAAAATCCGATATTCCCATTACAAGCGGAAGGCCCGTATCTCCTGCACTCATTGCAAATGCAAATCCGAATGCAGTCAAAAGGCTTTTTCTTGAAACCGGAAGAATTACGCGTACTGCCGTGTCCAGAACATTCCGCGACAGGAGCATTGCCTGATCCACTGTCGCATCTGAAATCCTCATGAGCTGGGGATAAATTACCCTGAACGAAACCGGCCAGAACATAAACGTCTGTGCCAGAATCAGATGAAAAGGATTTCCGCGTTTAACCGTCATGATGAAAATAAGTCCGAGAACGACACTTGAAACGCACATCGGAATCATCGGAGCAACGTTAAGGAATGCATTCAGTTTTCTGTATCCTTTTCTTTCATTAAACCTGAGGAATAAACTGTACGTGAACCCGGCTGCAACGCTGAGGGCTGCAGTACAGCATCCGAGATAAATCGTCGACTTTACCGATGGTATAAAGCTCTTCATTCTGAAAATGCGCACAAAGGAATCCAGAGTAAACGAACCTTCACTCCCGTGCTCTGAAGACGTAAAGGCATTAAATGCAATTCCCAGAAGCGGAAATATAAAGAAAACTCCGGTCACGACCATCAGAAAAACGAATCCCGCATATTCAGTTTTTCCGCTGAGCGGGAGACGGGCGTTTTTCATGTTGTCCTGAATTCCCGAAGAGGCAGATTTTTTCTGCTGAAGGAAGAAATAAAACATAACCATCAGGCACAGGATGAAAGTTTCAAATGCACTCAGAAGAAAAGCCTGCTTAAAATTCATTGATGCCCGGGCAGCCTTGTAAATCTCTACTTCAAGCGTCGAATTTCCGATTCCGCCGAACAGAAGCACAAGCACGAAGCTCAAAAAGCAGTATATGAAAACGAGCATGCAGGAAGAGGAAACGGCCGGAAGGAGCTGGCGGAACGTAACCGTACGGAAAATCCTGAATTCTCCGGCGCCAAGAAGGCGGGCACTTTCAGCACACTCTGAAGGCAGCTTTTCCCAGACGTCGCTGACATTCTTCATTATGAGTGCAAAATTATAGAAGCCGTGTGCAATTATGAGTCCGGCAAAAGAATAGAGAAATGTAACCGGCGGCTTTTCAAGTCCGAAGACCGTCATCAGAAACTGATTGAGTGTTCCGTTGAGGCCGAGAAAAGTGACATATCCCAGCGCAATCAGCAGGGACGGAATACAGAACGGAACTGCAGACAGCGAAAGCAGGAACTTCCGGCCGAAAAACCTTCGCCTGGCACAGAAAAATGCAGCCGGAAGTCCTATTATGAGTGCAAGAAGTGTTGAGCACGCTGCCTGGATAAAAGTAAATCCGGCAACATGCAGAACTGAGTAAAAGTCCAATTATGAACCCTTGGCCTACTCAGAAAGAATCTTCATTATTTCGTCCACTTTCTGCTGAACGGCATCAGGATCAGCCGAAAGCGTAACTTCAGGAACCGAAGCGCCCTTTGTGTAGCTTTCAGGAAGAACTGTATTTTTATTTGCAGGATACATCCACTGTGTAAGCGGAAGAACAGCCTGAGCTTCATCACTGATCAGAAAATCCATAAAGAGTTTTGCACCCTCAGGATTTGGAGCATCCTTTAAAATTCCGGCTCCTTCAACCTGAACTGCATGTCCCTGGGCGAAAACCGGTGCAATGTATCTGTCGGTTTTGTCGTATTCAATGTGACTTGCAGGGCTTGTCGTATAACTGATTACAAGCGGAGCTTCACCCTTCTTGAACAGTCCGTAACCTGCACTCCAGCCTGTTGCCATCGTAAGGATGTTAGGTTTGAGGGCTTTCCAGTAATCAGCAGTTTTGTCACCGTATACTGCAACAGTCCATGTAAGAAATCCGAGACCCGGTGTTGAAGTGCGCGGATCCATGAGGATTATTTTCTTTTCGTATTCAGGCTTTAAAAGATCATCAAGGCTTGAAGGACACGGAACTGATGACTTTGTATCATAGACAAAAGCAAAATGGCTGTAATCATATGGAGTAAGTTTCCAGTCACCGCCGAGCTGTGCAAGAACATCTGCAGGAATTACATCTGCAGCACCTGCCGGTTCATAGGCTTCAAGAATGTCATTGTCAGCAGCCTTCTTAACGATGTTGTTGTCCAGACCAAGAATTACGTCAGCCTGAACGTTATCTTTTTCAAGAACGGCACGGCTCAGGAGCTGAATTCCGTCACCACAGTCCACGAACGAAAGGTTAAGTCCCGTCTTCGCTTCAAAAAGCTTTTCAAGTTCAGAAGCAGGTCCCCACTCACTTACGAAACTGTCATAAGTGTAAACGACGACTTCGTTAAGCCTTTCAGCAGAAACAGGAGATTTTTTTGAGCAGCCGTTAAGCAGCATCAAACCAGAAAAAACAAAAAACAGTGATTTAAAAAGAGAAGATTTAGACATATCTTCCTCCGCCGGCATTA
>DGTU01000118.1 GCA_002394465.1 Treponema sp. UBA4328 | reverse complement strand
GTTGAGTTGTGTCCGTAAGAACCACAACCGAGAGTGAGGGAAGGAATGAATGAGTTGTAGACATTACCGATTCCACCGAATGTAGAAGGAGAGTTCCAGATTACGCGGATTGCAGGAACGAGGTCGCCGAATTTTTCTGCGAGTTCCTTGTTTGAAGTGTGGATTGCAGCCGAGTGACCGAGACCACCGAATTCGAGGAACTGCTTAGCCTTATTAAGACCGTCTTCTGTAGAAGAAGCCTTGAGGACAGCCAGAACCGGAGAAAGCTTTTCTCGTGTGAGAGGCTCGTTGACACCGACTTCCTTACACTCAACCAGAATGATGCTTGTGCGCTCAGGGATGTCGAAACCGGCGTTCTTGGCAAGGACAACAGGATTCATACCCGGAACAGCGGCATTAAGCTTAGCGACAGTCGGGTCGCCGTCAACGCCAAACATATATTTTTCAAGCATCTTCTTTTCGGCATCGTTACACATATATGCACGATACTCTTTGAAAGTCTTGATTGCGTCGCTGTAGATTTCTTTGTCGATGATAGCTCCCTGCTCAGAAGCACAAATCATACCGTTATCGAATGCCTTTGACATTACGATGTCGTTGATTGCCTGCTTGAGGTTACAGGTTTTCTCAACATAAGCCGGAACGTTACCAGCACCAACACCGAGGGCAGGTTTTCCCTGAGAATAAGCTGAGCGAACCATTGCGTTTCCGCCGGTTGCAAGAATAGTTGCGACACCCTCATGACCAATCAGGAGATTTGTCTTTTCGAGTGACGGCTCAACAATCCACTGAATACAGTCTTTTGGAGCACCAGCGGCAACAGCTGCGTCATAGACAACCTTTGCGGCAGCGATTGAACACTTGATTGCGCTTGGGTGGAAAGAGAAAATAATCGGGTTTCGTGTCTTGAGACAGATAAGAGATTTGAAAATTGCGGTTGAAGTCGGGTTAGTGACAGGAGTAAGACCTGCAACGACACCCACAGGCTCTGCAATTTTTACGATACCAGTGACATCATCATCTTCGATAACGCCGACAGTCTTTAGGTGGCGCATGTGATTTACGACATATTCACAGGCAAAGAGATTTTTGGTCGCCTTGTCCTCAAATACACCGCGCTTTGTCTCTTCTACAGCAAGTTTTGCGAGAGAACCATGATGATCGAGAGCGGCTACACTGGCTTTTGCAACGATGTAGTCGATTTTTTCCTGATCGTAGGAAGCATAAGCCTCCAGCGCCTTCTGAGCCTTTGCAACAAGCTCGTTGATTTCCTTCTGGGCTTCAGTCAATTCTTCCTTAGCCATTTATACCTACTCCTGTAAAAAATAAAATAATCACTTTAATTATAATCCCTGTTTCGTGAACTATCAAAGAAATACTTAAAAAACCTTGTTTGACACCCCATAATTTTTCCAATAAACTGAATAAAAATCATAAAATAAATTACCTGTTATAAAATGACGGGAGGTTGTGTTTTGGAGACCAGAAACATCCTGTTTGCGGCTGCCGCTAAAGCGGCAAATATCATAGTTCCTTTGCCGCAAACAGAATGTAGCAAGTTAACGGGCGGTTCTGGACTTCGAAACGCGACCGGTAGTCATTTTATTGCACTAAAATTCTTTATATGATTTTTATTCAGGAGGTTGTATATGAAATCATGTCCGAAATGCGGTTCTCAGATAAATGATTCTGATATTTTCTGCGCTTCATGCGGAACAAAATTTGAAGAAAGTGTGTCTGCTCCGGTTCAGCGGGATGAATCTGTTTCGCCGAAAAGCCGTTTTGCAGCTACAATGCTGTCTGCTTTCCTCGGATGCTTTGGAGTACACAATTTTTACCTTGGCCGCATAGGTCTCGGAATTCCGAAGATTATTCTTTTTGTAGTCGGAATGATTTTTTACTTTGTCGGAGTATTCAAGCTTGCTTTCATAAGCGTATCAGGATATACAAATGATTATTATAATTATTCAACGTATTCTGACATGGTTTTCTCGATGATAATGCCTATGCTGGCAGGGCTCTTCTTCCTTATGGGAGTAGGCATCTGGTCACTGGTTGAATTCATTCTTGCCGTTTCAGGAAAGCTTAAGGATTCCCAGGGACGCATCGTTTCAGTCTGGTTTCAGGACTAACTGATACCTGACAGTTTTCTGCTGATTACTCCTGCGATTTTTTCGCCGTCCATTGCAGACGAACCGATTCCGCCGGAGTAACCGCTTCCCTCACCTGCCGGATAGAGATTCTTTATTCCGGCACATTCAAAGGTTTCCTTATTTCTCAGGATTCTTACAGGCGTACTGGTTCTTGTTTCAGAAGCAATAAGAACCGCATCATCACAGACAAATCCCTTCATGCTCAGGTCAAATTCCCTGAAGCCTTTTTTAAGCCTTGCAGAAATTTCCTCCGGAAGCCATTCGTCGAGCCGGCTTGAAACCACACCCGGCGTATAGCTTGTTTCCGGGAGCCCTTCAGATTTTTTTCCTGCAAGAAAATCCGTCAGGCGCTGTGCAGGAGCCTTCTGTCCCTCACCTTTTTCCTGAGTCAGTTTTTCAAGCCATGTCCTCCAGTAGAGGCCTGCAAGTGCACGGCATCCGTCTTTTTCTGCCCTTTCAACAAATTCCTGAGGGATGTCTTCCGGACGTCTTTCAACGACAATTGCCGAATTGCTCCACCTGCTGTTTCTTCCGCTGGCACTCATTCCGTTAACTACAATCTGATCAGGGCTTGTTGCACACGGAACTACGAATCCGCCCGGACACATGCAGAAGCTGTAAACTCCCCTTTCTTCAACCTGGGCAGTCAGACGGTATTCTGCAGCCTGCGGCATTTTCTTTCCGTGAAACTGAATGTTATCAATGAGTTCCCTCGGATGTTCGACCCTGACTCCGACGGCAAAAGTTTTTGCCTCAAGAGAATCCGGAGAAAGTTCTGCAATCATCGAGTAAACGTCTGCAGCAGAATGCCCCGTTGCAAGAATAACGGCATCACTTTCAAAGGTTCTTTCTTCACCGGTAATTACGTTTTTAGTTTTGACACCGCTTACGGTCAGTTCATTGTCAGCTTTGTGACATACAAGTTCAGTACAGGCTGTATCAAAATAAACTTCGCCACCGAGTTCAATGATTTTTTTGCGCATTGCACTTACTATGCCCGGAAGTTTATCCGTTCCGATATGCGGATGAGCATCAGTAAGAATCTGTTCCGGCGCACCGAATTCTACGAAGATTCTGTATATTTTTGAAATATCGCCCCTCTTGTTTGAGCGCGTATAGAGTTTTCCGTCACTGAAAGTTCCTGCTCCGCCTTCTCCATAGCAGAAGTTAGAATTCGGATTCAGAATGCCTTTTCTGCTTATCTGGGCAATGTCATTTTTGCGCATCGAAGCGTCAGAACCGCGTTCAATAATTACAGGTTTAATTCCGTCTTCAAGCAGCCTGAATGCCGCATATAAACCTGCCGGTCCTGAACCGATTATTGCGACTACATTTTTGCCGTCAGCATGTTTCCACTTCGGAAGCAGTTCTTCTGCCGTTTTTGGTTTTTCACCGATATATACTTCAAAGCGCATCACAATCTTAATCTGACCGTGACGGGCATCAATCGACTTCTTTATGAATACCGGCGTAATTTCATCAAACGATGCACGGATATTCCTTGCCGCAAGGCTTTTGAGGATATAGTTTTTAACTGCTTTTTCGCTGTTCTCTTCTTCTGGTTTTACTGTAATTGAAAGTTCTGTAACCATAATCAGTCAGCATTGTGATTTGATTTGCGATTTTTTACAAGTATCAGTGCACAGATCAGAATGAATACGGCAGAAAGGCCTGCAAAAAGAGGAATCATTATATCGTTGAGCTGAAGGTCATTGAGTACGACATAAAGGTTAATGAATCCGAATACCGCAAAGACTGCAAATGCAAGAAGCTTAAAGAATCTGTCCGGAGTTTTTCCGCGGAGAATGAATGCAAGGACAAGTCCTATCATGTCTGCTGCAAAAAAACCGATTGAAGCGGCAATCCAGACAAAAAGAAGTGCCGGATTCAGCCCGTTTGTAGCCCCGAAGGTAATTGCAGAAAGCTGGGTTTTGTCTCCAAGCTCTGCGATGAAGAAAATACAGAATACTGCAAGCGAAGCAAAAGAAATCCTGCTTTCACCGCCTTCTTCCTCTTCATCACCGCTTTTAAGGGACGTAACGGAAAAATAAAAGAATGCAGCCGTCGCAATAAGCTTGACTACCCAGAGGTAATTTTTAAGGATTTCATTGAGAAGTCCGCCTGCACATACGGAAATTCCGTTGATTACGAGTATCGCAGCAAGGGTTCCTGTAACAATGGAACGGATTTTATATTTAGAAGTAAGCGCAAAAAGCATGAGCTGTGTCTTGTCACCCATTTCAGCAACAAAAAAGGTAAACAGGACTGTAAAAAAATACGAGAGTGTCATAATACCAATACTCCGGTTTAAATTAAAACTAACTAAACAGTCTGGCGGTAGCGTTCGTAGAGCAGGACTCCGGCGGCGACGCTTACGTTAAGGCTGTCAATTCTGCCGCAGGTCGGGATGGATACGATCTCGTCACACTGTTCTTCAAGCAGGCGGGCAATACCCGTACCTTCACTGCCCATTATTATTGCCGTTTTTGGCGGAAATTTTACGTTTTCAAGTGATTTGCCGCCGGCATCAGCCCCGTAAATCCAGAAGCCTGCATCCTTAAGCTGCTGAACGCTCCTTACAAGATTCGTAACGACGGAAACCGGAACATAGGCACTTGCACCGGCAGAAGAACGGGCTATAATTTCGTTATCCTGAAAATCATTCGCACTGTTACGAACAGGCATGACTGCAAGTGATACTCCGAACTGATCGCATGAACGAAGGATTGCACCCGTATTATGGGGATCCGTAACCGAATCCAGAATGATTACCGTTGCAGCTTCTTCTGATTTTTTCTGTGAAGCAATCCAGATGTCAAAATCCGTTTTATTTTCAGCCTCTTCCCGCTCCCCTTCTACCGAAAGAACTATTCCCCGGTGATCCTGAGCTGCAGGAGGAAGAGTCCTGACCATATCGTCAAGTTCCCTGTTCTGAGAATTTACGCATCTGACTGAATTTTTCTTTGCGAGTTCGAGGATTTTTTTTACCCTCGGACCTGTTTTTGAGACATAAACCGTCATACCGGAAACATTCTGTTTTTCAACGGCACGACGGATTCTTTCTTCTATTGCATGAAAACCTGTAATCAGCTGAATCATATTCCGCAGTTTTGTCAACGCTCCCACCTGGTCGCGTTAATTTTAAGAAATGCTGCTCCAGTTACCTTCCGCAGCATTTCTTATATTTTAATCCGCTTCCGCACGGACACGGGTCATTGCGGCCTACTTTGGCACCTTCGCGGACTACAGTCATAGGTTTAACGTCGCCGACTTCATAGAGCCAGTTTCCGTCAATTTTCTTGAAATATGCATTTTCGTGGTGAACTTCGTGAAGGCCTTTTTTATCAGTATAGGTTGCTTCAAATTCTACGAAGCCTTCCGTATCATTCTCGCCGCCCTTCTGTTTGCCAAGAATTTTAAGGCCATGCCAGGTAGATTCCTTTGACCACTGTTCTGTTGCCTTGCGGTCGATTTCTGCAATTTTCTCGCCTTCTTCACATGAAGAAATAATAAAATCAATTTCCTGCTTTACATAAGCAGTATAGCGGGCACGCATAAGGCTCTCTGCTGTCGGAGCTTTTACCTTTCCCTTAATAACAGGCTGACAGCATTCGCTGTAAGATTTTCCTGAGCCGCACGGGCACAATTCTTTTTCTGCCATAAATAACCTCTATATGCTATATAATATAGAGAAATCAGTAATATTGGTCAAACGGAATTATATTTCCCTTATTCTTCAGTTCCTGCTTCAGAACCGTAAGGAAAAAACTTTTTTGATGCACTGACTCGGCACAAATGAACGAAGGAATCCCTGTGTCTTGCAGCAAATTCTCCGAGGGAAAGTTCTTCTCCGTTTTCAAAAATCCTGCACATAAAATGCTTTCCGCTGTCAAAATACGGAATTATTACGGCTCCCTGATCAAAGAACTGATATTCCTGTGTACCGCCCTTTCCGCTGACTGCCGGAACCTTCTTTCTGATTGCGGCAAGGTAGATATAATTAGGTTCATCGACGGCAAGTATATAAAGAACCGGCTTAATCTTATCAATCTGGTAGCCTGAGTTTTCAATGTATCCGACAACCTGCTTGTCTCCGGAAGCAGTTATTTCGCCCGTGAAGGGAGCTAGAGTAACGTCTACGCCGGAATCCTCATAGAGATAGTTTTTATTGGACTGAACGCTCAGACGCGCTGCAGCAAGGTTTCGTGTCCAGTCAAGCATGAAATTGACCGGAACTCCCTTCTGTTCTTCAATTACATCCTGATAACTCATCGGATCCATGGTCATTGTAGGTCGCCTTAAAGGCTTTATGTATGTCGCTGAACCGGCAAGAGGTTTTACAAGCCCGTCTACAACCCACTTTATGTATCCGGCCGGCGAAAGGACAATAAGGTCTTTTTCTGCATCTTCATTATCTACAGGCCTCGGCTCTCCTGTCATGATATATGCAGGCTTGTCGTTTTCATCGTAGCAGGCATTGTCTGCATAAACGATTTTATTCCGGAACTTTTTCATAACTCCGATCATCTGCTTCTTGTCATCATACTGGTCACTGCGGATGTCGGCATATTTCCATGGAAGTGTGTTCTTTGTGAGGACATAAATCTGCGAAAAACTGTACGTATAAAGACTCTCAAAATTAACTCCGAGCAGAACTCCTTTTGCAAGATAGAATGAGCCCACTACAAAATCAACAAGAGTTTTATTTCCATCTCTATAAAACTGAACGTAAACGTCACTGTTTTCACTGAAGAAAAGCTTAAGCATTTCGACCTTACCGCTTGAAGAATTGCGAATCAGAACCCAGGAACCGTTTGAATCAAAGGGATATTCGGCACTTACAACGTTACTTACGCCGCGTTCAGTATATACGTCGATTTCAGTCATCACCTGAGGAGCAATGATTACGGCAAAAGTTGAATCAGTTTCCTCAAGCCGAACCTGGAACTTTTCTCCCAGGGAATTCGTCCTGAGTTCAGTTTTATTTTCACGGACATAGTCGAGCGGCGGATAGAACCATTTTTCTGCAACGCTTTTACGGATATCCGAAGAATCCGGCACTGAAAGAGGATTAAATTCTGCAAAAAGCGGAAATGACATCAAAAAAAACAAAATAAGCCGTTTCATAAAACCCCACAAAACTTTTCACTTTTACATTATATTATCGGATTCTTGCGGCATAAATTAAGTAGTACCCGTAGCGTTTTCTGAACGGAATAAAAATTAAATGACACTAAATATAATTTGCTTTCGTGTTGCATAATCTGACTTTTTTTTATATATTAAATGCACAAGAAACAGTCGCCGGCTTAAATGACGGCGAGATATATACAATATTGCTTGAATAAATACGAGCCCTGTAAAGAACTGTTTTTGGTCACACTCAAATTTTCTCACAAAACGCAGCCTTCATTTTTAGAATGACGGTCATTTTGTGTCACTTCGCATCTACATCCGGCGGATACTACTTTTCTGTGTTTCCAGGTTTTTTGCTCAGCTCCGAACATTCAAGAAGGAGAAATTTATGGCAGACGCTTGGAACGGTTTCAAAGGAAGACTTTGGAAAGAAGAAGTAAATGTTCGCGACTTCATCCAGAACAACTACACTCCTTATGACGGAGACGAGAAATTCCTCGCTGGTCCTACAGAAGGAACAAAGAAACTTTTTGACAAACTTCAGGAACTTCAGAAGGCTGAACACAACAAAAAGTCTGTAGGAAAAGACGGAAAGGAAAGAATCGGTGTTCTTGATATGGACACAGACATCGTAACAGGCCTTACAGCACACAAAGCAGGCTACATCGATGAAAAACTTAAGGATCTTGAACAGGTTGTAGGTCT
>DGTU01000045.1 GCA_002394465.1 Treponema sp. UBA4328 | reverse complement strand
TTTCCGCGGAATTCCTGATGACATTACCCTTTATATCTACAATTCTTCAGGAGAAATCACCGTATCAAGAACATACGACGACATTATTGACAAGGTTCAGCTTCAGGCAAGACTTCCGGAACTTGAAAAAACTGACATTCAGGTACAGCAGCCTGTAATGCATTCAACTGACGACGGAGAGTATTATTTTTATCCGATGCCGCTGCTGAACTGGACTATGGTCATTTCAAAGCCTTATACATTCCTCGATATGCTTACTACCAGCATGACGTTTACGGTAATCCTGCTTGTGCTCGTTACCTTCGTCATTGTCGGAATCTACTATATGTTCATCTCAAAGATAATAGGTTCCCTTTCTGCCGTCATCAAGACTACCCGTGAAAGTGCATCGAGTCAGAATGCCTTTATAACTAATGTAAAAAATGCCGTTGACTATAACGTTCAGTCCCTGGATGAATACGGCAAGGCAGTCAGGTATCAGACAGAAAGCATTTCTTCTGCAGAAACTCAGATTGAAAACCTTCTGTCGCAGATTCATGTTCTTGATGACATGCGCCGTAATTCGCTTAAAAATACCAAGGTTCTTAAGGAAAATTCGGATAAGGGCCAGGAAATCATCAATGAACTCAAGGAACATATTGATGAACTGGTTGCCTGTTCAAAGCGCCTGTTTGAGGCAAATGAACTTATTTCTGACGTAACGTTTCAGACTGATCTTCTTGCACTTAATGCGGCAATTGAAGCCGCTCATGCAGGTGAACTTGGCGTCGGTTTTGCCGTCGTTGCAAAGGAAATCCGTCATCTGGCAGAAAAATCCCGTGATCAGGAAGAGAACGTTGAAAAGACAATTGCTGACATGAAAAAACGCGTCGATGCCATGGTTATCAGTTCGCAGACGGTTCAGGAAAAGTTCGCACAGATTGTAGAAAATGCATCGGAAGTCAATGCAAACTTTGAGGAAATGTCTGTTTCGATCGAGGAACAGAATACGCTCGGTCATACTGTAGGCCAGAATCTCAAGGACATAACTGCATCCGTCGGCAAGTCAAGTTCAAGCTTTGATACAATGATTTCTACGAATGAAGAAATGTCTGATGAAGTAAATAAGGCGGCCGGAAAATCCGGTGAACTGCTTGAACAGGCAGAAAATGCGCTTAAACTTACAGGCACAAAATAAAACTGCTTTTTACCGGAGGAAACTATGAGTACACATATTGCAGCAAAAAAAGGGCAGATTGCCAGAAGCATCCTTCTGCCGGGAGATCCGCTGAGGGCAAAGTTCATTGCAGAAAACTTCCTTGAAGGTGCAGAATGCTATAATGAAGTCCGCGGAATGCTCGGGTTTACAGGAAAATACAAGGGAATCCCGGTAAGCGTTCAGGGAACTGGAATGGGACAGCCGAGCCTTTCAATCTATGTAACTGAACTGTTCAAGGATTATGACGTTGAGAACGCAATCCGTGTCGGAACCTGCGGGGCAGTGAGTGCGGATATTGAACTTCGCGATACGATTATCGTAAATTCAGCCTGCTCGGATTCAAGTCTTTTGAACCAGCGCTTCGGAAACATGCATTTTGCTCCGACCAGTGATTTTAACATGGTACGTGCGGCAGATAAAATTGCATCTCAAATGAAAATCCGTTACTGCGTCGGCTCAGTTGCTTCGTCAGATTTTTTCTATGACATCAATGACAACTGGAAGACCTGGGCTTCCTACGGCGTAAAGGGAATTGAAATGGAGAGTGCTGAACTGCTAACTCTTGCTGCGCAGTATAAGAGGCATGCAATGGCAATCATGACGGTAAGCGATCATATCCTCAAGGGCGGTGCAACTACTGCAGAGGAAAGGCAGACATCGTTTACGAATATGATGAAGCTTGCCCTCGATACGATTGCAGAGATAAACTCCTAGAGTTTTGCGCTTATTATAATAACTTCACCAGTGCCCTCAAGTTCTGTTTTTTCACCGGATTTGAGGGCATAAATTTCTTCAGCTTTCAGAAGTTGATTCTCTGAGCGGAACTGGCCTTCAGAAACAAACAGAAGTTCAAACGGCGAATGGCCTTTATCAGGAGAGCATTCGTATGAAAAATGTCCGTTTATCTGTTTCTTATTAAGAGTAAAATATGTGCAGTCAAAGGTTTCTGGAAGTTTTTCTATTTTTCTGAGTCCTTCATGTTTTACTGACTGTGCTGCCTTTTTAACATGAAGTTCCCTGTCCCGGCCCCAGTCATAGAGACGGTAAGTTATGTTGCAGTTCTGCTGCACTTCAAGGAGCCTCAGGCCACCGCCGATTGCATGAACCGTTCCCGAAGGAATGAATATAAAGTCGCCTTTCGTTACGCTGACCGTGTTAAGCATGGACTTAAGGGAACCGTCCTGAGCTGCCTCTAAGATTTCTTCTTCAGTGTAGTCTTTTTTAAGTCCGCAGACGAGCTGTGCTCCGGGTTTTGAATCAAGGACATACCAGCATTCAGTCTTTCCGACGGCTTCCGGCCCTTCAAGAAGACGTGCCGTCTGATCATCGGGATGAACCTGAACTGAAAGGGTATCATCTGCCTGAATTATTTTTACGAGAAGAGGGTAGTTGCCCGTAAGTTCCCTGAATTCTTTCTGACAGCCGTCCGGGTGAGTCGAAGCAATCCAGTCCTCGTATCCCCAGACTTTCTGTGAGCGGAGCGGCTTTAATTTAAGCATGGCAGTGTAATTCCTGAAATCCTTATTTTTCCCAGAGTTTTTCAGGATAGTAGCCGTCTGCAATTTTCTGTGCAATTGCATTCTTGACAACCTGCTTGTCTTCCGGGTAAGTCATTCCGAACCAGCTTTCACTGCTTGTGAAAACCTTGATGCGTCCCTTGCCGTTTTTGATGATGTCACTTGCGGCAACCGGGAGAAGGGCTTCTGCCTTAGGATCCCTGATTGAAGTCTGCTTGAAGTTTTCCCAGTAGTCTTCGAATTCTTCGAAAGCCTTTGGTGTAAAGCCGAAAAGGTTCATGCTGACGGTTTCATTTCCTGTCATGGAAATCTTTTCACCGTTGATTTCTGAAACGATTTCGTTTCCGCTGAAGTTTTCACCTGTATAATAGATTTTTGTGTTCTCAGTGATTGAAACAAGATAGCCGTCTTTTGTCTGTGCAACTCCGCGGCTTACTGAACCGTTGCGGCTCATTGTTTTGCCGAGGGTGTATCCGACCATAGCATGTTCAGTGCTGCCGTTATCGATTGAAGAAAGGTAATTGCCGAGGGTTTCAAAAGCACTGCGGCCGTAGTAGTCATCAGCGTTGATTACTGCAAACGGTTCGTTAATGTTCTGCTTTGCACACAGAACTGCATGGATCGTTCCCCACGGCTTGAGCCTTACGGCAGCGTGTTTCTGTTCGTCTTTTGAAAGAAGTGCTTCCGGTGTCTGGAATACATATTCGGCATTAAAATTGCGCGCAATTCTGTCAAACAGACGCTCCCTGAAGTCTTTTTCTATATCTTTTCTGATTATGTAAACTATTTTTCCGAATCCGCTCTTTGCAGCATCATAAGCGGCAAAATCAAGCAGGCATTCGCCGTTTTTACCGACTGTGTCGATCTGTTTTACTCCGCCGTAGCGGCTGCCCATACCTGCGGCAAGGACAAGAAGTGTAGGTTTCATTTTTACTTATTCTCCTGTTTATTTAACTTTAACGCTAAAAGGCTTTTGTTTCAATGCGGATTGAAAATTGAATATGATTGATAAGGGGCACTTTTTTCTATATAATATCTCCCAAAATATTCTAAAATCGAGGAACTTATGCTTACTCTCAAATTTGGCGGCACATCAATGGGAAGTGCCAGAAGAATTCTTGATTCTGTGGAAATCATGACTGGCAGGGCAAAATCTGACAGAATCAGCGTCATCGTATCTGCTGTAGCCGGTGTTTCGAATAGCCTTCAGGCAGCAATTGACGGCTGCGTTACGGGCGGGTCGGCTTCCACTTATGTTGAGAGCATAAGAAAAACACATTCAGAAATCTGTTCTCAGCTTGAAGCTGAAGTAAAGGGCTTTTCATCAAAGGAAGTCCTCAAGAAAATTGAAAATAACTTTGCTGAACTTGAAAAACTCCTTTCTGGCGTTGCTTCGTTCGGTGAATGTCCTAAGTCAATCCACTGCCGCATCATGGGAATGGGCGAACTCTGCTGTGTTCCGATCGTAAATGCAGTTCTGCAGGCAAAGGGACAGGATGTAATCGTTCTTGATTCACGCCGCTTCATTTTTACGACAGGAAATCAGGCAGAAGGCGACGTAGACTACGGAAGGACAACCGTTGCACTTGAAAATTACAGGGACGGCGGTTCCCTCGGCAAAAACAGAATCATACTTATGCCGGGATTCGTCTGCGCATGGAGCGAGCACTACGACGATGAACCTAAAATGGGACTTCTCGGACGTAACGGTTCTGATTTCTCTGCTGCCGTAGTTGCAACCTGCCTTGAATCAACTAAATGTGAATTCTGGACGGATGTTGACGGAATCTACACTGCTGACCCGCGCGTTGTAAGCGGTGCAATCCTCGTTGAAGACATGACTTATGAAGAAGCAATGGAACTTTCTTTCTTCGGAAGCAAAGTCCTTCACCCGAAAACACTTGCACCTCTCGCATCAAAAAATATCGAAGCATGGAGCTTAAACTCTCACAACCCAGAAGCAAGGGGAACAAGAATCGGACGCGGACCGTTTGAATCAGAAAAGAATGTCGGTCCTGTACGCGGAATTTCCTGCCTCAAAAACACCGCACTTGTAAGCGTAAGCGGAAGCGGAATGAAAGGCCGTACCGGGTTTGCTTCACGCATTTTCGCCGCAGTTAGCCGTGCCGGAATTTCAATGCTTCTGATTACCCAGTCTTCTTCTGAATATACAATCTCTTTCTGCGTAAAACAGACCGAATCACAGGCTGTAGAGGATGTTCTCAATCAGGAATTCGCGCTTGAGATCCGTGAAGGCGTAATCAACAAGATCAAGGTTCAGGAGCACACGGCAATCGTCTCAATCGTAGGCGACGGAATGAAACAGAACTGTGGCGTTGCAGGGAAATTCCTTGATTCTCTTTCTGCACGCGGAATCAATATCCTCGCAATTGCACAGGGCTCATCAGAACGTTCAATTTCTGTAGTAATTTCAGGCGAATTCGGTGATACTGCCGTTAAAGCCGCTCACCTGTTCTTTTTCAATACAGCCCAACCGATCGAAGTATTTGCTTTCGGTGCGGGAACAATCGGCGGTGCACTTCTCGACCAGATTCGGGACCAGCACGACAAGCTTCTTGAACAGAACATCGATATCAAGGTTATGGCAATTTCGACCCTTGACGGCATGATTCTCGACGGAAACGGAATCGACCTTTCAGACTGGCGTGAAACCTGCAAGCATGCTACGGAAAAAACAAGCGTTGACGAAATCCTTGAATTCGTCCGTGATACAAAACCGCTCAACCCGGTTTTCGTTGACTGTACCGCAAGCTACGATCTTCCGAACCGCTACCTCGATATTTTCAGGGCAGGAATGAGCATCGCAACTCCAAACAAGCGCGCTAACTCAATGAGCATGGAGTTCTACCACGAGCTCCGCAAAGTTGCGAACGAAAATCACTGCCGTTTTCTTTACGAGACAAATGTCGGTGCGGGACTTCCTATCATCGACACATTGCAGAACCTTTTCAACTCAGGCGACAAGCTCACAGGCTTCAACGGAATCATGTCAGGCTCTCTTTCATACATCTTCGGAAAGCTCGACGAGGGCAAAAAGTTCAGTGAAGCCGTTCTTGAAGCGAAGGAACTCCGCTACACTGAGCCGGATCCACGCGATGACCTTAAGGGAACTGACGTTGCACGCAAGGCCCTGATTATTGCCCGTGAAAGCGGTATGGATATCGAGCTTGACTCAATCAAAATGAACTCAATCTTCCCGGAAGGCTTCTCAATTGAAGGAACGACCGAGGAATTCTTAAAGCGTCTGCCGGAAGTAGACTCATACTTCGAAGAAAAAATGGCAAAACTTAAAAAAGAAAACAAGGTTTTGCGAATGGGCGCTTCAATTAAAGACGGAAAAGTTTCTGTCGGTATGCTTGAAGTAGGTCCGGATGATCCTCTCTACGGTGTCCGAGGCGGCGAAAACGCATTCGTATTCCAGACAGCCCGCTACACACCGATTCCGCTTACAGTACGAGGATACGGAGCTGGTGCCGGGGTCACGGCGGCAGGTGTCTTCGGAGATATTATGAGGACGGTAAGTTTCAACCCGACGAAGTAAGATATAGCTTCTGGATGGGGACAGATCCTCCCGCTTCTGTGATAGGTTCGCAGGGGCGGGAGTTTTTTTTGGGAGAATTATTCTTTTAAAATTGTTTCAAAGGTCTCGGAAAAGAAATTCTTAATATATTTTCCAATTTCGTTTTGTCTTCCAGTCAGGTAAGTAATCATCTCTTGTCGTTTTTTTAAGAAATCAATATCTTTTTTGTCAGAAACTTCTGACATAAACAGAAGGTAAATGTCTATATTCAAAGCATCAGCAATTTTTTCAAGGGTTTTGTCGCTCAACCAGGTTTGACCGCATTCAATATTCGCAATATAAGTATTTGAAACATTGGCAGCTTCAGCTAGCGCTTCCTGTGTCATTCCGTTCAATTTACGATATTTTTTAACATTTTGAGCAATTACGCTTCTTATATGCGATTTCTCTTTCATGTATTAATTTTATGATAATAGTTTAATTTTCTTAATAAACTTGTGTCATAATAAAAAGTATGGTATAATCATATAAGAAACTTGAAGTGAGAGTTGGTTATGCCAGAAGTTATTGAATTAAAGTGCCCGGGTTGCGGTGCAAGAGTCCAAATTAATCAAAAAGAGTGCGAATACTGTCATTCGCCAATAATTGTTTCTTCAATGTCAGACATTTTCAATATGTCAGCTGCAAATATAAGCAAGTTTTCAAAATCTTATGAAAGTGATTTACAAGAAAATCCTGATAATGCAGAACTCAACAATTCACTTGCACTGTGTTATTTAAAAATGGATTTTTACGACAAGGCGTTGGAAAAATTCGATAAAGCAATAGAACAGAATTTTAATAATCCAGAGACTTACCTTTATGCAGCAGTTTGTGTGCTCGCTGGAAGAAAACCGTTTCTCACACCTAGATCTGATATAGATAGAATTGAAAGATATATAAACGCAGCTTTAATGATTGAGGAAAACGGTTTGTTCCGTTATTTCCAGGCATATATTAAATACGATTACTTTAAGCGTAAATTTCTAAAAACTTCGCCTTCATGGGAAGAGTGTTTTGATCGTGCGAAAAATGATGGTTTATCACCAGACGATATTAATCAGCTGTTTTCAATTTTGAAACAGGAAATACCAAGTTGTATGTAAGCGCTATATGCGCACAACATAAAGGAGAAACATTATGGCAGTTAATTCAAAAGATCGAAATCCTGCAGATTTATGGAAGGTTTTGAAAGGACGAACAGCGGATCAACAAAAAGTAATTAAGTATTTTTGGGGATATGGTGGATGTCTTTCGAAATGTATATCTGATTCTGAATATGACTTGATGGTGCAAAAAATTGCTACTGGTACTGATTGGAAACAAAGAGCGCTTAATAAAATTGGTTTGGATGAAGATCAGCTTAAAGAAATAGATCCTATTCATTTTGAAGGTTATTACTATGATGACAAGGATTCGACATATGCAAAATATGGAAGAGCTGATAAAAAATGGCGCAGTTCTGCATATCAGATTTCCTGGTTATTTTTCTCTGAAGAGCAGGTCTATTTATATCAATATACATTCAATATGGATGAAGATGGTAAAAGCGAACGTACAGAAGAATATTTCTATAAAGATATTACAAATTTCTCTTCATCAACAGATACAGTTGAAAAAGATGTTCCGGAAATATCTGGATGTAATAACAAAGTAGAATTCGTAAAGAAACCAGTTGATTATACAAGATTTGCTTTGGTAGTACCTGGGGATAAGTTGTATTGCTCTATGGATCAGAGTGATGAATATGAAGCATCTATTCAGGGAATGAAAGCAAAGCTTCGCGAAAAGAAGAACGCTTAATTGAAACAACGAGATTTTCCAGGCGAAGAAGAACGGGAACTTGTCAGAAAGTATGTTATGGAACGCCCTTTGTACCGTCCAAATATAACTTTCTTTAAAGCAATACTAATTATAATTTCTGTTATATGTGGAATAGTATTTTTAGCTATTGCAAGTAATTCTATTCTTTCTTTGCTTGGATTTCTTTTCTACAAGCCGACATATTATTTTGTATTTTCCCTTGTTGCTTTTGTAATTTGCGCAAGATGGTTCGCAATTCTTGCTGTAAAGCTTTATCAGCATTATGCAAGCGAAGATGTTCGGAGAAGATGTCTTTTAAAACCTACTTGCTCAGAATATGCAATCATCGTCTTGAAAAAATACGGATTTTTAGTCGGTAGTATAAAAATATGGATTCGGCTCAACTATAAATGCCGTGGCAATGTGTATTATATCGATGAGCCGTGATTTGTATAGAAGGGAAGTAAATTATGGGACTTTTTAGTAAGAATCCGAATGAAGCAGCTTATGCTGGCGGCGAAAAACACTGGACCGATGTAATCAAGAATACAGGAAACGGTACTCTGCTTATCTGGCGGCAACCAGAAGAAGATTTTAACACGAATTCTACACTTATTGTTATGCCAGGTGAAGAAGCAATTTTTGTAAACCAAGGTGTAATTGAACAGGTTTTTGAAAACGGAACATACAAACTTTCTACAAACAATTATCCATTTATTTCAAGATTGAAGAATGCATTTTCCGGTGGAATCAGTACATTCAATTGTGTCGTTTATTTTGTCCGAAAGGCTAGCAGTATAGAATTAAAATGGGGAACAGATTCGCCGATTCAGGTTCGTGACAAAGTTCTTGGAATAGCAACAAAACTGCGTGCAAGAGGTTCATATAAAATTCAAGTTGAGAACTCTGCAAAATTTTTAGAAACACTCATTGGAAATAACATCAATTTTTTAACGCAAGATGATTTAAATAAATTTTTCATAACAGGATTTCAAAGCAAAATAAAATCCTCTGTCGCAAAAGAACTTGGGGCAAGTGAAACAGAAGTCTTAGGAATTGACTCAAGACTCGATGAATTTTCAGAACTCATTCAGCCAAAGGTAAATGAACTTCTAAACGAAAATGGCTTAAAATGTACTGCTTTCGCAATTTCTGCGATTGATATCGATGATGAAAACGGTTTGCGAGAAAAATATGACCAGATTGGTATGAGTCAGATAGAAACTGTTCGTGGTGCGCAGGCTCAGAAAGCAGCTCTTGAAACACTCGGAATAAACTGGGCACAACAGCAATCCGCCGAGGTCTTAAAAACTATGGCTGCAAATCCAGGAAATATCGCATCTCAACTTGGTGCTGGCTTAGGAATGGGGGCAGTTACAGCAAACGCCTTTGGTGCAATGGCAAATCAAATGTTTAATACAAATATTGCTCAAAATATGGCAAATTCACAATCAGACACACAGGTACCTACTGACCCGATGGAAAAACTTTCAAAACTCAAAAAAATGCTTGATGCAGGGCTAATTGAACAGTCTGAGTATGATGCGAAAAAGTCCGAGATATTAAGTTCAATGTAAATGAGGAAAATTCTATGACAAAGAAAAATATCCTGATGATAATCCTAGATTCAATTTTTATAGTTGCCTTTAATATTCTGTTTTTCGTAAATGCAGGTACATCTCACAGCCTGGGAGTTTGGACTTGCTATGGTTTTCTGCATTTTTCATATCTGATGATTTTGCTTACACCTCTCATTGAAACAAAAAGTACATACCTTTCATGGCTTACAACATATTCAATTTCGTTTTCATATTTTCTGCTTGAACTCGTGTTTGCCGTTATGTTTTTTGTAAATGTTGATGCTTTCGGAACGAAAGTTGTGGTTTCAATTCAAACGATTTTAACGGCGATTTATTTTGTTCTTCTTGTGTCAAACCTTCTTGTAAACGATGCCACTGCAAAAAAACAGACAAGACACGACATGGAAAATGATTTTGTAAAATCGATCTCAGTCAAAGCAAAATATATCGAATCTATCGCGCAAAACTCAAAATTGAAAAGCAGAATTAACAATTTGTATTACACGATTCACTCAAGTCCAATCAAGAGTTCTGCAGAAGTTTCAGTTTATGAAAATAAAATTTCAGACTTACTTGATAATCTTGAAACTGCTGTCACTCAGGTTAATGAAGAAAAAGCGAATGAATTGGCAGGGGAAATAGAAAGAGTCGTAACCAAGAGAAATTTTATATTAAAATCTCGAAATTAACTCAAATCAAAAAAAATAATACCGTGTAAAGTTTACCGCCCCCCTGACTGTCCGGCACGTTCAGTTTCCTGTGTGACTGCGCCTGAGATATAAAATTACAACTTCTCATTTTTATCTCATTCTGCTATACTTCCCGGCATGATTATCGTACTTAAAAACGGCGTAAGCGAAAGCGAAAAAAACAATATCAAGTCTGTCCTTAAAGGACACTCTTTCAAAATAAACGAAGTCAAGGGCGAGGAAAGCACTGTCCTTGCTGCTGTCGGAAAACTTGCCATGGATGTCCGTGAAGTTGAGGTTCTTCCGGGAGTCGAGAAGGTCATTCCGATTTCCAAGCCTTACAAAATGGCTTCACGGGAATTCAAACCTGAGAATACCATTGTCGAGATTCCGAACAACCGGGGGCAGATTATCCGTGTCGGAGGCAGCCGCCTTGTTTCGATTGCGGGTCCCTGTGCAGTAGAAAGCCGTCAGCAGATGCTCGATGCGGCTAAGGCAGTGGCTGCGAGCGGAGCGACAATGCTTCGCGGCGGTGCTTACAAGCCACGCACTTCTCCTTATTCATTCCAGGGGCTTGGTGAAGAAGGCTTAAAGTATCTCAAGGAAGCCGGCGAAAAATACGGTCTTCCTGTCGTCACTGAAATTGTTGCAAGCGAATACATTCCTGTAATGAAGGATTATGTCGATGTTTATCAGGTCGGAGCACGCAACATGCAGAACTTCGAGCTTCTCAAACGGCTCGGCGCACTCGGAAAACCTGTCATCTTAAAGCGAGGTCTTTCAGCTACTATCGAAGAATGGCTCATGAGCGCGGAATATCTTCTTTCTTCCGGTACTGACCGTGTTATTTTGTGTGAGCGAGGTATCCGAACTTACGAAAAGGCAACACGAAACACCCTTGATTTGAGCGCAATTCCTGTTCTCCGAAGCATGACTCACCTTCCAATCATTGTTGACCCGAGCCATGCGCTTGGAGTGCGTGACAAAATTCCTCCGATGGCTCTCGCTTCGATTGCGGCAGGGGCTGACGGTATTATCGTTGAGGTTCACTGTCACCCTGAGCAGGCGCTTTCTGATGCAGCACAGGCACTTTATCCTGCCCAGTTCGACAAAATCATGCGTGATATTGAGTCGCTTGCTCCTGTCATGGGAAAAGAAGTCGCTCACATACGCTCGGCTGAGTCTCAGAAAAAGGCAAATGAAGAAAAAATCACTCACAAAAAGCCGGTCTGCGTTTTCTCCGGCATGAAGGGAGCGTATGCCGAGCAGGCAATCGAAAATTTCTTTGAGGATTCTGTAGAAGCCCAGACTGTCGATTCTTTCGACGAGATTTTCCAGGCTGTAGTCGATGGAAAGGCTGAATACGGCATGGTCCCGATCGAAAACTCTACGGCTGGCTCAGTTTACAATAACTACGACAACCTCACCCGGTACGAAGACATTTCAATCGTCGGAGCACTCACTTTGCGCATTCAGCACTCGCTTCTGGGCGTTAAGGGTGCAACTCTCGAAACAATCAAAAATGTCTACTCTCATCCCCAGGGCTTAAGCCAGTGCTCTAATTTCCTCAGAAGCCAGAAATGGAATGCTGTTGACACAGTTTCAACAGCGACAGCCGCAAGTCTCGTAGCCGAAAAAGGCTCAACCGAAAACGCTGCAATCTGTAACGCCCGCAACGCCGCAATTTACGGTCTTGAAGTGCTCAAAGAGGGAATCCAGAACGAGCAGAACAACTACACCCGCTTCGTCGTGATTGCAGCAAATCATGTCGAGGAGCCTCTCAAACAGTGGAGCGAGCAGAAGCCGAACATGGCAAGTTTCGTCTTCACCACAAAGAACGAGGCAGGTGCCCTTTATGACGCACTCGGAATCTTTAAAGAGGCAAACCTGAGCATGAACCGCCTTGAGTCACGTCCGATTGCCGGAAAGCCGTGGAAATACTGGTTCTACTGCGATGTTGTAATCGGTTCAGATATCGAAAATCCAGTCGAATATATCTCTGACTTCAGCAATAAATTAAAGTCTGCTGCAGAAGATGTACGTATTCTTGGTGTTTACGCAGAATAGGCTTAACTATTTCTGACGGATACTGCTCATGAGGGCCGTTCCGTCGGCATAGTGAACGATAGCTGTGTAATACATGCCTTCCGGGAGTATAGTACCCTGGGCTGAGTTTCGCAGTGAGATTTCGATGTTTACGGACGGAGTGTTTGCAAGTTCTATAGAATCGTCAAGACTGCGTTTAAGACCTGCCCCCTCAAGAAAATTATCGCAGGATGCAAAGATAAGGGCTGTGCATAAGATAAATCCCTTTCCGGCAGAAATCAGTACTTTGAGAGGAAATCCCTGCATAAACTTCTCCTTGTTATGCGTCCGGCAGGAAACAAAGATATTTTTTCAATTATTATGGCAATTTTTTGTTAAATATGCTAGTGTAATGAGGATTTTCGGCAGGGGCCGACGGTTTCCTGCTTAGAAAAATAATGGAGTTTGTAATGGAAAGATACGTTTTGTCTGTTCTTGTTGAAAACCATGCCGGTGTTTTGAGCCGCGTTTCAGGACTGTTCAGCCGCCGCGGTTACAATATTGATTCATTGACTGTCTGTGAAACTTATAATCCTGGACAGTCACGCATGACTATTGTCGTGCAGGGCGATGAATATACCCTTGAGCAGATTGAGAAGCAGCTTTCAAAACTTGTTGAAGTAATTTCTATTACTCACTGCAAAAAAGAAGATACCTGTGAACGTGAAATGGCCCTGATTAAGGTTAATGCTTCAGGAAGCGACAGGGCTGTCATCATTGAAACCTGCAATATCTATCGTGCACATATCGTTGATGTTGCGCCGAACTCCGTGATTGTTGAAGCAACCGGAAGTGAGGATAAACTCTCGAGCCTTATACGCCTGCTCGAACCTTACGGAATTAAAGAACTTGTAAAAACCGGTCTTACGGCTATGGGACGCGGTGAAGAGGTAATGGCATGAAAGCTATTGAACTGGAAAAAGCTTACAATCCAAAAGATTTTGAAGACAGAATTTATTCTCAGTGGGTCGAGAAGGGCTTCTTTAAGCCTGCTTCAGATTCCGACTCTCCTGTCCACTCACAGAAAAAATCAAATATCAAATATACAGTCGTCATTCCGCCGCCAAACGTAACCGGCGTTCTTCACATGGGACACGGTCTCAATAACACTCTGCAGGATGTC
>DGTU01000069.1 GCA_002394465.1 Treponema sp. UBA4328 | reverse complement strand
CCTGGAACCATGCCCGACCGATTGCCAGTCCTTCGTCAGGATTTTCTTCGCTCTGGCTCAAAACTTCTTCTATAAGAATGTCATATTCGCCGCCGCAGCGGGTCTTTAAGCGCTCACGGGTAATTTCTGCCTGAAGCTCAACAAGTTCTGATGCTCTTTTTTCTGCAGTCCTGTGTGGAACCTGTTTTTTAAAAGAATAGGCCGGTGTGTCATCTTCTTTTGAATAAGAGAAACAGCCGCTCCAGTCAGCAGCAATGTCCTTTAAGAATTTTTTTGTATTCTCAAAAGATTCTTCTGTCTCACCGGGGAAGCCTGCCATGAATGTTGTGCGGATTGCGGCATCCGGGAAAGTCTCACGAATTTTTGAAATCAAAGCCCGGTATTTTTCACCGCTTCCGACACGGTTCATTGCCTTGATAATTGCATCGTCACCGTTCTGGAAAGGAATGTCAAAATAATGCAGGAAACGAGAATCAGCCTTCATAACAGGCAAAATATCTTCGTTAAAGTGATCCGGATGAATATACAGAAGGCGGACAGCAAAAGTTCCCTCAATCTCAGAAATCATGCGGAGAAGACGGGCAAGCCCTGATTCAAAATCAGACGCAGATTCACGCGGATTCACACAGATATTGCTTTCACTATTTAATCTGTGTCCATCTGCGTCCATCTGTGTCAAAACTTCGCTTCCCGGAGTTCCGTTCGGTAAATGTGTCCGTCCGTCGCCGAAGCAGTTGTCTGTCGCACCTGTTCCGTACGCTGCAAGGTCCTGGCCGATGAGGTTGATTTCATAAATGCCTTTTGAAACGAGGTCTTTGATTTCTTTTATGATTTCATCTGCAGGACGGCTCCTGAGGTCACCGCGGATAATCGGAATTGCACAGAACGAACAGCGGTTATTGCAGCCTTCTGTAATTTTTACAAATGCGGATCCCTTAAACGAAAGAAGAAGGTTTCTGTCACCGCAGCAGACGCCTTTCTGCTCAGGAACGAGAACCGGGCGTTCGTCCTTCATCAGCGGCTCAATCACTTTGTAAATCTGGCTTAAATCTCCGTTGCCAAAGAATCCGTCGGCTTCAAGAAGGTCGTCCTTAAGGTCATTTGCATAACGCTCTGCAAGGCAGCCTGCAAGAAGAATTTTTGCCTTCGGATACATCTGCCGGGCGCTCATTACGGCATTAATGCTTTCTGTTTTGGCAGATTCTATGAAACCGCACGAGTTTACGACGATTAAATCAGCTTCACTGGCTTCAAAAGTCTGTTCCCAGTCTTTTTCTTTGAGAAGATTGATGATAAGCTCACCGTCGACCTGATTTTTGGCGCAACCGTGCTGGTCTATAAAGAATTTCATCCTAGTCTACGTCCACGATTACGACTTTGTAGCGTCCGTCAACATCCTTTATCCAGCGGATGTCTTCAACGACTACGGCACCGGCCTTTGAAACTCCGAGGTCATATGAACGTGCTCCGGCAACAACCTGAAGCTTAACTGCATTTCCGTTTGCAATCCAGAGCCTTACAGCGTTGCTGGCCGTAATTCTGACTTCTTCACCGCTTGAAAGGAAGTCTTCAACCGGCTCTTTATTGTCTGTCTTATATCTGAATGCAGTACCGCCGCGAAGGGTCGCAACGATAGTAAACGGATATGCCCTTGTATCTTCAAAAATAACGGTTTTATTCTGGATTCCGGCATTTGCATCGAGTGCAAGGATTTCACTTTCGACAGTCTGTTCGATTGCCGCATAAGAAGCATCCTTAAGCATAATCCTTACTTCAGCACCGCGCCTTTCATCACCTTCAGCCGGCGCAATGTCAGAAAGATATGCAATCATGTCCGGTTCTGCATCATCATCAATGTTAAGTTCAAGTTCTTCCGAAAGGTCAATGCTCTGTTTTCCTACTGGTGTTTCAAGCACAAGTGAGCCCCTGGTTTCTGCAACCGTAATAATTACGTTGCTTCCGTTTGAACTCATTACGAGCTGGTCACCCTTATAGAGTCGTGTCTGAAGAGGCTTTTCTGAAAGCTCATAAGTTCTGTTTGTATTTTTATCTGCGAGTGCAGGATCTTCTGCTGACTCTTTCGAGGTGAATACATAAACCAGTATTCCGGCTGCTGCGAGAATTAAAACTGCGGCAGCGATGATAAATTTAGGAGTCTTGTATTTCGGGCTTTCATGTACGATAAGTCCTTCCGGAACAGGTGCTTCCTGAAGAGTTTTAGCCTTATAGAGCGTTACAAGCCTGTTTGCATCAAGTTCAAGATAAAGGGCATAGTTTCTGAGGAATCCTACAAGATATGGTTCACCCGGGAAAGCTGCCGTATCTTCCTTCTCAAGGGCTTCAAGATAAAATTTTGCAATCGAAGTATCACGGGAAATTGTATCATATATAAGTCCCTTTGCTTCGCGTGTCTGTTTCAGTATTGCACCATAGCTTTCCATATATCATTACTCCGAGAAGAGAAAATTATTGTATTCGTTTGCTGCCGAAGACGGCGTATAAATAAAGCGCTGCTCAGGGATTCCCTGGTTGAGCACATAGTTCGTAAAATTAAATACAAAGGTTTCGTTTGCACCGGTAACGGCTTCAATCCTGCGGATAAGTTTCGTATCGGCTGAAATTGCAATCCTTATGTTCCTGAAGTTTTCAGTCAGGTTTCTGCGCTTGAGTTCGAGTTTTACGACTTTTTCATCAGAACCGTCATCAAGGGCAACCGGCTCAGGTCCGACTTCATATGAAATTGCAAAATAGCGGCTCATGAGGTTGAGGCCCTGCGGAGTTGCAAGATTAGCACCGTTCTGTGGAGATCCCGTAACACTCTGTGTCAAAATTGCATTCTGTCCAGGGAGATAAATCGTAAGCTGGTTGCCGTTAAATACGACAGTCTGATCCTTAGGATTTGAAAAATCCATCCTGAGGAGGTTTGGTTTCTTAAAGGAAACGTGGGCTTTCATGATCTGGCGGTCAGCCTTAATGTCTGCGTCAGCTTCATAGTCCTTTATTGTTTCATAAAATGCAGAAATATCCTTAAAATAATTAGGAGCAGTCTTTATCTCCTGTGAAAAAACACTGGAAACCGCAGTAAATGCAGCAAGTACAAGGGTAATGATTTTTTTCATATTATTCTTTTTCTTCCTTTTCTGATTTATCTTTTTTTGCTTCAGTTTTCTTTACCGTCGTTTTGCGTTCTTTTTTTGGCTTTGCAGATTTTGATTCTTCGAGATCTGTATGAGCCTTTACGATTTCAGCAAATTCCTTGCCGTCCATTGTTTCAATTTCAAGAAGCCTTGTAGAAACATATTCAAGGAGCGATTTCTTTTTTGTAAGAAGCTTGACTACATATGAGTAGCGTTCCTTGAGGATACGGGCAATTTCTTCATCGATATAATTCTGTGTCTGTTCACTGAATTCGCGGACGAGGTTCGGTTCACCGCCCCTGTTTCCGAGAACGCCTTTTCCGAGAGTCATGTTGCTGAACTTTGAACTCATACCGAAGTCAACGATCATGCTCTTGACGATTTCAGTTGCACGGGCAATGTCATTTGATGCACCGGTAGAAATGTCTCCGAGGATAATCTGCTCTGCAGCGCGTCCGCCGAGCATTGAGTCAATTTCGTTTATGAGATCCTTCTGAGTCATGAAATTCTTTTCTTTTTCTTCGCGGTACTGTGTAAATCCGCCGATTCCATGGCTTCTCGGAACTACTGTAATTTTATTTACAGGTTCATGGTCAGGAGTAAATGCTGCAACAAGTGCATGTCCGGATTCATGAACTGCAACGAGCTTGCGTTCTTTTTCGTTGTCCTTGCGTGTCTTCTTCTTGAGGCCGATGCTTACCTTATCGATTGCTTCATTAAAGTCTTCCATCGTAACCTTTTTGCGTCCGTTTCTGACGGCAAGAAGTGCGGCTTCGTTTACGACGTTGGCAAGGTCTGCACCTGCGAATCCCGTCGTTCCGTGTGCTACGGAAACAAAATCAACGTCCTTATCAAGCTTGACGTGCTTTGCATGAATCCTGAGGATTTCTTCACGTCCCTTTACGTCAGGCTTTTCAACCGGAACCTGTCTGTCAAAGCGGCCGGGTCTCAAAAGTGCTGCATCAAGGATGTCTGCACGGTTGGTTGCTGCGAGAATAATAAGTCCCTTTTCATTGTCGAAACCGTCCATTTCAACAAGGAGCTGGTTCAATGTCTGTTCGCGTTCATCATT
>DGTU01000082.1 GCA_002394465.1 Treponema sp. UBA4328 | reverse complement strand
TTATTACTTACATGCGTACTGACTCCGTACGTATTGCACAGAGTGCACTTGATGAAGTACGTGAATGGATTAAGGAAAACTATCCTGAAGACCTTCCTGCTGAACCGCTTTCGTATGCAGTCGGAAAGAGTGCACAGGATGCCCATGAATGTATCAGGCCTACATATCCTAAATATACTCCGGATTACGTTAAGGAATATCTTTCACGTGACCAGCTCAGGCTGTATCAGTTAATCTGGGAAAAATTCGTAAGCTGTCAGATGGGCAATGCAAAGACAAGAACTACAAGCGTTGATATTTCAAGCGGAGACGCCCTGTTCCGTGTAAGTGCAAGCCGTCTCGTTGAAAAGGGATTCTATAATGTAGTCAAGCTTCTTTCTTCAAAGGAAGAAGTTACGGGAAAACTGCCTGCACTTGAAAAGGACGAAATCCTTGACAGTGCACATAAATTCTATCCGGAACAGCATTTTACCCAGGGACCTGCAAGATATACTGATGCGAGCATCGTAAAAATGCTTGAAGAAAAAGGAATCGGACGCCCGTCAACATATGCTCCGATTATTTCTGTTCTTCTGGACAGGTACTATGTTACCCGGTCAAACAGACAGCTTGTTCCGACACTGCTCGGTAAAATGATCTGCAAGATTCTTGTTGAAGCGTTCCCGGATGTAATCAATGAGCATTTTACTGCCGACGTTGAAAACCAGCTTGATGCTGTCGAACAGGATAAAATCGTATGGAACAATATGATCAGGGATTTTTACGATCCTTTCATCAAACGCTGCGGTGAAGTTGAAGATTCTGTTGAAAGCGTAAAGGGATTCCTTGATGAACCTACAGACAAAATCTGTGAAAAGTGCGGAAAGCCGATGATGAAAAAGCTCGGACGCTTCGGATTCTTCCTGGCATGTTCAGGATTCCCTGAGTGCCACAATACCAAGTCTATTCCGCTTGCAAAATGTCCTGTTGAAGGATGTGACGGTGAAATCGTAACAAGAAAGACAAAGGGACGCGGCAAGGAATTCTACGGATGTACGAATTATCCTAAGTGCAGCTTTATCAGCCACTTTAAGCCGCTCGAAAACCAGTACTGTCCTAAGTGCGGCTGGTTCCTCGTTGAAAAATTCGATAAGAAAAACGGCAACTACAAGTCTTGCATCAATCCTGACTGTGATTACCTGCATTCTGCTGACGAAGCAAGTGAGGCTGAATCGCTTGCAATGGAAGCAATGAAAGAAGAAAACTAAGGAACTTAAGTGACGCTAAGGGAATATGCGGAAGAATACCTGCTTTATCTTGATTCTGTAAGGAATGTGTCCGTCAATACCTCCGGAGGTTACAGGCGTGACATTGAAACCTTTATGTCCATGAAGAATATCGGTGAAGACCGGGACATCAGGCAGATCACTGCAGAAGACATAAGGCTTACGATTGCAGAGCTATCAAAAAGAAAAATGTCTGCTGCATCGATAAACAGGTACATAGCTTCCGTGCGTTCTTTATTTGCCTATTGCCGGAAATTTAATTATATTGATCTTAATGTCGCCCTTGAAATTAAGACGGTAAAACTCCCGAAAAAACTTCCTAATTTTTTGACGGGCAGGGAAACGGATGCAATCTGCCGGGAACCGGAAGTTAATGAACTTTTATGGCAGACGCGCGATAAGGCACTGTTTGAAGTCCTTTATTCAAGCGGATGCCGTGTGAGCGAAATTACCGGCCTCAGGATAAAAGACCTTTCTGATGACCTGACTTCGGCGGTTGTTCTCGGTAAGGGCGGCAAAATGCGCAGGGTATACTTTGAGCAGGATGCAAGGAATGCGCTTGAAGTTTATCTTGCCGACAGAAAAAAAAGATTTGCAGGTAAGGAAACTGATGAAAGCCTTTTTGTAAACCAGCGGGGCGGGAAAATGACGCCGCAGGGAATAAGGTATGTGCTTTCGCGTTATTCCGGAAGTGAAGGTACTAAGCGTCATGTTAATCCGCATGCATTCAGGCATACTTTTGCGACTGCAATGATTACAAACGGTGCTGACGTGAGGATGGTTCAGGAACTTTTAGGCCATTCATCCATCAGTACGACTCAGCGCTATACGCATATTTCGACTGAGCAGCTTATAAATTTGTACAACAAAGCACATCCGCATGGCGGAAATAAATAAACGGGGCCTGGAGTAAAAAATGTCAGACGAGACAAAAATACGAAGTACGACGATTCTGTGCGTACGCAAGGACGGAAAAGTTGCAATGGCCGGCGACGGTCAGGTTACGCTTGGAAATACTGTCTGCAAGGGAAATGCACACAAGGTAAGAAAGATTTATGACGGCAAGATTCTGACAGGTTTTGCCGGAAGCGTTGCCGATGCCTTTACGCTGCTTGATCTGTTTGAAACTCACGTCAAGGAATATCACGGCGACCTTACGAGAAGTGCCGTTGAACTTGCAAAAAAATGGAGGACGGACAGGTCACTTCAGAAACTTGAGGCAATGCTGATTGTTGCTGATAAGGATAAAATGCTCCTGATCAGCGGTGACGGAAACGTAATTGAGCCTGAAAATGATGCGCTTGCAATCGGTTCAGGCGGAAACTATGCATATTCTGCTGCCCTTGCTTATCTTGACTGCGGAACCCTTTCTGCCCGTGAAATTGCAGAACGCTCGCTTAAGATTGCAGGAAATATCTGTATCTATACAAACCAGAATATCGTACTTGAGGAAATTTAAATGATTAGCGGACTTACACCAAAACAGATTGTTGAAAAACTTGACCAGTACATAATCGGACAGGCAAAGGCAAAAAAAGCAGTTGCAGTTGCACTCCGCAACAGAATCCGCCGTCTTCAGCTTTCTGAGGAAATGAAGGAAGAAGTTGCTCCGAAAAACATACTTATGATCGGACCTACAGGCTGCGGTAAAACTGAAATCGCACGCCGTCTTGCAAAGCTCGTAAATGCTCCGTTCGTAAAGGTTGAGGCAACAAAATATACGGAAGTCGGTTATGTCGGACGTGACGTTGAGTCGATGGTCCGTGACCTCATGGCAGTCGGCTTTAACAACGTGAAGAAAGAAATGGAAGACTCAATGAGGGAGCAGTGCGGCCCTAAAGTTGAGGAAAAGCTTCTCGACCTTCTTCTGCCTGGAAGCGGTAAAAAAGAAAAAGAGGCTGCCGGCAAGGAAGTGAAATTTGACTTCATTCCTTTCAGCGGAACTCCTGAAGATGCACGAAAACTCATGGAAGAGCAGAATGCTGCCCTTGCTGCAAAACAGGCTGAAGACGAGAAGAAAAATGAAGCTTCTGCTGACAATCATACGCGCGAAAAATTCCGTCAGATGCTCCGTGAAGGAAAACTTGAAGACCGTGAAGTTGAACTTGTCGTAAAAAAGCAGCGTTCAATGCCGAGCATGGAAATAATTGCCGGCGGTTCTATGGATGACCTTCAGAACGGAATGATGGAAATTCAGAATATGCTCAGCGGCCGCAATCAGAAGAAAAAGTCGATGACCGTACGTGAAGCAAGAAAATACCTTACCGAAGAAGTCCTCGATTCAATGATTGATCCTGACAAGGCCGGGGATATTGCCCGCGAAAGGGTAGAACAGAGCGGAATTATCTTTATCGATGAAATTGACAAGATTGCAACAAAGGGCGGCGTTTCAAGCGGAGTTGCCGTAAGTCGTGAAGGCGTTCAGAGGGATATCCTTCCGATCGTTGAAGGTTCAAAGGTAAATACCAAATGGGGTGTTGTTGATACTACTCATATTCTTTTTGTTGCGGCAGGAGCTTTCAGCGTAAGTTCTCCGAGTGACCTGATTCCTGAGCTTCAGGGAAGGTTCCCGCTGAGGGTTGAACTTGAATCGCTTAAACAGGAAGACTTTAAGCGCATCTTAACTGAACCGAAAAATTCCCTCGTCAAGCAGTACAAGGCACTTCTTGAGACTGAAAACCTTAAGCTCGACATTACTGAAGATGCAATTAACCGTATGAGCGAACTTGCTGAAGAAGTCAATTCAAAGGCTGAAAATATCGGCGCACGAAGGCTCCATACGATAATGGAAAAAGTTCTTGAAGAAATAAGTTTTGATGCTGATGAACATGCAGGTGAAACCGTAACGGTTGATGCTGCCTATGTAGATAAAAAACTTACTGACCTTGTTGAAAATCAAGATCTTTCAAGATATATCCTGTAGTTCATGCAGATTTAATGCATAAAAAAAGCCGCTTCATTTGAAGCGGCTTTTGGCGTTTATATGACTTATTTTAATATTCCGGCGATTGTAATGCGGTTCCAGCGTTCTGCCATCTGGGCAGGCGTTTCGCCTGAAATATTCCTTGCGTTGCGGTCGAGGCCTGCTTCTACAAGGTGTTTGCAGATGTTTTCATCGGCAAGACGTGCAGCATAGTGAAGGATTGAATCTCCCTGCATGTCAGTTTTTGCGGCATTGTACTTTACGATTGCATCAAGGATTTCGATGTTGCCGTTCTTGAATGCATTTGTAAGTGCGCTGTCGCCTGAAATTGTTGCTGTAAATGGATTTGCTCCGTGTTCAAGGAGAATCAGGGAATTCTTTTTCTGGTTTGCAGAAACTGCCATGTTGAGCGGCGTAAGTCCCTTTCCGTTACGGATGTTAACCTGATAGCCCATTGAAAGGATTTTTTCGAGGATTTTTGAATTTACTTTTTTCTCGATTGCAATATGTACCGGTGTATTTCCGTCTGAATCAACGATTGTCAGGTTTGAGCCGAGGACTGCCCTGATAATTTTGTCATCGCTTCTGAGGACGAGTGAGAACGGAGAGTCACCGTAGCTGTCGCGTGAAAGAGGGTTTCCGCCTGCTTCACGGACTTTTGTAATGATGTTTATGTTTCCGCCGACGGCAGCTTCGTGATATGCAGTCCTTCCCGACATTTCCTGAATCTGAGGATTTGCTCCGTTTGCAAGGAGAAGGCTTACCATGTATTCGTTGTTTGAAGAAATTGAATCCATGAGGACTGTTCTTCCGGTAGCATCAGCGGCATTAATGTCTGCACGGTTTTTCATGAGAAGGATTGCCATGTCTTTTTTAGATGAACGGCAGGCGTCGCTGAGTGCAGTCTTTCCGCTGAGGTTCTGTGCATCTACTTCCATTCCCATTGAAAGAAGTGTCTGTGCTGCATCGAGGGAATTCCACCTTACTGCATAGTGAAGCGGAGTGTTTCCAAGATGATCGCGTGCGAGGTTTGATCGTACGTCTGTTTCAATTCCTGCACGAACGAGGGTATTGATTGTTGAAGGTGAATTGCCTTTTACTGCAGAGAAGAGGGCTGATTCACCGTTTGAGTTTACGGCATTGATTTTCGCACCTTTTTCTACGAGCCTGAGGATTGAACTGTCGAGCTTCCATTCTGCTGCGTAGTGGAGCGGGGTGTTTCCGCTTCCGTCGGTTGTATTCATCGTCTGTGAAGTAATGAGCCAGTCCTGAATGTCACCGCCGCTTGTAAGTGCAATTCTGAGAGGTGAGTTGTTCTGTGTATTTGTTGCAAAGATGTCTGCGCCCCTTTCAAGAAGCATGTCGCCAACCTGACGGTTATTTTTTTGTACGGTAAGGAAAAGAACTGAATCTCCGCTCTTGTTGCGGGCATTTACGTCAGCACCCGTTTCGATAAGGTACTGGATGTATTCAAAAGGTGAATCCTTCATCAGTGCGATGTGAAGGGGAGTGTTTCCCTGGGAATCTTTTGTAAGTATGTTTTCCTTGGTAACGAGGGTTTTGAGCATGTCGATTGTCGGAGAATCAAGTGCATAAACCAGAGGTGATTTTCCGTTCTGGTCTTCTGCGTTAATGTCTGCACCGTGATTTGCATAGAATACGACGTGGGCAGTGTTGTTCTTTTCGATTGCAAGTGAAAGCGGAGTTACGCCCTGCTTGTTGCGTTCATTGACTCCGGCACCGTGACTTACGAGAAGGTTAAGTACGTCAACCGGTGCATTTCCCATTGTAGCTACATGAAGAACGGTGTCTCCGTACATGTCTTTCTGGGTTGCGCTTGCATTGTACTGAAAGAGGGTTGAATAGATTGAGTTCTGTGCTTCAGGAGGAATGATAAGAAGGAAAGGACTCTTTCCGATTGAATCGAGGGCATCAACCTGTGCTCCCTTTGCAAGAAGAAGCCTTGCAATGTCAGCCCTTCCGTAGCGTACTGCTTCATGAAGCGGAGTTGCGCCTGAAATATCCTGTGACTGAAGTATGTCTGTGAGCCTTACGGAAGTTTTTTCTGAAAGAATATAGTTAACGACACCTGTATGTCCGTTTATCGTTGCAATGTGAAGAGGAGTCTGTCCGTCAGCAAAGCGTATGATCATGTTGTGTGTTCTTACTGCATCTTCAAAATAAGCATATTCTCCGCGGCACAGTTCGCTTCCTGCAAGAATGAGGGAGGCTGCAATCCTTACGGAAGAAAAATCAGATGCGTTTTCAAAGGCGAGTGCAAGCGGAGTTTTTCCTGCATTGTTTTTTACTGAAAGGGGAATCTGCTGCCTGATGCAGCTTGAAACTGCAAGTTCATCCTTTGTGCGGACAAAATAATGAACGATAGTTTCGCCGTTTATGTCCCTGAGTTCTCCTGTCTGAGGAGTAATCATTGCATCGTACCATTCGCCGCCTTTTGCAAGTGCGAGTTCAAGGGCTGTGTTTCCGTCTGCATCTTTTGCAAAAATATCACCGTGAACTATTGCGAGGACTTTTGCCGTTGAGATGTAGTCTTTTTTGACTGCGATATGAAGGGCAGTGTCTCCTGCTGCATTTTTGATTTCCGTGTCAGCGCCCTTGATGATGAGAAAACTTACGAGGTCGCTTTCGTTGGCTGCTGCAGCAAGATGTAAAGCCGTATTTCCGTCTTCATCCTGCTCGTTGATATTGGCCTTTGCCATAAAAAGATCTTTTGCTTCTTCGTAGCGGCCCTCCTTGATAAGTTCCTGAACTGTTACTGGTTTCTGAGGTGCTGAAGCACAGCCTGTAAGTGCAAAAATTACGGCTGCGACAGTGATAATTGAATGAATGCGGTTTTTCATGGTTCCTCCCAAAAAACTTATATACTCTTTCATTATCGGAATTTTATATTTTGATTTTAGATGTTTTTGTGCTATCATGATTATAAGATTTTTTTGCCTGAATCTATGGAGGAATACAATGGCAGAAGCTGCAAAAGTTATAAGAACGGCTGACAGGGAACGTTCACGCTTTCTTGGAAGAACATACGGCTGGATGGGATTTGCACTGCTTGTAAGCGGTATCGTTGCATGGCTCGTTTCAAAAATTATCTATGTTTATCCGCTTGGAACACCAGATAACATGCTTTCAAGATTTGGTGCCTTTATGTTCGGACCGGGACAGCTTTTCAATCAGGCCGGATTCTGGATTTTTGCCGTTTCAGAGATAGTCATAGTTCTTGTGCTTACGGCGCGGATCCGTAAGATGTCCGTTGCAGGAGCAGCATTCGGATTTCTGCTTTATTCCGTACTGAACGGCGTAACGCTCTCTTCAATTTTTATCGTATATCAGTTCTATTCAATCGTAAGTGCCTTCCTGGGTACTTCGGTAATGTTCTTCATAATGTGTTTCTGGGGACTTACTACGAAGCGCAATCTTGCTACCTTCGGCCGTTACATGATGATGGGACTTCTCGGAATCATCATTACAAATGCCGTCGGATGGATTATGGCAAAAATTTCAGGCGTTCAGCTTGTAATGCTTGATTATATAATAATGATTGCCTCTGCCATCGTTTTCTCGGGACTTGCTGCATGGGACAGCCAGAAGGTTGCAAAAACTGCTGCCGGTGCCAGAAACAATGACGATTATCATAAGGTTTCAATTCTTGCGGCTCTTGAACTTTACCTTGACTTTATAAACCTCTTCCTTGTACTGCTCAGGCTCTTTGGAAGGGGAAGGGACTAAAAATTATCTGCAATGACGGATGTCGAAAACGCTGAAAAACTGATAAAGACAATTTTCGGTGTAAAAAAGGAAGTCAGGAACAAATTCAACACGAACAAGTGTCTGGCGCCTCTTAATCATAAGCCTTATAACCTTTTTGCAAGGAATTTTGTTGAGAGGCTCAGGCGTCTGAATGAAAAGTTCTGCATGCATCCTGAACAGATAAAAGCCATTGCAGAGCGCGTCAAGAATATTGCCGAAGCTAAGAATTCCGGCTGGGCAGGTCCTTATTCTGAACTTGTCGCGCTGGATTTTTATTCAGAGTTTTCTGCTTTTTTTGACCTTACCTATATCAATCAGCTTCCGGTTACAGAGCATCCGTCTTCCGTTCCGGCATTAAACGGCCAGAAAGAAGTCATCGACATTGACCTGTGCCTTCACCTTAAAACCGGCGACGTATTTACGGACGTAAAATCCTTTAACTGCGTACATCAGAATATCCTCGATGAAGTTTTTGAAGCCGTTGAAGAGTATGCCGTCCTGAGCCTCAAGAAAAACGTAATGATCGGGGCTGACAACCTTTCTTCAGTTGATTATTCAGAAGTCAAGGCTCACCTCGGATACGAAAAGAGAAGGATTTACCGCTCCCTCGTTCAGGCCGTCGAAAACAATGTACGTATCCTTAACTATGAATCAGAGAAGGGGATTAAGTTTACGTTCCGGATTGAATACTCTGATACAATCAGCCTTGTAAAGGAATATTCTCCCTATGCAATGGCAGAAGCCTACAAATATAAATTCCTTGATTACGGAAACAAGCTCCTCGACAGTGAATATTCAGTGATTACGATGGTGCGTAATCCGTGGTTTAATGAAGAAACGGTTGATTTCGGGGATTTTAACAATCTTTTTTACCGTTCGCTTGCCAGAAGGACTTTTATCGAACTTAACCGGATGAAGTTGCCGGCTGGAAAATATTCGCGGGGTTATATTTCTGACCAGATTTCTGTGCGTGACATAAGCCGCAATCTTGCAGGAATCATTTTTATAGATGACTTTAGTCCTGAGACGAAGAACAGGGAGCAGCTTTACAACGCATACTTTTACCTCAATCCGAATTATTCAAATAAAAAGCCGCTTACAATCCGGAGCATTGAGAAATATTTCCGGAATGATTACGAGCGGCAGATAAAGGATTTTGATGATTTTAAATGGGACAATTATTGATTTTAATGCAATAAATCCTTTCCGTTATTTCACTTTACGCAATATTTTCATACAAGTATAATAAACCGAAAGTTTCTTCAAAATATTTTTTTAGAGGTACATTATGGCAAATACTAAAAAATCTGATAACGCAATTGTTGGAACAGCACGCGCTCCACACCGTTCTCTTTTCTACGCTTCCGGCTACACTGCAGAAGAACTGAAGCAGCCGATGGTAGGAATTATATGTGCAAAAAATGAACTTATTCCTGGTCATATCGAGCTTGACCGCATCGCTGAGGCTGTAAAGGCAGGCGTCCGCATGGCTGGCGGAACTCCGGTTGAGTTCCCGGCTATCGGTGTTTGTGACGGGATTGCAATGGGCCACGAGGGAATGAAATACTCTCTCGTAACTCGTGAACTGATTGCAGACAGCGTTGAGTGCGTTGCCAAGGCTCACCAGTTTGACGCTCTCGTTATGATTCCGAACTGTGACAAAATCGTTCCGGGTATGCTCATGGCCGCGGCCAGGCTCAATATCCCGGCAGTGGTGGTTTCCGGCGGTCCGATGAGACCGGGCCACCTGAACGGACGTACTCTGGATTTCAATTCGGTCATGGAAAGCGTCGGTTCCTTCCAGAACGGAGACATCGACGCGGACGAGCTGGAAGCGGTCGCGCAGAACTGCTGTCCGGGATGCGGTTCCTGCAGCGGTCTCTTCACGGCCAACAGCATGAATTCCCTGACGGAAGTACTCGGCATGGGTCTTCCTTTCAATGGTACTGCGCTGTCCGACAGTGGTGAGCGGATCCGTCTGGCCAAGCAGGCGGGTATGCAGGTCATGGAAATGCTCCGCCGCGATATCCGTCCACGGGACATCCTGACGGAAAAAGCTTTTGAAAACGCGATTACGGTCGATATGGCCATGGCCGGTTCCACCAACACCGTACTCCATCTCCCGGCCATCGCCCACGAAGCAGGACTGAAGCTGGAACTCGACAAGTTCGACGCCATCAGCGAGCATACACCGAATCTCTGCAAACTGAGCCCGAGCGGACACCATCATATGGACCAGCTCGGTGCCGCGGGCGGCATCCCGGCGCTCATGAACGAACTCACAAAGCTGGATCTGATCCACAAAGACTGTATGACCGTGACCGGTAAAACCATCGGTGAAAACATCGCCCACCATCCGGTTCTCGACCATGAAATCATCCGTCCTGTTGAAAATCCATACCGCAACAGAGGCGGCCTGGCCATCCTGCGCGGCAACCTGGCCCCGGACGGAGCCGTTGTCAAGGAATCCGCGGTCGCTCCGGAAATGCTGGAGCACACCGGCCCGGCGGTCCTCTTCAACTCCGAAGAAGAAGCAGTGGAAGCCATCTGGGGCAAAAAGATCAAAAAGGGAGATATCATTGTCATCCGCTACGAAGGTCCGAAAGGCGGTCCGGGCATGAGGGAAATGCTCTCCCCGACTTCCTCCATCGCCGGAATGGGACTTGACAAAGATGTCGCGCTGATTACAGACGGCAGATTTTCCGGCGCTTCCAGAGGCGCTTCCATCGGCCACGTTTCTCCGGAAGCCATGGCCGGCGGTCTGATCGGTCTGCTGCAGGACGGCGATACGATCCACATCGACATCCCGAACCGTGTCCTGGAAGTCCAGCTGACCGAAGAAGAGATCGCGAAGAGACGGGAAACCTTTGTCCTGCCGGAACCTAAGGAAAAAACCGGCTATCTTTCCCGTTACGCGAAGCTGGTCACTTCTGCCAATACCGGTGCGGTGCTCAGCACGGACTGAGGCTTTTAACGGATACACGAAATCCCTGATCCGCTTAAAATTACACTCCGCCGTCAGTTTTCCGGACGGAAATCTGTATAAAATGCCCTCCGTTCCGGCGGAGGGCCAATTATTTCCTGCCAAAAGAATATGTTTGTGCCAAAAATAATTTGTGTGCTTTTTTCTTTTATAAATCCGTCTTATGGTATAAAATAGAGAATATATCAACAGCGGATCATTTCATCCCTGCCGGGTTGAAGGATCTGAAACAGGATCAGGAACTGTCCGCAGACAACCTGTTCCATTTCCGATGGATATTTTTCCGGGTGCAGGTTATCAAGGTACAATTCCTTACAGTGAATGGAGGCTATCATGGACAAATTTAAGGATCAGGCCCAATACGCCCAGACTTACGATATGTACTTTGGCGGAAACCACATGGAAGGTCTGACGGGACCGAACGGCGGAATCTGCTACTGGCTGTGCGAATATTTTGACAAACGACATCCTGTCACATCACCGGAAACCGGCCGTCTGGAATCGTTCACCACCTGGTGTAAGTTCAGGGATGAGTTTGAAAACGGATCGAACTGCAATGACAGCTGTGAAAAATTCGCGTCCTGTGAAACCTGCGGCGGTTTTTCCGCGGTACGCTGCGGAGCCTGTGACGTAATCAGCTACGACTGATCCGGCAGCATCCTGCCGGTCATTTGCACAAATCCCGGTAAATTCTTCAGAATAACCTGCGCCCTCCCGCGCAGGTTATTTTCACGTGATTCCCGGGTTCTCATTTTCTACGGAAGGGACAGATAACCGATGAAAAAAGTTCTCAATATTATCAGCGATACCAATGTCGGCGGAGCCGGCCGGGCGCTTCTTACCTATCTGAAATACATGGACCGCAGCAAGTTTGAAGCGGCTGTCATCGTACCGGCCGGCAGTCTGCTCACAGAACGGATCCAGGCCCTGGATATCAGGGTTTTTGAAATCGACGGAATCTCTGACCAGTCTTACGACCGGGCCGCCATCCGTCTCCTTCAGAATGTCATCCGGCAGTATCAGCCGGATCTGGTGCATACACACGGTTCTCTTTCCGGTAGAATTGCTGCCAGGAGGTGCGGCTGCGCGGTTGTCTATACACGGCATTCCGTCTTCCCGGTTCCGAAAAAGATCAGCCGGGGACCCGGAAAACTGCTGAACAAACTGATCAACGAACATTACGCGGACCGGATCATTTCCGTGAGCCCGGCAGCCTCGGACAACCTGACGGATGCCGGCATTTCACCATCAAAAATCGATGTGGTCTTTAACGGTGTTGAGAAACTGACCGCGCCTCCGGAGGAAACCCGGGATAAACTGCGCCGGGAATTCGGCATCCGTCCCGGTCAGTTTACCGCTGGCATCCTGGCCCGTGTGATCAGCTACAAAGGCCATATGGATATCATCGATGCCGCGCATCTCCTGAAAAAACAGGGCTACGATTTCAAAATCCTGTTTGCCGGTACCGGTGAGAACAGCTATCTGAAAACCGTGCAGAAACAGATTGATGCTCTCGGGCTGAGCGACAATATCCTGATGACCGGATTCCGGAAGGATGTCCCGGATATCCTGAGTATTCTCGATGTACAGCTGAATGCTTCCTACGGTACGGAAGCCACCAGCCTGTCACTGCTGGAGGGATTCTCCCTGGGACTTCCGGCCATCGCCAGTGATTACGGCGGCAATCCTTACGTTGTCCAGGACGGTGTCAACGGCCTGATTTTCCCGACCCGTGACGTCCACGCGCTCGCGGAGGCGCTCCGGAAACTGATGGATGATCCGTCATTCCTGTCCACGCTGGGAGCCCGGGCCCGGTCGATCTATGAAACACAGTTTACCGCGAAGATTTACGCGGAAAATGTGGAAAACGTCTACCAGAAAGCACTGGCTGTTCATAAAGGCAGACGGTAAAACAGCAGCCTGCTGCTGTAAAATGCGAAAAAGAAAGAGCAATCCCGTCACGAAGCGAACAGGAATTGCTCTTTTTTCATTTCATTGTTTAAATTATTTCATCGGCACGCCGCCGTTCAGCACCGCCTGGAGATGCTTGCCGTACTTGGTTTTCTTCAGTGGCTGCATCAGCTTTTCCAGCTGGTCTTTTGTCACAAAACCTTTTCGGTACGCGATTTCCTCGATACAGTTCAGCTCGCCTTTTTCTCTTTCAAAACGCTCCGCCGCGTTGGCCGCGACCAGCAGGCCCTGCGCGGAACCCGCATCAAACCACTCAATCGAATCATCGATCAGGTTGACTTTCAGCTGCTGCCTTTCCAGATATACTTTATTGACATCCGTGATTTCCAGACCCCCTCTGGCCGAAGGAATCAGGTTCGCGGCGATATCGGAAACGGCATTGTCATAAAAATACAGTCCCGGAACGATATAATTCGACTTCGGGTGTTCCGGCTTTTCTTCCAGAGAGAGTACATTGAAATTCTCATCAAACTCCACGACCCCAAAGGCCCGCGGATCTTCGACCGGATACCCGAATACCACTGCGCCTTCTTCCGGCATACGGAATTCTGACAGCATGTTGTAAAAATCTTTTCCCAGGAAAATATTATCCCCCAGCGCGAGGCAGACATCATCATTCCCGATAAATCCCCGGGCGATAATAAACGCGTCCGCGATCCCCCTGAGACGGTTCTGGACCGCGTAGCTCATCTCCAGTCCGAGATGGCTGCCGTCACCAAACAGGCGGTTATAGCCACCGATATCCGCCGCGGAGGAAATGATCATGATTTCCCGGATCCCCAGGCTCATCAGGGTAGCCATCGGATAGTACACCATCGGACGGTCATACACCGGGAGCATGGGTTTGGAAATCGCTTTTGTGGCGGGATAAAGGCGTGTTCCTTTTCCTGCCGCCAGAATAATACCTTTCATGATATTGATTCAATCCTTTCTTTAAATCTTTGTCAGTCCGTCGATATCAGTCAGCACCTGTTTTTCTTTCAGTTTCGCCTGAGAACGGTTTTTCGCGTAAATGGAAAGATAGAATTTCAGCTTCGGTTCTGTCCCGGAAGGACGGGCGATCAGGATAATCTCTGACGCCAGGCGGAAACGCAGCACATTGGATTTCGGCAGACCGTCAATACCGATACTGTAGTCTGTAAAACTTTCAACTGTGTTGCCGGCGATATCCTTCACGTCATTACGGAAAGACTGCATGATGTTCTGCATCTTCTTCATACCGGCACTGCCGTCAAATTCATAGCTGTGCAGCGTCTGAAGGGTATATCCATATGTTTTGTAGATTTCATTCAGCTTATCAAGAAGACTGATGCCCTGGGTTTTATAATATGCGAACAT